>CAJUBM010000017.1 GCA_910584735.1 uncultured Muribaculaceae bacterium
CTGCGACCACCTGGTCCCAAACCAGGTGCGCTACCGGACTGCGCTACGCCCCGATAGAAACGGGTAAATGATGGATAGAACACCGATTCCCGTTTCTGATTACAAAGTTAGCTATTTTTGTTTAATCACACAAATCTGCGGCGTTTTTAATCAAATAAATCGACTATAGATTATAGATACGCCTTAGGTAAGGGTATGGATAAATCTAATGTGACGGAGTTTGATTAATTCCAGGTGGGATTAGTGTGATTAATATTCCATTTATTTTATCAGATACTGCGATGAGATTGATTCAAAGTTATGTACCCTCCGTATCGTGTCGGCGAAAAGTTTCGCTACTGATATGATGGTAGCCTTTGAGCAGTTCTTTTTAAGAGGAATGGAGTTGGTGAAAATCATCTCGGTAAGACCGCAGTTCTCAACCCGCTCGGATGCGGGGTCACTCATTATGGCATGGGTGGCAAGGGCCCGCACGGATTTGGCGCCTTCAGAGAGCATCAGGTCGGCGGCTTTGGTGATTGTTCCGGCGGTGTCTACCATATCATCGATGAGTATGACGTTCTTGTCCTTTACATCTCCGATAACAGTCATTGTGGCAACCACGTTGGCTTTGGCTCTCTGCTTGTGGCACAGAACCAAGGGTACGTTCAGATATTTTGCATAGGAGTTGGCTCGTTTTGCACCGCCTACATCGGGGGTGGCTATAACGAGGTCGTCCAGTTTCAGACTTTGGATGTAGGGGATGAATACCGATGATGCATAGAGGTGGTCTACGGGAACATCAAAGAATCCTTGGATCTGGTCGGCGTGGAGATCCATAGTGATTACGCGGTCGATTCCTGCTGCCTGCAAAAGGTTGCTGACGAGTTTTGCGGCAATGGATACGCGGGGTTTGTCCTTGCGGTCCTGGCGCGCCCAGCCGAAGTACGGCATAACGGCGATTACTGATTTTGCCGATGCGCGTTTGGCGGCGTCAACCATCAACAGGAGTTCCATAAGGTTGTCGCTGTTGGGGAATGTGGACTGTACCAGGTAGACCTCGCAACCACGGATTGATTCCTCAAAGGAAACTTCAAATTCTCCATCGGCGAAGTGCTGGATGTTCATCGCACCGAGTTCGATACCGAGTTCTTTGCAGATTTCCTCGGCCATGTAGCGCGACTTTGTGCCGGAAAATACCTTGATAGGTGGAAGATTGGGATTCATTATCGAGGATTGATATTTTGATGTGCAAAGGTACTATTTATTTGCGGTTTTACGCTTCTTTTGTGGGGTAATATTTTTTACGGACTTTCCAACGGGCTTTGTGCCAGCATGTTTAGTGCCTCTCTTCTCATTGTCGGTCGCTGAAAACTTCCACATTACGGCGCCCCATGGAGCAATATGGGTCGAGAACGGATGCTCGGCGCTGACGGTAACTTTGTCCTTGCGTCCTGAAATTAGCTCTACCGCATCCCGTATCCCCGGTCGTATGCCATACATGTTGATAGCCAGATCGGGGATGTTGATTTGCAAACTACGTGCTTCATCGGAGAAATTGACTGCGATAAGTATCACCTCGTCATCTTTGCGCCTGAGATAAGCATAGTTATGATGCGGGGAGAAGTGCGGGTTGTTAAAGTTCACATACATGAGGTCGAAGAATTCGCCGTCATATAGCGGAACTTCGGAATTCAGCAGATTAAGGACACGGCTGTATATCGCACGTAGATTTTTTTCGGAGGTGAAAGATCTACCTCCGTCGGCTTTCCCGGAGTTCAGCCACCGGCGTACGGTGGGGACTGACCAATAGTCGAATATCGTGGTGCGTCCGTCGAGTCCGCTGAACCCTTCGGCATCAGCAGCCGGTTCGCCAAGTTCCTGGCCGAAATAGATCATGAAGGGGGAATTTGACATCGTGGCACTGACCACTAAGGAGGGGAGGACCTTGTTAGCGTCTGCCGCATATTGCCCGGATGCGAATCGTTGCTCATCATGGTTCTCAAGGAAGTTCAGCATACGGTCCTGTATGCCGTCAATCCTTTGCCAGCAATCTGTAAGCTTTGCCGCAGAGACATGATAGCATTGCACGGCCCGCAACGTGTCGTAGAGATTCACCTTATCATAAAGATAGTCGAATCCTGCGCGGGAAAGGAATTCCCGGTAGGAGTCAACGTTGTAGATTTCGGCTATAAAGAGAATCTCGGGATAGCTGGCCTTCACCTGCGGTATGGCCCATTCCCAAAAGTCGACAGGCACCATGAACACCATGTCGCATCGGAAGCCGTCAATGCCTTTCGAAGCCCAGTAGCGGAGGATGTGCAGCATCTTCATCCATGTAGGAGGCACCGGGTCGAAATGGCATGTCCCGTTGCCGTAGTCCACGCCGTAATTAAGTTTCACTGTCTCGTACCAGTCGTTGCGCGAGGGGAACGCCGTGAAGCAGTCGTTGCCGGAGGCCTTTGCCGGAAATTCCACATATCCATCTATGGGAAACTGTGGTTCGAATTGCTGCCGGGTGATGTAGTAGAAATTGTTCGTGGGGGAGAAGAATTTCGTAACGTCGTCTCCTTGGCCGAAATCCTCGATACCTTTTGGAGCCACATCGGAATGATAGCGCCGTGCCACATGGTTCGGCACGAAGTCAATAAGCACTTTCATTCCGGCTGCATGTGTGCGCTTTACAAGGTTCTCGAACTCCTCCATACGGTTAGGCACGTCTACGGCGATGTCCGGGTCAATATCGTAATAGTCGCTGATGGCATATGGCGATCCGGCTTTACCCTTTACCACAAATGGATTATCCGGGATGATGCCGAATCTGGAATAGTCTGTGGCGTGTCCGTGCTCGATAACGCCGGTGTACCACATATGTGTAACCCCTAATGCCTTGAGCGAATCAAGAACCACAGGTGTTATATCGTTCATCTTCCCACATCCGTTCTCGGAGATGTCCCCGTTAGGGATACAATGCTCGTTCGTGTTTCCGAACAGACGTGGAAGCATCTGGTATATGACAGGTTTGTTTTTTTTAGGCATGATTTTAGAAATGTGATAAGATGGGTTAGAGGGATTTGGGGATTGTATGGGGAATCTGTGATGGCATCTATCCTATCGCGTCAGGATTTGCCTGAATCCACTCCTTTATGGCCCGGTGGGCGGCAGCATATCCGCTGAGGTAGACTTTCTGTATGTCTTTCAGGTTAAAAACCTGATATTTCGCCAGTTCCGGAGTTTTTATCACCAGGTCGCACATACGCATGTCGGCTTCTTGGTTTGACTTAGCCATCAGGTTGTAGGTGCGCATGGCAATGTCGAATATAGACTTTTTATATCGGTAGGTTGTGAGCGGGGAGCAGTTGATGCCTATCAGGCGTTCGCACTTGTCGCGGATAGTCCATGCCGGTAGGTTGCGGAGCACACCGCCGTCGACATAGTTCACACCATCGATTTTCACGGGGCGGAATACTATGGGGATGCTGCACGAGGCACATACTCTCTCTCCGAGCGGGCCGGTGTGGAACTCTGCCGGGATTCCACGGTCGAAGTCTGTAGCACCTATGTAGGTGGGAATTTTCAAATCCTCAAGATTCTCAACACCCGTGTTGGTGATGAGAAACTTCTTCATCTTTGTAAGAGAGAACAGGCCGCCACCCTCGCTTATGGCGAGTTTGCAATAGTCGCTGAATTTTTTTGAAAAGCGAGGCATAATCTCGTCTGCCGGAATCCCGGAAGCATACAGCACTGCGGCCACCGCCCCGGCACTTACGCCTGCTATTATGTCGGGCTTCAGCCCCGCTTCCTCAATAGCCTTGAGAGCACCGGCATGGGCGAATCCTCGTGCGCCACCGCCGGAAAGCGCTATTCCGAGCCGATAAGGCTTCTTGTCGGTTCTGTTGTCGTTGTTGGGATCTTTTACCTGTTCTTCAGCCATTGGAAATCAAAATCAGAGAGGACGTTGTCGGTTCTCCTTATTATTTTGCAAAGTTACACTTTTCTGAGGAGATAGCGTTGGAAGAATGTTGATTTGGCCTCGGTCTCATGCCATTCTTTTTCAGGAACGGAGTCGGGGGTGATGCCTCCTCCGGCATAGATGCATAAATCATTCCCTGAAAAATGGCAGCAACGCAGGGTGACAAACGTCCGCAGCTTATGAGGAGAGGCAAGGCCCACATAACCTCCGTAACATCCGCGATTATGGCGTTCGAAGCGTTCGATGTCGACTATTGCCGCCTCTTTGGGTGTGCCACAAAGGGCCGGTGTAGGGTTTATCGCATCAATAATCCGGGGATATGGAACGTTTCCGAGATTCCCGTGTATGCATCGGCATAGGTGTTCTATCTCTGTTCCGTATCTCACCGTCTCAAATTCAGAGACTTCCGGCACTAAGCCAAAACTCTTGATTCGTTCCAGTAAGAACTCGCTCACAAAACGGTTCTCCCTGATGTTCTTCTGATCCCAGGGTGTATCTGCATCCACCTGTTTGCGTGTCCCGGCAAAAGCCATGGTCGCAAATCTGCCGGAGGAAAAATCCACATCCAACAATGTCTCGGGGGTGGCCCCCATCCATGCGCCGGTCTGTTCGGAATGGAATATAAAACGGAACGTGTCGGGATGGGTGTCGCACAGTTCTATGAATATGTCCTCCCACGTGGCCTCAGGGTCTAATTCTCCACATATCACACGTGAGAATACTGTCTTTCCCTCTCTTTTGCTACAGGATTTTATAATCTCTTTTAAAGCGCGGATGTACTCGTTATATCCTGTGGAATTTATTAGTGCGGGCAGTGTGGCATCGCTCCTTATCTCCTTACAAGGAAGGCTTTGTAGAAACACAAGCGCCGGTTGAGGCTTCACCTCGCCTGCGATTGAAATCCTGTCGCTATACGGGGCTAGCCATCTTCCTATTTCAAATACCTTATTTCCTGAGCATCCCTCTGAAGGGGATGATTCTGCAAACTCCGGGAGAAAGAAATGGAATTCATTCTCTTCCGGCAGAGAGCACACGGCGAAATCCACCCCCTTAAGTAGGGCCAGCGATATATATTCTTTTAATATGCCAGCTATCGCAGATTCTCTCAGCATGGTTCTGCTATAAGTTCGAACGGGAGAGCCTCGGTAACCTTAACCATATAATATTGACCCGGGATAAGGGTACGTTGTTTCTTTATCAGTACCTGCGGGTCTACCTCGGGGCTGTCCCACTGGGTGCGTCCCACATAGTAGTCCTCCTCTTCCGAATCAATTACTACCTCTATATTAGAGCCGACTTTCTGTTGCTGTATCTCCTGCGATATTTCCTCCTGTAGCGTCATCAACTTGTCAAGGCGCCGTTGCTTGGTTTCATCGTCTATCGCGTCTTTGAAATTCTTTGCGCCGAAAGTTCCCTCTTCCTCGCAGTAGGCGAACGCGCCCATACGCTCGAAACGTTGTTCGCGCACAAAATCAAGGAGTTCTTCAAACTCCTTTTCCCCCTCGCCGGGGAAGCCCACCATCAGCGTCGTACGCAGATGGATTCCCGGAACCCTGCGCCGAATCTCGGCAAGGAGTTCGCGTGTCTGCCGGCCGTTGATATGGCGGCGCATGTTGTCAAGCACGTTGTCCGAGATATGCTGCAAGGCTATGTCAAGATATGCGCAGACGTTAGGGCGCCGGCGCATAACATCAAGAACATCATAAGGGAATTGGGCGGGATAAGCGTAATGGAGACGGAGCCAGTGTACGCCGTCAATATCGGCAAGACGCTCTATCAGTGAGGCCAGTGACAACTCGCCGTAAAGGTCGATACCGTAACTCGATAAATCCTGGGCGATGATATTGAATTCGGAATAACCGGATGCAACCAGACTCTTAACCTCGTCCTCGATTTCCTCTATGGGACGCGATTTGAACCGCCCGGTGATAAGTGGGATTGCGCAGAACGCACAATAGCGGTTGCATCCTTCGGCTATCTTTACAAACGCATGTGATGGCCCGGTTGTGACCTTGCGTCCGTACATGGAGGTGTTAAAGGGAACTTTGTCATCACGGGTCTGTGGATGCTGCGATGCGATTTCCTCTACGAGCCCTGACCAGTCGAATTTGCCGTAAAAGCCATCTATCTCCGGAATCTCGGCAATCAAATCGTCACGATAACGCTCCGAAAGACACCCCATCACGTAGACTTTCTTAATCAGTCCGCGTGATTTTGCATCCACATGTTGCATAATCGTGTCTATGGACTCCTCCTTGGCATCGCCGATGAACCCGCATGTGTTAATTACCGCTATGTCGGCTCCTTGGTCAGATTCAAACTCTACTCGGCATCCTGCATCCTCAAGCATCTTCATCAGACGCTCCGAATCAACCAGGTTCTTTGAACATCCGAGGGAGATGATGTTTACCTTAGGCCCGTTTATGCCGGATTTATGACATCTCATTTTTCTCCGAAAAGTGACTCCACAAATTCTTTCTTATGGAATACCTGCAGGTCGTTTATGCCTTCGCCGAGACCGATATACTTTACCGGAATCTTGAACTGGTCAGATATGCCGATTACTACACCCCCCTTGGCTGTGCCGTCGAGTTTTGTGATTGCAAGTTCGTTTACCTGCGTGGCGGCCACGAACTGACGGGCCTGTTCGAAGGCATTCTGTCCTGTAGAGCCGTCAAGCACCAGCAACACCTCGTGGGGGGCCCCCGGGACAACACGGTCCATAACGTTGCGGATTTTCGACAATTCGTCCATGAGTCCTTTCTTGTTATGGAGGCGTCCGGCGGTATCGATAAGCACCACGTCCACACCGTTTGCCTTCGCAGACTGGAGGGTGTCGAAAGCCACCGCTGCCGGATCCGCGCCGAGTTTCTGTTTCACCACAGGCACTCCGGCACGTTCTCCCCAGATGTCAAGCTGTTCCACTGCGGCGGCACGGAATGTGTCGGCAGCACCGAGCATCACGCTGTTGCCGGCAGCCTTGAATTGGGCAGCGAGTTTTCCGATTGTCGTGGTCTTGCCTACACCGTTCACACCTACCACCATGATTACATGAGGGTGATGGGATGACGGCACGGTGAAATCATCCTCTGTGGACTCGTTGTTGTTTTCTGCAAGCAACTCGCAAATCTCATCGCGTAACAATGCGTTAAGCTCTGAAGAGCTTACGTACTTGTCACGTGCTACACGTTTTTGCAGACGGTCTATAATCTTCAAGGTAGTGTCAACGCCGACATCAGAGGTGATAAATACCTCCTCCAGATTGTCAAGCACATCGTCATCAACCTTTGATTTCCCGGCTACTGCCCTGGTAATCTTGGAGAAAAAACCTTGCTTGGTACGCTCCAGACCATTGTCCAGAGTTTCCTTTTTTTCTTTAGAGAAAAATTTGCTGAAAAGGCCCAAATCGGTAAGAATTATGAACAACAAATATTTTCGGAGGAAACGCGGCAGACATAAACCGGCTGCTTTCCCCTACACGCTAAAATGCCTTGTTTTATTAGGCAATCTCTTAAAAAGGAAGATCGTCATTGGGCGCCGACTGTGGGGTAGGGAACGCATCGGCCTGCGGTGCGGGAGGGAAAGGTGTCGGTGCGCCGCCTTGTACGGCAGGGTTAGGAAATGCCTGTCCTGCAGGGGCAAAGCCTCCCGCCTGGGCTGCCATAGCCTCGGCTTGTGCCGGTTCGGCTTTCCAGCCACGGATTGATGTGTACCACCGTCCGTTATAGTCGCGGCTCTCAATATCGAAGCTGAGCTTTATGGTGTCGCCGATATTGAGGGGATACTGGTCAGCGCGTTCGCCAAAAAAATCAAAATGAATCTTTTTGGGGTATGTCTCGATTGTTTCCAGCACATATTCACGCTTCTTCCAGCTATTGCCACGGCTTGATACGCCCGAGACCTCAGGAAGAGCCACAATGATTTTGCCGATAATTTCCATATATGAAAAGTCCTAACAGTTTGTAAATACAATGATTATTAAGGGTGCAGAATAGCCGGTGGATTAATCCACGCATTATGTATGCCGTGTTCCACATCCTGAAACATCCCACAAAGATACTCTTTTTTTACCTCATGCGCAAATGGGGCATAACAAAATAAACCATGTCTTTAAGGGGGATTCCGTCTTCAATAATCTCATGGTCGTAGTTTGATGTGAAAAAATCCGTGACCCTGCTATGGTAGGTAAAACCACACTTTATATAAAAATTCATGGTTGACGGCACCTCTCCTGTGCCGACCTTTATCCCTTGCTGCGGATAACGTTCCCTTATGTGTTGCAACATCTCCTTTCCGATACCTTGACGGCGAAACGACTCCTTGACGGCTATATTCTTTATTTCGATGTATCCGTCTTCCTCAAAGGTCACGGCACATACTGCGATGTCCTCCCCGCCAAGCGAAGCTACATAAAGGGTGCAACGTGGCAGATACTTCCATATCATATCCTCTTGCTCATCGCCAATGAGAAGCAATGGGATAAACTTTTGTATATTTTCGGTCTCTATTCTGATGCTAATAGGAAGTCTCATTGTCTAATCCGATTGAGGATATTTTGCCGAACGTGGTTTCCAGATACACTCTGTAAGGTAGCAGATAGGTGAGGTGTTCTCCAAGAGTATTACGATAATGGAAGAAAAATATCCGGCGCCCGTTGTAATGTCTGTTTCCGATACCTATCGTGCCTGTAAATTCGCCATTCTCGCCATTCTCTCTAACTTCGGACATGAAACGGTCATACTCCATGAAATAGAAGCCGTCAATCTCGCGGACGCCGAGATTCCCGCCAACAGGCTTCCCGTCAGAATAAGTTGCGGATTCCAATTCCTTAGGAATCACACTCAGGGGCTTATCCAATCTGAAATAACCTTCAAACATGGAACGGAACTGTGGCACATGGTAGATAATGAACGACGGGCTCATTAAAGCCAGACGCGGAGATGCATATTCCGGGATGAACTCGGCGAAAACTACCCCGTCTGATGATTCCTTATAGTCAGCCACAACTTTATCGTAAGACGCATATAGCTTATAGGTATGATAGTCCACGAGAAACCAGTGGGCAAATATCAACAATATGCCTGATATATACAGACCTCGTGCCAATATGCTTCTGGAGCATTTCTTACAATGGTCTATCAGGCAATTGAGCGCAAAGCACAAACATAATATTGAGGAGAATTCACACCACCATCCGGCACGAGGGGAGAGGACGCTTACGGCATGGATGCAGAAAGAGCAAACCGCTGCCAGATAGAGGCATATAAATAACGGGGAGGTGGCGAAGCGGCGTAAACGGCGTATCCATATTGAGGCAGCCGTTATCACGGATAACAATATAAATATCGGATGGGAGAGGATGATTACAAGGACGCGGCGGCTTGAAATCAAATCAGCGCCATCTTTCAGTCTTGACAAAGAGGCGGGACTGAGGAATATCCATGCCATACCGCCGACTATTCCGAGAAGTAGCAGGATATTGCTCAGATTACGATACTTCTTGAACAGAACTATGCATGCTGACAATGCGAAAAATACAGGTACACTGAAGCCCTCATGCCATCCTCCGACAATCAACCCGAAAAGGAACAAAAGAAATGGCCTGAATCTGGCGCCGGTCTCTGAGTTAAAAAACATCCATACCGCACAGAGCGCCAAGAACGTTGATATGATGTAGTTGAACTGGTAGCACTCCAGTGCCATATTATCATACCACGGCAGGGCAAACGTAACGAGAAACAGGAAAATGAGGACTGTTTTGTCACTACATGGTCGCTCGGAGAATTGACTTATCAGTCTGTAGGAAATATACAAGGTCGCTCCAAAAGCCATTATGGCAACGATGTTCCCTACAAATTTCGGCAATAACAGAAATATTACGAATACCACATTGGCCAACCGGCTGTTGTCATAGCGATAATGTAGCTGCCATGTGTCTCTGACCGGCTCCGATATATCGGAGCCGCCCTGTAGGGCGGTATAAATCTCGGATCCGAACCATAAATCATCTGCCAGAGGAGGCATAAGGAGGAACATTACGGCCACAGTTGTGACATACAGTGTGTTCAGCACTATATTACCGTATTTCCCTGACAGGGTTTTGTATGCCTTCCGGGCCGGATTATTCATTAGGTCGTAGTATGGATCTGCCGCGACTTCTATTTGTCAAATTTGGCTTTCATTTCATCCAGTTCCTGTGAGGCGAGTTCCCAAAGGCTCATGGCGTTCTCCAAATCGCGGGTACGATTCTGGTGGGCTGTGAATATGTCTACATCGGTTTTTCCGGCAGCTATCTGGGCTTCAATCTCGGAAATATCCATCTCTATAGTGGCTATCGAAGCCTCGGCTTCCTCAACTTTCTTGGATGCCTTGCGGAGCATTTTTTCGCGTTCGCGTTGTTCGGCATAAGACAAACGTCTGGATGTGACTGCCTCATTTGTCGGATTCCCGGATGTGCCGTTGCCTGGCGAAGAGATCATGACTTTTTCAGCCTTGGGCATAGAATTGCGTGAACGTTCCAACTCCTGCAACGAGGCAAGTTTCTTCTTTTCAAGGAATTCGTATATGCCACCAAGACATTCGCGCACTTTTCCACCTCCGAACTCATAGACCTTTTCAACCAGTCCGTCAAGAAACTCGCGGTCATGGCTTACCACTATTACTGTACCATCGAAATCGCGTATTGCCTGTTTCAGGATGTCCTTGGTTTTCATGTCAAGATGGTTGGTAGGCTCATCGAGAATAAGCAGGTTCACAGGCTCAAGGAGCAGACGTATCATTGCCAGGCGGGTCTTTTCTCCACCTGAAAGCACCTTTACTTTCTTATCGGATGCCTCGCCGCCGAACATAAAGGCGCCGAGTATATCGCGTATCTTGATGCGTATGTCGCCTACCGCGACCCGATCTATGGTGTCAAACACCGTGATGTCTTCGTCAAGGAGTTGTGCCTGGTTCTGAGCGAAGTAGCCTATTTTCACGTTGTGTCCTATCTTAAGCGAGCCGGTAAATGGAATTTCCGACATGATGCATTTCACCAGTGTGGATTTACCTTCGCCGTTCTTTCCCACAAATGCCACTTTCTCTCCACGTTTTATGGTAAAAGTGGCGTGGTCGAACACCTGGTGGTCGCCGTAAGCCTTCCCTACATTGTCAGCTATTATAGGGTAATCCCCCGACCGTGGTGCGGGAGGGAATTTCAGGTTGAGCCGCGAATTGTCTACCTCGTCTACCTCGATACGTTCGATTTTGGCAAGTTGTTTCATGCGGCTCTGCACCTGCACCGCCTTTGTGGCCTTGTAGCGGAACCGCTCTATGAAAGCCTCCGTATCGGCAATTTCTTTCTGCTGGTTCATGAAGGCGCGCATCTGTTGCTCCACGCGTTCTTTGCGCAGTTCCACGAACTTGGAGTAATTCACGCTGTAGTCGTATATCTTACCGCATGAGATTTCTATGGTGCGGTTGGTGACATTATCGATAAATGCCCTGTCGTGGCTCACCAGCACCACCGCGTTGGCCTTGGCTACAAGGAACTGTTCAAGCCATTGTATGGATTCGATGTCAAGATGGTTGGTCGGCTCGTCGAGCAGCAGTACGTCCGGGCGGCGCAAAAGCAGCTTTGCAAGCTCGATACGCATACGCCAACCACCGGAGAATTCAGCCGTCATGCGGTTGAAATCCTCGCGAACGAAGCCAAGTCCGAGAAGGGTTTTCTCCATCTCCGCCTCGAAGTTCTCGCTTTGCTCCATTGCCAGACGCTCGGTGAGGTCGGTCACCGATTCAATCAGCCGTTGATAGGAATCTGATTCGTAGTCTGTTCGTTCGGCCAGTTCCGTATTCATTCTCTCAAGACGCTCTTTCATTGCGTCCACATGCGAGAATGTCTTGCGGACCTCGTCTATCACCGTGACGGAATCTTCCAGCTTCATCTGCTGCGGGAGATAGCCGATGGTGGTTTCCGCCGGAACTGCAACCATGCCGGATGTGGGATGTTGCAGTCCGGCGATTATCTTAAGCATCGTGGACTTGCCGGCGCCGTTCTTCCCTACGAGGGCGATACGGTCGCGCCGGTTTATCACATAGTTTATATTGTCAAAAAGCGATTTTGCACTGAACTCTACCGATAAGTTCTGAATAGAAATCATAAGTGATAATGAAGGACATATGAGGACGGTTGCCTCTATTGTCGTGTATGTTTTATTACAATACGCCGCGATTCGGTTATAACCACGTCTACCGCTACGTCATGCCTTTCGGCGGGTATATCCTCGTCAATTAGTTGGAAATCATACCCTACGCCGACCTTGGTGGCGCGGGTATCTGCCAGAAGTCGGTCATAGAATCCTTTTCCGCGCCCCACGCGGTTGCCCCTTCGGTCGTAGGCTACTGCCGGGACGACGACAAGCTCGATCTCAGATACATCCACCGTGTCGTTACCCTGTGGCTCCTCGATATGGAACGACCCTAAAGCCATCTTCGTGCGGTCGTAGGGGAGGATGTCGAGATTGACGCCGTTTACCCTCGGAAGGAAGAATCTTTTCATGTCGGCCCATTTGTTGATGAACTCATGGGTTGACAATTCATCGGGCAGCGAATGGTATAGCAGAATCCTCTCGGCAAGCATGAAGGCTGCCGATTGTTCGAGTTGTTCGAATACCATTCTTGCCGCCTGTGCCTTCTCCTGCGGGGAAAGCAGGCTTTTGCGGGCCTTGATGCGCGCACGTATCTCATTCTTGTCCATGATATAGGCTATTTTCCTTTTTGTGGATTCGCCGGGCGGAGCGGGAAGTCCGCCGTTCCTTTGTCAATCTCTTCAAGAGCCCTCAGCACGTTCGAATCAATTAGGTTGGATATGGTGAAATAGGCGTTATATCCCATCGCGTCACGTGCAATAAGCGCTTTCAGTTGGTTAACAATCAAATCATGGGAAATGTTGATGTAATACCAGCGGGCTGCTATTCCGTTGCGTACGCAATATGCCACAAATTGGCGGAGAAGGATTTCGTCATCGGGCAGAAGCGTGAGGAGTTGTTCAAGATTGTCGGCTTTTGATAGCTCGGCTCTGTGTTCGTCTACATAGTCGAACGCGAATTTTTGGAACAACCCGGCATTTGCCACATTAATATAATAGGACGTTATGCCGGACGTGTCGTTAGGGAGGAATATGTCAGGCATTATGCCTCCGCCGCCATATACCGTGCGGCCATGCATGGTGCGGAATGACAGTTCCTTGTTCAGTTTCACGGAATCTTCCGAGAACATCTCGCCACGGTTATAGCGGTCGATGATATCGTGTTCGTAGGCTGACAGATTGGAATAGTCTTTCTGTATGCATCGGCCGGACGGGGTATAGTATCGTCCAACCGTAAGTCGAATGGCGCTGCTATCGGGAAGTACCGACTGGCGCTGTATCAACCCTTTACCGAATGAACGGCGTCCCAATACCAGACCACGGTCGTTGTCCTGTATGGCTCCGGCGAATATCTCCGATGAAGATGCCGAGAACTCATCGAGCAGCACGGCAAGACGTGCGTCTTTGAACGACCCGGTGCCATCGGCGGTTACCGTGGTGGAGGAATAATAGTCGCGTCCTTTGGTCGATACAATTATCTGTCCCTTTTCAAGGAACTCGTTTGCCATGAGGAAGGCGATCTCCATGTAGCCCCCTGTGTTGCCACGCAAATCTATTATATAGTCTTTCGCACCCTGGGCTTTCATGTCGTTGAGAGCCTGCCAGAATTCATCGTAGGTTGTGCGTCCGAACTTGTTTACCCTTATGTAGGCTTTTCCGGGTTCGATTATGTAGGCTGCATCGATGGAGGTGACAGGTATGTCACCGCGTACCACCTCGTAGTTGAGTGTCTTTTTCGAGGACGGGCGTTTTACGGAGAGCGTTACCTTTGTGCCGCGTTCACCCCGTAGCAGTTTCAGGACTTGTTCGTTGGTGAGCCCGGTTCCGGCTACATTCTTCCCATCGACCTTTATGATGCGGTCTCCGGCAAGAACACCGACCTTCTCGGAAGGACCTCCGGCGATCACTTCCAACACTGTTATGGTGTCGTTGTTTAGCATGAACTGTATCCCTATTCCGCAGAAAGAGCCGTCGAGTTCGTCATTCACTGCCTGGAGGTCGGAAGCGGGGATGTATGCCGAATGTGGATCCAGATTGGTGAGTAGAGAGGGGAGAGTATGCTCTAAAAGGGAGTCCAGATCAACTTCGTCCACATAGTCGTTCTTTATAAGATTCATCACAGTCTGGAACTTTTTCTGTGTAGCAGAGGGGGCGCCTCCCGAACGTAGGAGTGCCGATGTCAGAAAGCCGGCAATAAATGCCAGGGCTACGATTAGAGGAAGCCAGACAGAAGTTTTTTTCAAGTGATTCATATGGATTGCTCCGTGATTCGGTGCGTTTGTTCTTTTGTAAAGGTTCAGTTTTCTATATCCGGGATATGCGTACATTCCACCCCGGCGCGTTGCAGCAGGTCTATGCCATCGGTGATGCGGTACAGTTCATGGAAAACCACCCGGCGGATGCCGGCCTGTATGATGAGCTTCGCGCACTCCATGCACGGGGAGGCCGTGATATATAGGGTTGCTCCGTCGGATGAGTTGTTGCTCCTCGCCACTTTGGTGATCGCGTTGGCCTCGGCATGTAAGACATAGGGTATGGTCACGCCGTCCTCGTCTTCGCACACGTTCTCAAACCCGGATGGAGTGCCGTTAAATCCATCGGAGATAATCATCGAATTTTTCACGATTATAGCCCCTACCTTTCGACGGCGGCAGTAGGAATTCTCCGACCAGATTTCAGCCATCCGGAGGTAACGTTTATCAAGTATTTCCTGTTTTTCGTTGTGTTCCATCGAACCGTTAGAAATAATTGACAAAGTTACAAAATAATTCTTTCGATATAGATGTAAGACAGCCCTAAAAAACGCGTCCGAGGGAGATTGTGATTAAAAAAATGCTTTTTTTGGTCGGATGGGAGAAAAAAACTAACTTTGAACAAAAAAGACAGGTATGCAAAGCCCCAGACAGTATGTAATTATCGTTGCGGCAGGAGCGGGACGCCGTTTCGGCGGCGACACTCCCAAGCAGTTTCTCGATTTGGCAGGCAGGCCGGTGTGTGTCTGCGCGGCTAAGAGATTCCATGCGGCGTTGCCGGGATGCCGTATAATATTCGCTCTTCCGAAGGAGGATTTTTCCCATTGGCAGCAGTTTGTCTCCACGGCGGTCCCGTCCGATATGGACGCTATATATGTGCCGGGAGGTGAGACACGTTGGCAATCCGTCCGCAACAGTCTGGATGCTATCGGGGAGGATGCAACGCCGCGTTCGGTGGTGCTGGTGCATGACGGCGCACGTCCATTAGTGGATGACACTGTGATAAAGGCAGTTTGTCGTCCGTTGCTGAATACTGACGGAGCGATTCCGGCTATACCGATCTATGATTCGATAAGGGAGCTGGATGATGATGATGTCAGCTCACGTCCTGTCGACCGCTCACGCTTCCGGGCCGTCCAGACCCCGCAGGGGTTCACACTATGGCGACTGAGGCAGGCTTATGAGGAACCTTATAGGCCGGAGTTTACAGATGATGCGTCTGTATTGGCCGCCTCCGGGTTTACGAATATCGTGCTCGTGGAGGGTTCGCGGACGAATATAAAGATAACAACGCCGGAAGATTTGAAAATAGCGAGATGCCTGATCTCAGAAAGGTAGATGTACAATTCATAAAGGGTGTCGGACCCTCCCGGGCCCGGCTGCTTCGGGAGGAACTGAAAATAAATTCGGTTTACGACCTGTTGCACCATTTCCCCTCTCAGTATGTCGACCGCCAGCATATCTATCCGATTTCCTCATTCTCCGGGGAGATGCCGTCTGTACAGGTTCGCGGACGTTTCTTGAATTTCACCACAGCCGGCGAGGGTGCGAAGATGCGGCTTGTCGGACTGTTTACCGATGGTACAGGTACGATGGAGGTGGTATGGTTCAGGCGTATAAAGGCAATACGTGAGGCGTATCTCCCGGGGACGGAATATGTATTGTTCGGCAAACCGCAGGAGTTCAACGGGCACTGGAGCATGGCACATCCCGAGGTTGACAAGACAGAGACCGCCGAGGCTTCCCGAGGCCTGCGAGGTGTATATCCGCTCACTGAACGTCTGCGAAACTGCTCGGTCAGTTCGCGCACGATATTCCAGTGGGTTCAGACGGCTCTGAATGTCTACGCCTCCTCTATCCATGAGACGCTTCCGGCTGAAATCATCTCCCGCTATCGGCTCGTGGAAGTCGCCGATGCTATCAGATGGGTACATAATCCGCCTGATAACAATTCATTGCAGCATGCCCGCGAACGGTTGAAGTTTGAGGAACTGTTTTATCTGCAATTGAAGATACATCTGTATTCCTCACACCGTTCGGCCTCGGTAAGTGGCCGTTTATTTCCACGTATAGGATTGTTCTTTAACGGATTCTATTCTCAGACGTTACCTTTCCCACTTACCGGGGCGCAGAAGCGGGTGATGCACGAGATACGCTCCGACCTTGGGTCGGGACGCCAGATGAACCGTCTGTTGCAGGGCGATGTGGGATCGGGGAAAACCGTCGTGGCATTTATGGCGATGCTCATTGCCATTGATAACGGTACGCAGGCCTGCATAATGGCGCCTACCGAGATTCTCGCCACGCAGCATTATGAGGCATTACGTAACCTGGGTGCCCCTATCGGAATAAACATACGGCTGCTCACAGGCTCTACCCGGAAAAAGGAACGAGACGATATTGACCGACAGCTTGCGGACGGATCGCTGCATATACTTGTCGGTACACATGCGGTGATAGAAGACAGGGTGAAGTTTCGAGACCTCGGTTTGGTGGTTATCGATGAACAGCATCGTTTCGGAGTTATGCAACGTGCACGCCTGTGGGGGAAAAACCTTCGGCCTCCCCACGTTCTTGTGATGACCGCAACCCCGATTCCGCGAACTCTCGCAATGACGTTATACGGCGATTTGGATGTCTCTGTAATAGACGAACTCCCGCCGGGACGAAAACCGATTGCCACGCTGCTTCGATATGAGGACCAACGCATGTCGGTGTTACAGGCTGTTGGGCGCCAGTTGGCAATCGGGCGTCAGGCGTACATCGTTTTTCCTCTCATACAGGAAAATGAGAAAGTTGATTTGCGTTCGCTTGAGGAGGGATATGATTTTGTGCGTGAGGCGTTTCCCAATTACAATGTGGTAATGGTGCACGGACGCATGAAACCGGCTGAAAAAGACCATCAGATGCGTTTATTCGCCGAGAAGAAGGCGCATATCATGGTGGCGACAACGGTTATAGAGGTCGGCGTGAATGTGCCGAACGCATCGGTTATGGTAATTGAGAACTCCGAACGTTTCGGACTTTCCCAGTTACACCAGTTGCGCGGCAGGGTAGGGCGCGGGGCCGACCAAAGTTATTGTATCCTTATGACCAAGCGCAAAATCGCATCAGAGACAAGGAAGCGGCTGGAACTTATGACCTCTACAACGGATGGCTTTCTGATTGCCGAGGCAGACCTGAAGATGCGTGGCCCGGGTGATATAGAGGGTACAATGCAGAGCGGCATACCGTTGGATTTGCACATTGCTAATCTTGCGACAGACGGCCAACTGGTGCAGACTGCCCGCACAGAGGTGCAGAACATCCTTGAAAAGGATCCGACACTGAGTCTGCCGGCCAATGGCATGTTGCTTCCGAATCTCGCCGCTCTCTTTCCACCCACGGCTGACCTTAGCCGCATATCATGAACAGATAATACAAATTTTGCGGGGTATGTATCTGAATTCAGATGCATACCCCGCAAAATCATATCATATCCACGCCTTTTAACAGGCGGCTATGCCGTTGTTAATAGTTCCACTGGCAGGCCACCATAGAGAGCGAGTTGCAGCCTACGGTACGGAAGTCCGTGATGGTGTTGTAGCGGCAGTTGATATAGGTCAGAGCCTGGTCGAACGAAACATCCAAAAGGTTCAACTCATTATTGTTACAGAGCAGACGCTGGAGGAATGTCTGGTTTGAAAGGTCAAGCTGGGTCAGGTCGTTATACGAGCAGTCAACGAACAGCAGCTGGGGGCAGTTCTCAACGGTAAGCGAAGTCAGGTCGTTGTATGAGCAAACCAGGTCAAGGAGGGCCGTACAGTCGCGCATTGCCAAAGTCTGCATATTGTTGTCGGAGCAGATGAACGAACTCAGCGAGGGGAGGCCGCTTACTATGAGGTTGGCAATCTCGTTGTCATCCACGTTGAGGTTCTTTAGATTCTCAACGCCCATCAGATTAAGGGATGTGAGTTTGTTATATCCGCAATAGAGATTCTTCAATGCGGTGCAATAGTTCACGGTCAGAGCCTCAAGATGGTTCCCTTGGCAGTTGAGGGTTTCAAGGGTGGTGGAATTGGCAACGTTTAGTTCTACAAGGTAGTTGTTCGATATATTCAAAGTCTTTATGGCAGGGACGTCTGAAATACCGAATTCGGTAATACGGTTCTTATATACCTTTACATTCACCAGCCCGGTACAGCCTGTGAGGTTTATATCGCCTATACGGTTACGCGAGGCGTTCAGGTCGGTAAGGGCGCTATTACCGGAGAGGTTTAACGAGGTAAGCCGGTTTCTTGAAACATCTACCGACTTGAGGGCGCTGAAGTTTGAGAGATTAAGGTCACCGGCCAGTTTCTTGTCCTTCCATTCGATGGCGGTGATATGGCCGTCGGTAACCGTTACACCTTCCCATGCTGCCGGATTCTTAAGGTCGGAAATACCGAGAACCTGGGCATTGGTACCTTCTTTTTCAGATTGCTGCGACAGGAACGCCTGAAGTTGTTTCGTCTCGTTCTTGTCGACTTTCTGAGCGACAGCGGTCATGCAACCCAGCATGAGAGCAATCATCAATAGAGCTTTTTTCATATCTAAATAGTTGTTTTGTGATTTCAACAAACACCATATAAAATAAATTTTCCGCAGGCTTGATAATTTACATTATTTTCGCCTTGGTTTACTCTATTAACAATCTGCCTTCATAAAAGGTTGTGCCTCTGCATCAGATTCTTCAGGCTTTCTTGGGCGCGTTCATGAAGTTTTCTATGCGTTGGCGCATATCATAGATGTTAGATGTGTCTGCGCAGCGGGCCTCCATGGGGCATATCTCGCCGTTAGGTTGCAGAATCTCCGGGACCTCCTTGTCGTAGGACAGCTTTATGTGCGGATAATTGGCAAGCAGTTCCTTTGCCGGTGTAGAGATTATTCCGGTATGGATTTCCTTTACTTTGCCCAGAATCATAAGTGAGGCTGCGGCTTTCCCGATTACCTTGTCGGCAACGCGGGCATGGTCAAGCATACGTGGCTTCTCTGTAAGGAGACTATAGAGGTCTTTTATACCACGCTGGTTATATTTCGTGATACGTCCGTTGTCTACCACCAAGGAGTAGTTGCCTTTCTTCAGGATGCTCACCAAAGCGCTCATTTCTGGTGGTGTACCCTGCCGCAGACTCTCGGCAAGCACATCTATATGGGCCAGTTCGCCCGGGATGTCTATATTCTGAGGACAATGGCTCTTACATTTGCCGCATCCTACGCAATGCGATGCCTGTCGGAGCTTCGGCACACTGCGGTCATATCCTACCAGGAAGGCGCGCCGTGCATCGGCATAACCGGCTGCTTCGGGAGAATCGGGGACGTTCCCCTGGTTCACGCATTTGTTATAGTGGGAGAATATGGCCGGAATGTCAAGCCCGTAAGGACAGGGCATGCAGTATTGACATTCGTTGCACTGCACAGTAGGATAGGAAGCAATTACACCGGCCACCTCGTGAAGGAATTCCATCTCTTCCTCCGACAAGGGTTTCAGCGGACAGAAAGTGCGTAGATTGTCTTCAAGATGCTCCATATATGTCATCCCGCTCAGAACGGTGAGCACCTCGGGGCGCGTACCGGCATATCGGAAGGCCCAGGATGCTACACTTTTCTGAGGTTCACGCGATTTTAGCATCTCTACGGCATGGTCAGGGAGCTTTGCCAGACGTCCTCCGAGCAGGGGCTCCATTATTATCACGGGGATATCGCGCTTCACCAGTTCTTCGTAAAGGTAGTGGGTGTTCACATTGCCGGCGGAGAGGTCTGTGCCGTTGTTCCATTCAAGATAGTTGCTCTGAATCTGCACGAAGTCCCAGTGATATTTCTCATGCCAGGACAGAAGCAGGTCGTAGATTGCCACATCGCCGTGCCACGAGAAACCGAGATTTCGTATGCGTCCGGCCTCACGTTCCTTTAACAGGAAGTCCAACAGTCCGTTATCAATGAATCTCCCTTTCAAGGCGCCCATAGGGTCGTCTGTTACACCGAGGCAGTGGAGCAGCATATAATCTATATGGTCCGTCTGTAAGTCCCTCATAGAGTTACGGTACATCTTTATACCCTCTTCGAGAGGCCATGTGGATGGGTCGAAATTTGACAGTTTCGTGGCTATGAAATATGAGTCGCGCGGATGGCGGGCGAGCGCTATGCCTGTGGCTTTTTCCGACATACCTTGCAGATATGCCGGGGATGTGTCGAAATAGTTCACGCCATATTCCATAGCCTTGTCAACAAGGCGGTTTATCTCTTCCTGATCCAACTCGGAATCGTTATCTGCCTTATAGGGCCAACGCATGCACCCGTAGCCGAGCAGTGACACCTTGTCTCCGTTCTTTGGATTGACGCGGTAGTCCATCCGTCCTTTTGGTATGGAGCCGGCAGCACCCTCCTCGCTATTTATCGTATTATCTTGTTTGCGGCAGGCGGAAAGTATGGCCGAACCTGCAATTGCAGCCAGACCGGAACGTTTTAGGAAATCACGCCTTGAATATGTTGATGCCATAATGGGGAATCGTAAGTAACTGTTCAAAATTATTTTATACTAACTGGTCTGACTATTTCAATGTTTCTCCGGCAAAATTTTTGAATCTTTTCCTCTCTTCATCAGTCGTGTAGCTCGCTACACTCCTTCTTCATCGAGAAAATCTTCTAAAAATTTTCCTCGGACAAACATTAAAATAATTTCGACCAGTTACTTATTTTCGTTTTTATGGAATTTCGGAGTTAAATTGTTTTGTGCCTTTCGTGTCCCTCTACGTAGATGGCGCTGAACGGACGTGCGGGGCATAGGTTTTCACAGGCTCCGCATCCTATGCAGCGGTTTTCGTCAATTGCCGGGATTTTCTTGGAGTCCTTATCGGAAGGGTCGGACGGCACCATGGTTATCGCCCCTACAAGGCAGTGGCGTGCACAGTTCCCACATTCCACATCATCGGTTGTAACGATACAGTTATTTGCCACCCATACGGCATGTCCTACCTGTATCGAGGATTTGTCGATTTGCGAAACCGGCTTGATGGCGCCAGCCGGACAGACATCGCCGCAGGCCGTACACTCCGGGCGGCAATATCCCCTGTCGAATTCCATGACGGGCTGCATCAAAGACCGTAGGTCGGATGATGGACGGAGAACTTCGTTCTCACAGACGGACACGCATAATTGGCATCCCGTGCAATGTTGCCTCAGATGATTGAGGCTCAGCGCTCCGGCAGGAACCAGCGGAGTATGTCGTTCGGGAAGTTTTTTGTCCTCTATTATTGCAAGTCCGCCGTCCACTTTCTTACGCGCTCCATAAATAACGGAGCTTCCTATGGCTCCGGCTGCCCCGGCCATGAAGAGACGGCGGCCACCATTCTTAAGGCTGTCGGCTCCTTTGGCGGAAGCCTCGTTTGCAGTTCGTTTCGAAGTATATGATATAGCCCCGGTATGACATTCCTCAAGGCAGTCCATACAGGCCACGCATCGGGTGTAGTCGATTTTGTGTTCTTTAGGGTTGATGGCAGATGCCTTGCATCCCTTGGCGCATAGTCCGCAGTTTACACATTTATCGGTGTTTATTACCGGGCGGAGCCATGAAAAACGTGATATGGCGCCAAGAAGTGTGCCTACCGGGCAGACTGAGTTACAGTAGGTTCTTCCACCGCGCCATGCGAGGATGGCGATTACGATGAATGTTACAAGCGCCACGATGAATACCGGGATGCTTCTGATCCATACATCCCTATGGTAGAATGAATAGCTGCCAGCCCGTTCCGCAAAATAGGCCAGGATGTTGTTGAACCAGATATAGACGGGGGAGAACAGATTCTGCACGATGCGGCCATAAGCGCTGTAGGGCGCCAGGAGTGCTACGAACGACCCTATGCCGGCAATCGCAGCGATTACGAAAAGGATCAGGATGCCGAGACGTAGCCGGGTATGGGCCGGAGAATAGCCGAAGCGATACTTCTTTTTCTTACGGCGTCCCGAAAGCCACGACACTATGTCCTGGAATATGCCGAGTGGACAGATTACGGAACAATATACTCTGCCAAACACCAGGGTGAGCAACAGGAGAAAGACTACTATGCCTACATTCAGCGCCATGAGAGCCGGTAGGAATTGGATGTCGGCAATCCATCCGAGCCATTTATGGATTGACCCCGTAAAATCAAGAAACAGGGCGGTAACCATAAGGATAGATAGGATTGCGAGGGTAATCCTGATTTTTCTTAACATAAAGGATGTGATGAATGATATGGATTTGGAGGAATATAGTTGTATTACCCTGCAAAATTACGCAATATTGATTATATATGAAACACCAAGTTTCAACAAATCAATATTTTTCTTTGGGAGATGTAGATTCATATAATAACGGCGGTGTGTCAGGATGAAGTGACAACACCGCCGTTATTATATCTTATGGGTTGCGATTATCCGCAATGGAAGAACTCTGAAATCATGGAGCGTAGCGCGGCATGGTCTTCTTTGACCTTGTTATGGAGGTCTTCATCCTTGAAAGAGCGGAGGGCGGCGATCTGGCCGTCAATCATCATCGGGGAGAATATGCCTGATTCCTCATAAATAGCACGTTGTGCGGCAAGACGGTCGGCACTGTCGGCGCAATTTGCGGGAAGTGCCTCCAGGTCGGCGAACCGTTCGGCATTTTCCTCGGAGTGTACATTGCCGCTTACGTAGGTGGATTTGGCAATTTCTTCGGCATCGGGGAGACGGAAGCCGTGCATACCGGCCATGACTATAGCGGCAATATATGATGACACGTTGGCCGAACCGTCGCCTGAGCGGATTTCGATTGTCTGACGTTGAGATGCATCGAATTTCATGGGGGCGGCTTCATGCCCGTTTGCCAGGGCACTCATGTCTGATGAAGAGGTCCATCCAAGTGGGACGCGGACAAGTCCCGAGCGGTTGCGGTCGCCCCAGCATACGGTTGTCGGAGCTTCCTGATGCGGCACTAATCGCAGATAGCTGGTAGGAATCGTATTGCCGAAAGCTGTAAGCGAGGGTGCCATAACCATCAGACCGGCTATGAGTTTGCGGGCTTCTTTAGATAGTTTGCGGTCGTTGTCAAGCATCACGTTGCGTTCATCCTTGTCTTTCAGGCGCATGTGTATGTGGAGGCCTGATCCGGCTTTTCCTTCGATAATCTTGGGCGCGAAGGTGACGATAAGATTCTCCTGCATAGCAAGATTACGAATCACCCATTTGGCGACAAGGAGTTGGTCGGCTGCCTGCCGGGCGTCCACGGGGAGGAATTCGATTTCATTCTGTTCGTAGGTCATGCCGTTGAGCGTGAAACAGCCCACCTCGGAATGTCCGTATTTGATTTGTCCTCCGCACTGGGCAATGAGGCTCATGCAACGGGCGCGGAATGATTCAAATTTTGAGAAGGGACCGGACTCGTGATACCCTTTCTGGTCGGCCACAGGATACATCTCCGTGCATGGGGAGATTACATAATATTCCAATTCTCCCATCGCTTCGAAGATAAGCCCGGTCTCGGCCGTGAAGCGGTCGCATGCCTTGCGGAGTGTGTATTCGGGGGTACATTCTACGGGTCTGCCATCGTTGCCGAAGAAACTGCAGAGCATAACCAATGTGGGTTCGGGTGCGAACGGATCCATGAAAGCTGTGCTGAACCGTGGCACTACGTACAGGTCACTGTTCTGAGCTTCGATGAAAGGGAAAAGGCTCGAACCGTCAACGCGTTCTCCCGCAAGGAGTATCTCGTCAAGATATTCCTGCGAATTGATTACAAACTGCAATGTTTTCAGACGTCCGTCACCACCGGGATACATGAAATTGAGCATCCCGATATTGTTTTCGTTAATGTAGCGCACAATATCTTCGCGCGTAAATTCCGAGGGCGCTTTCCCAAGGAAAGCCGCAATTCGGTTTTTGGTCATACAAAGATGTTGGTTCATGTTCTAAGGTTAGTTTTTCATGGATGATTTGGTGCGTCAAATATAAGGAGTTCCTCGTTACTAACCAAGCAATATGTCGTATAACACAAAATCAACGCTGCGTCCTACCCCTCCAACGGCGGCAAATCGTCAGGAAATGAGGATGGGCGTATCATCAGCCGGAGCGATGTGGAGTAGTTGAAATATGCCCATATCCAGTTGATAAGCACTGTCAGCCGGTTGCGGAATCCAAGTATGGAGATAAGGTGGATAAACATCCATGCCATCCATGCTAAGAATCCCGAAAACTCGCAATGCTTTAGCTGCACTACGGCGCGGTTGCGTCCTACGGTTGCCATCGCTCCTTTGTCATGATAGCGGAAAGGGGAGGCTTGTTCCGGTTTGGAAAGGTTGTGTGCCAGCATTTTGCCCATCTGTAACGCAGGCTGGGCCAGTTGGGGATGTCCTTTCGGGAAAGCCGGGTCAATGTCCGGCCCCTGTGTCATTAAGGCTATATCGCCAAGGGCATAAATCTCACCAGGCAGAGATGTGACCCGGCAGAACCCGTCAACGAGGATACGTCCTCCCGCGCCGATATACTGCTCACGAGGTACGGCATCTCCGAAATCAAAACTGCAGGCGGTAACTCCGGCAGTCCATATCACTGTATCGGCTGAAATCTGTGAGCCATCCGCAAGTGTTACTTCGTGCCCGTCGTAATGACTCACGTTTACCCCGAGGCGGCACGTCACCATAAGTTGACCGAGCATACGGCGCACACTCTCGGAACTTTTCTCTCCCAGGTTACGTATGAGCCTGTCCGTACCCTCGATAAGGGTGATATTTACTTCCTCAGGTGATATTGAGGGATACTCGCGTGGCACGACATATCGTTTCATCTCTCCCAAAGCCCCGGCAATCTCCACCCCGGTAGGGCCACCGCCGATTACTACAAATGATAGCAGATGGCGTTTCTTCTCGGCATCGGTCTCTATGGAGGCCCGTTCAAGACGTTTCAAAATATCATTCCGGCAACGAAGGGCCTCGGCGGTCGACTTCAGGGTGTAGACACGCCGCTCTAAATCCGGGATGTGGAAGAAATTATTGGTGGTCCCGGCCGCAATTATAAGAATGTCGTAAGGCACTGCTTCCTGCCGGGTATATACTTTGCGTTTCAAGGTGTCTATACGTTCCACCTCACCCATATTGAAGTTTACGCCGAACGAATTTTTACGGCGTTTGCGCAACTCGCGACGCAAAGGGAAACAGATACTTGACGGATCAAGTCCGGCCGATGCTACCTGATAGAAAAGCGGCGGGAAGGAATGATAGTTATTCTTATCAATCAGCGTGATATCAAAATTTCGCGGATCAAGCCTCTTGACAAAGCTCAATCCGGCGAAGCCTCCGCCTATAACCACTATCCTTTTTCTGTAGCTCTCTTCCTGGCTCATAATGCGCAAATTTTAGTTGAATATCAACTATAAAACACTTATGAGGCCGGGAGGGTTTTCTCAATCAGTCTGTAGTAGGCCCATTGAAGAACTTAAGTGCATCAGCGACTACGAACGTGCTTCCGCCTATAAAAATCATAGGTCGTGCGCTGTCCGGGCTTTGTGCGGCGAGATGTTGTGCGTGTCTTATGGCTTCGTCAACCCCGGAAGGTATGACTTCGCCATGTAATCCGGCTTCGCGGGCTGTGCTGGCAAGATTTTCTGCCGGAAGTGCGCGAGGTACGGAGGCACGTGTAAATAGATAATGTGCTTTACGCGGCATAAGGGGCAGGATGTGGGTTATATCCTTGTCGTTTACGAACCCGATAACCATGAATAGCGGACCCTCCCATTGTCTGAGACGTGGCCCTAACAGTTCCCAGCCCCCGATGTTGTGCCCCGTATCGCATATGGTCAGCGGCTTGTCGGATAACTGCATCCACCGTCCCATAAGTCCGGTATGCGTTCTGACGTTTGAAAGGCCCTCTAAAACAGCGTTGTCGGAAAATGGGATTATGCGGCGTAGTTGCGACAAAGCCGTTATTATGGTTCGTAGATTCAGTTTCTGGCAGTCGCCTGTAAGGTCGAAAGAGACAGTGCCGAACGGGGTAGGGGCTTCGAGGGTGTCGTTAGCCGGCCGGCATGATTCTTCAAAGGCGGGGAGGGCCTGTTGGGCAAAGATTATCGGCGCCTCTTCCTGCTGAGCCTTCCTACGGAACACTTCGGCTATTTCCTCGGAAGCCTCACCTATAACTACCGGTATTCCAGGTTTTATTATACCGGCTTTTTCGGACGCTATTTCTGCAAGTGTATTCCCTAATTGCGCCGTATGGTCCTTTGATATATTGGTTATCACGGATAATACGGGAGAAATGATGTTTGTTGAATCCAGACGCCCCCCAAGACCAACTTCTATCACGGCTAAATCTACCTTGCAATCGGCGAACCATTTGAAAGCCATAATGGTGGTAAGCTCGAAGAATGAGGGTTGCAGGCGTTCGATAACATCGGTAGTTCTACACTGCTCGACGAAACGGATTACCGCGTCCTCGGGAATCATCTCCCCGTTTATCCTTATACGTTCTCTGAAGTCTATAAGGTGTGGAGAGGTGAACAGACCGACCTTATAGCCCGCAGCCTGCAATACGGATGCGATGGAGTGCGATGTGGAGCCTTTGCCGTTGGTTCCGGCTACATGCACACAACGCAGCTTGTGCTGAGGATTCCCAAAGGCATCGGCGAGCTTGCGCACGGTTCCAAGTCCGGGTTTATATGCTGCCGCACCTATCTGCTGGAACTGCGGGGTCTGGGAAAAAAGGAAATCTATGGTCTGAAAATAATCCATTGTCACACGAGGTTAGAAATAATATATCAGAAATCCGGCTATGCCTGAAGCGATTATCACCAGGATAGGGTGTATCTTTGTGAAGAGTACTATCGAAAGTGAGGCCGCTGCAATGATTATAGAGATGAGAATCTCAGTATTTTCATTGCCGAAGTTCTCGCCGTTCATAAGCAGCAGGGCGGCTGACGCGATTAGTCCTATTACAATAGGGCGCAATCCTTTGAAGATTCCGCGAATGACAAGACTTTCCTTATGTCTGTGGATAAAATGGCTTGTGTAGGCAACTAATAGGAACGATGGCAGTACGACAACGAATGTACATATCACCGATCCGAGTAAGCCCCACAAAGGGGAGGCATATCCGGCGTGGATAGGGGCCGCATAGCCTATATACGTGGCTGAGTTTATTCCAATGGGCCCGGGGGTCATCTGGGAGATGGCTACAATGTCGGTAAACATCTTCTCTGTAATCCATCCGGGACCCACTATCTCACGCTCTATAAGCGACAACATCGCATATCCTCCTCCGAATCCGAAAAGACCGATTTTAAGGTAGCTCCAGATTAGTTTAAGATATATCATAATCCCTCCTCCTTCTCTTTCTTTTCAAGCTGGCGCAGGTTCAGACGTTTTTCTTGTCTCCTGAGCCAAAGCCAGCCGCATACGCCTCCCGATATTATATATAGAATCGGGTTGGATATATAAGGTAGCTTCGACCAGATTAGAACAGCTACGACGATTGGAATCCATATCGTTCGCCAGCCTATCTTTGCCGACCGTGCGGACGTTATAACCGGCGCGATTATCAGGGCGACTACGGCCGGGCGGATACCTCGGAATATCGAAGATACCACCTTGTTGTTCTGTATAAGGTCAGGGGTAAGGAATATGGCTATTGCAAGTATTATCAGGAAGCAGGGGAGTATGGTGCCGAGGGCTGCCGCCACCGAGCCTCGCATCCCCCTCAGTCGGTCACCTACGGCTACCGATATGTTTACGGCCAGGATGCCGGGGAGTGACTGTGCTACGGCCAACAGATCAAGAAACTCCTCGCGGGGAATCCACCGGCGGTTTTCAACCACCTCGCGCTCAATGAGCGAAATCATAGCCCATCCCCCGCCGAAAGTAAAGGCCCCGATGCGTAGGAATGACATAAACAACTGGCCGTACACACCTGTGCCGCTGTCACATCTGCCTGTCAATTTATCTTTCATTGTCTTAAAACCTTATAAAAGGATTTTATTGCTGCTGTTTGGTCTGGTGCGCCCTCTATAGGGCAAAGAATCTGCAAAATTACAATTTTTTTATTTGCAAAGTGCCATCCATTCCACATCGGATTTGGCAATTGGCTTATTATAGCGGTGGAAAAAGGAAAGTGGGGAGCAAAAACATTGGAAATTATTTGTTAAATTAAGCCTTAAATGTTAATTTTGACGCCAACTGTTAATGGTTGTGGCTTTTTTATCCACGCCTCCCAAAACTTACCAAAGGCAATCTATGTTAATAAAGCATAACAGATGCCTCTTTACTACATAATAGATACGAATGAAGAAATCCACGATATGGCTTCTGGCCGCCCTGATGGCACTTACCCTGCTATGTCTCCTCTATATCCAGATAATGTACATGGAGAGCATGATAAGGATGCGCGATGACCAGTTCACGGAAGGAGTTCGCCGCAGTTTGTATGCTGTCTCCTCGTTGTTGGAACAGGACGAGACCAAATATTTCCTCGAAGAGGATGTTGCCGAGGTAGAGTCTGCCTCGATATACTCGCAGTATGGCGGAACACCGCGTCTGGGAGGGATGAGATATACCTTTACGACACATAGCGGAATCGTGGGAGACGTAAATGTAAGGGCCGATCCGAACAAGATTTACAACCTCCAGCGCGAGGAAGGCGCTCTGGCTTCGAGTTACAACACCATGCGGGAGGAGCTTAAAGACCAGTATCTCTACCAAAAGGGGGTGATAGACGATGTTATAATAAGCATTATGAACAAGGCCGCTGACCGGCCGATACAGGAACGTGCCGATTCTACGGCCGTGCGCAACTACCTGAAGAGGGAGTTGGAGAACAACGGGCTTAAATTGCCGTTTGAGTTCGCTGTGGTAAACCGCAACGGACATGCGTTCTATCAGACTGCCGGATTCGCTAACGTTGATGCATCGGCTCTCAACAATTCGGTGTTCGTGCAGTCGCTTTTCCGCAACGATCCCCAGCAGGGAAAGAACTACCTGAAAGTTTATTTCCCATCGAAGACGAAATATATCCTCAGTTCGGTGAAGTTCCTTATACCGTCGTTCGTCTTCACGTTCATACTGGTGATTGTATTCATCTATACCATAGTGTTGTCGTTCAGGCAGAAGAAACTCACGGAGATGAAGAACGACTTCATCAACAATATGACCCATGAGTTCAAGACCCCTATCTCCACCATATCTTTGGCCGCGCAGATGCTCAACGATGCATCGGTCAGAAAGTCGCCGGCCATGTTGCAGCATATATCATCGGTTATCAACGATGAGACAAAGCGGTTGCGTTTCCAGGTGGAGAAGGTGTTGCAGATGTCTATGTTTGATAAAAAGAAAGCCACACTGCGTCTACAGGATGTGGACGCCAATTCACTCATCTCAAACGTGGCCAACACATTCAGGTTGAAGGTGGAGAAATATGGCGGCAAGCTTTCTACCCATCTTGATGCGACTAATGCTATCGTTAATGTAGATGAGATGCATTTCACAAACGTAGTGTTCAATCTGCTTGACAATGCCGTGAAATATCGTAAGGAGGAAGAGCCTCTGCGACTTAATATCTCCACCCATAACATCCCGGGGGCGCGGTTGCAGATAGTGGTGTCGGACAACGGCATAGGCATAAAGCGGGAGAATCTGAAAAAGATTTTCGAACGCTTCTACCGTGTCTCCACCGGGAACCGGCATGATGTAAAAGGGTTCGGCCTCGGGCTGGCATATGTGAACAAGATGACTACCCTTATGGGTGGGGAAATCAAGGTTGAGAGCGAGCTCGGCAAGGGGACGCGATTCATTATCATTCTTCCTTTGCTCACCGAAGATGAGGCCGACTCCAAGGGGGATGAGACCTCCGGGGAAGAGAAATGTTAATTCCCCGTGAACAATTCAGTTAATTTAAGAATTATAATATTAAATAAAATTTAAAAGACTATGGACGACCGTATGAGGATCCTCCTATGCGAGGATGACGAAAATCTGGGTATGCTCCTGCGCGAGTATCTCCAGGCCAAGGGGTTCAATACCGATCTCTATGCTGACGGCGAAGCCGGCTACAAGGCGTTCCTTAAAGGGAAATACGATATATGCGTCCTCGATGTGATGATGCCTAAGAAGGACGGCTTTACTCTGGCTCAGGAGATACGTGCCGTAAATTCGGAAGTTCCCATCATCTTCCTGACAGCCAAGACTATAAAAGAGGATATTCTGGAAGGGTTCAAAATCGGTGCTGATGACTATATCACCAAACCTTTCTCAATGGAGGAACTCGTGTTCCGTATCGAGGCTATCCTTCGCCGCGTTAAAGGGAAGAAAGGTAAGGAAGTCACCATGTACAAGATTGGCAAGTTCACTTTCGACACCCAGAAACAGGTGCTTCTCATCGATGACAAGGTTACGAAGCTTACCACCAAGGAATCGGAACTGCTCACACTTCTGTGTGCTCATGTTAACGAGATTCTTGAGCGCAATTATGCCCTCAAGACTATCTGGATTGATGACAACTACTTCAATGCCCGCTCCATGGATGTCTACATCACCAAGCTGCGCAAACATCTTAAAGATGACCCTGCTATTGAGATTATCAACATCCACGGAAAGGGTTATAAGCTCATAGCTCCCGAGGCTGCCGCAGAGAAATAATCTTTCTCTATCCATGGCTGAAAACAATCGCACGATGGTGTGCGATTCAAAAATAAATGCTATCTTTGCGGAACCACGGACTTAGATGTCTGTGGTTCCGATTACTTACGTTCATTTTTTATTACTTCTTATTAGTAGTGGTGCGATAAAAATCTTACCACTGTTATTAAAATATTAATATTT
>CAJUBM010000018.1 GCA_910584735.1 uncultured Muribaculaceae bacterium
CATAGCCGAAAATTACCCCATTAAATGCGGCTTTCGTTCTTCTGGTGGCCTGCCGTCCCGGAGGTCCGGCGCCACTATAAAAGCAGTATATAAATTTGAAATGTTCATATATCTCTGTACACATGAAATCTCTGAAAAACACACTATTCGTACCCAACACCTTACTGCCACACATTGATAATCACCGAATTTGCGCGAATGAGAAATAATTGCTAATTTTGTCTTTATAAAACTGTCACACGTGACACAAATCTAAAAGACAATGAACTTCGTATGCGCGGCTTCAATGTGGATGTCGGTGTCGTCCCGGTTGTGATAAGACAGGATGGCCGACAGATACGTCGACAATATGAGATAGATTTTGTATGCAACCTTGGAAGCGCCCGCTATTATATCCAATCTGCATACAGAATGGAGAACGAGGAAAAGATTGCCCAAGAGGAGACATCACTGCGGAAGGTTGATGATTCTTTCAAAAAGATTGTCATTCTCGGAGAACATACACCCGTGTTAAGAAACGAAGCCGGAATTACCACGATGAGCATTTACGACTTCTTATTAAACCCTAATTCATTAGAATGGTAGGGTCTTTGGGAATTTTCAAACCATACTGACAATCAGGGGGATTTGCGCGAATGAGAAATAAATGCTAATTTTCCTCGATATAAAAGCGCGAAAATGGGATTACAGTTAAGGGTAAGCAAATTAGCGTCTTAGCAATATGTTAAATTTCGGAGATTTGGCTGGGTTTGGGGCGATTTTCTCAAAAAGCACACGTTTTGTACTCCGATTCGGGAGTAGCTGGGATGAGTGAAGTGTTAAGGAGTGTGTAGTACGATTTTCAAATTCCTGCACCTCGGATTATCTTTGTACAAAATCAGATAATCAGACTTTTATGGCAAAGATAGAAAATCGCAAAAAGCAAAATCCCAAAGCTCCTGCAATCGGAATTGAGCGACGGACGTGCAAGCCTCTACCTTGAATACTATATAGGTCGCACTGAAACTCCCGTGATTGACGAGGACGGCAATCAGGTGTTCTACACCGAAGGAGCGATGGCAGGGAAACCGAAGTTCAGAATCAAGCACACTCGCAAGAAAGAGAAGCTCAACCTTTATATCTGGTTGCACCCTCGAACCTCGCAGGAGCGTCAACATAACAAGAACACAATTGCGCTTGCCGAGAAGATACGCTTTGAGCGTGAGCAGTCTTTCCTGAAGGACAAGGCTGGTTATCGGCTACGCAAAGATATGGATGAGGACTTCATAGAGTTCTGCCGCGAGTTCTGCAAATCTCCGGCTCTCACAAAACACATCCGCGAGACCCAGTTGCGCGGATTGAAGAAATTCCTGAACTTCCTCGCCTCCACTCCCAAATACGCAATCTTCAAGGAACGCCTGAAAATGACACAACTCACGCCGGAGATGGTTGCGGCATTCGTTGAGTATCTTAAAGCCAACGGCAAGGGAGACGGGCCGAAAGCCTATTTCCGAATGTTCAAGCGGATGGTGACTGCGGCTGTCGATAAAGACCTCATCAAGAAAAATCCGTGCCGGGGATTTGTAATCAAAAATGACAACATGACGCTGCAAAAAGAAATCCTGTTGCCCAAAGAAATCGACAGGATTGTTTCAACACATTTCAAAGGGGAAAGTCCGGAGATTCACCGCGCATTCATCTTCGGGTTATACACCGGGGCGAGATGGTGCGATACAAGCCGGCTGACATACCGTAATGTTAACTACGCCACCAAGACACTCCGGTTCCAGCAGCAGAAAACGAAAGGCCACAGCTCTTGCAGCTGGGTAATCGTACCTTTGAGCGATGCGCTTATCCGGCTTATCGGTCAGCCTAAAAGTGACAACTATGAAGAAAGGTTGTTCGATGTACCGAACCACGACATCTGCAATCGCTATCTGTCGAAATGGATTAAGGAAGCGGGTATCCGAAAGAAAATCACGTGGCACTGTGCCCGCCACAGCTTCGCGGTAAATGTCCTTACCAAAGGTGCGAACATAAAGACAGTGTCAAGTCTGTTGGGCCACACCTCGGTGAGAATGACCGAAAGATACCTCCATGTGGTTGACAGCCTCAAACAGAACGCAATCAACTCGCTCGGTGAAATAAATTATGTAGCCGTGTAAGCTCCGCAACTAAAAATAAAGTCGGTAAGTCAAATATGATTTATCGGCTTTTTTCTTTTCGCCGCCAATATCAATGAAAAATAAAAACGAAAATGGAGAGTGTAAATCGGCAATGGGGATTACGACTTTGGAGTAAGACCAACCGAACATTCGGCGAGGGTTTTCAGCAGCTAAATCAATTTCGCGCTGCTGAAAACATACCTCGCCATGCTTTTGTGAGCATCGAAAACGATAACTCCTGATGATGAGTGAGTCGTGAGCATGATGTGTATAAAGTGCTGTCTGTTGGTTGCGGTGAAAGAAAGGACGTTAAAGTGTGATATGCGTGTATATGCGTAACACTTTCGGCGACGGTTGGTTGCGTCAGGGCGGAAATCGCCGGAAATATGGCGGAAATTTCGGAAAGGCATAAATCTTTTTGTGAATGGGGTTCGTTCTGATTGCAGATTCGGCCACTTGTACGGTCGGTCTGCCTGTCACCCGGTTAGGTAGGTGTCAATACATATCGGTTAGCGGTCTGTCCTTCGGTCAGTCAGAAAAAAAGAACAGCATTTACAATAGAAGATGATCTGAACGACGCTCTGTTTTACCGGTTTTATGAACACCAATGCCGGATAATGGTCGGACTGATGAATGGACGTGCGAACGTGATAATGCATGAATACGCTGTTACTCAGTCGTTTATTTATTCAGACAAAGCCTGATGATTGAATGAATAGATGATTGAGTGATTGAGTGATTGAGTGATTGAGTGATTGAGTGATTGAATGATTGACTGATTGGTCAACTGAATGATTGACTGACTGACGAATGAATGATTTGGCGAATTGTCATTCGGTCAGTGGGTAATCCGGACATGGTTATCAAGCCAGATACCCGACAAGGCACGGCAAAAGTGCCGCACGGTGGAAACGATATTCTCCACCGGATTCTCAAATGATATCCTATCTACTATGGCGTTTGCGACAAATGAGCGAAGCCAAAGATATGTAATGTGCAGTAGGCAGATTGCTTGCCTCGCTGTATTTTATAAGCAAAAAATATAACACAATGGCTTCGATAAAAGTAAAATTCAGACCATCTGCCGTTGCGGATCATGAGGGTACTATCTACTATCAGATAATCCACGAGAGAAAGGTGCGCCAGCTGTTCACCTGTTATAAGGTGTTTCCTCATGAGTGGGACGATAAACGTTCTATGGTGACAACCATACAGAACAGTGAGCGAAAACCACACATTTTGTCTATTCGTGAGCGCATACGCTGGGCTATGGAGCGACTGACGAAAATTAATCGCAAGTTTGACAAGGACGGCCTTTCATACACCGTGGATGACGTAGTGGAGGAGTTCAACCGCTATGCCAGTGACTACACCTTATTCAATTATATGGAGAGTGCCATTATTAAACTAAAGCAGAATGGCAAAGTCAGGACTGCCGAAACATATATAGTCACTCTCAACAGTTTCAAGAAGTTCTTGGCAAGCCAAGCGTCTAAGGACGATTACCGTAATCAAGAGGACATAATGCTTGATTGTCTGACATCCGAGATTATGGAGGCATACGAGGCATGGCAACAGGGACGAGGCGTTTCACCCAACACAATATCGTTCTATATCCGGATTCTCCGTGCGGTCTATAACCGTGCGGTGGAACAAGATATAATAGAGGACAAAAATCCATTCAGACACGTCTATACCGGTGTTGACAAGACCGTCAAACGCGCTTTGCCGTTGGCGACAATCAAGAAAATCAAGGCTCTTGACCTTTCGTTGACGCCATCATTGGACTTCGCCCGCGATATGTTCATTATGAGTTTCTATCTCCGTGGAATGAGTTTCATAGATATGGCCTTCCTCAAAAAATCCGACTTGAAAAACGGCTACATTACTTATCGTCGCCGCAAGACCAATCAGCAGATGATTATCGAATGGACTAAGGAGATGCAGATTATTATTGACAAATATCCCGAAAATGCCTCAGAGTATCTTCTGCCGATTATCCGCAATGCCGGCACAAACGAGCGATGCACCTATCGCAATGTCGGGTACAACATCAACCATAATCTCAAAAGCATAGCCGATATGGTTGGGGTAAAGATACCGCTTACTCTATACGTCGCCCGGCATAGCTGGGCATCAGCCGCCAAAGCAAAAGGCATACCGCTATCGGTAATCAGCGAAGGAATGGGTCATGATTCGGAAGCAACTACCCAAATCTATCTCACCAGCCTTGACACTTCGGTCGTTGACAAGGCTAATTCGATTATCCTAAAAAGCCTCTGTTAGCGGATTGAGTTTGTGAATACTGACGGATATATACATTAACGCCTCAGTTCCAATTGGTTCTGAGGCTCGCTTTGTTTTGCGGTCGTCCAAATCTCTTATTTAGAGATACCTATCCGACTGTAAAGTTACGAAAAATCTTGGATTTCTGGCTATTTCGAGCCGGAAAAATTTTACAATCTTTTGAAAAAGCCTCATTGGAGTAACAATGTTTTGCAAATGCTATTCAAGAGGGGTCGGAACTCGCATTGAATCAGATCTATACAGAGTATCCAAATCTCTAAATAAGGGATGCCCATCCAAAGAGCAAATAACAGTAACAATCATAGGCAAACATAAAAATCAATAATATAAATACAACCAATATATGAAAGGATTGATACTACTTGCTGCTAGCGCGTTGGTATTGACGCCTTGCATTATGGAGGCACAGGATGCCTTGGACGTCGTAATGCGCGATGGAGGTGAAACATTCATCGAGAAAATGTCGGTGTCAGAGATCTGTCTCGGCACGGAGAATGTCGAAATCAAACTCAGTAACGGCGAAACTCTTTCGTTTCCCCGCATGGATGTGCTTCAGATTCTTTTCTCTGTCTCTGCCGGAACGGAGGTGGCGAATGTCGATGAAAAATATGGCACGGTGAGTAGAGAGGGGGATTATCTCGTTATCAAAGATATGCCCGAGGGAACGCATTACGGACTTTTCGACATGGCAGGCCGTTGCCTTGTTTCGGACAAATACACGCCTCCGCGAAGCTGTGTGAGCCTTGCGCCTTACCAAAGCGGAGTATATTTGCTCGTGACTGACGGCCATATATACAAGACTGTTAAGTGACATGTTTTTATGTTGAAATGGATTCAGAATTAATAAAAATCATAAGCAACAAGCATAATCATGAAATACAAAAAAACTTTGAAATATGTTGCGCTCATATGCTGCGCGATGATGATAGGGGGAACTTATACCAATGCCAAGGTTTACTTGATGAAAGACAACAAAATCGTAGGGGCATACTACGACAGTGAAGTAGACCGCTTGACATTTGAGATGCCGAAAGATGCAGAAGTGGAGTTCAGAGCACAGAACTTCCGAGGTACATATTACGGTGACAAAAAGAGTCCCGGCATCGCCAACTATAACTTTTTCCTTTCCGACGTGGGTCTTGGCCGTGGCGGATGGATGCTGCCCTACGGACAGTACTACCGCATAAACCTCTTCGGAGACGTGGCCGACCAAAACGAACCTCTCAGGGTGCCTGACGGAGAGTATGTGTTCGCTGAAAATACTAAAGATGAAGAGGGCAATGACACGCCTGTTCGTGATAAGGGAACGTTCTCAGATTATTCCAGCCGATATTTCGAAACAATAGACGGTGGAAAAACAGAGGTCAACCAACGCTTTACGGAGGGAATACTCAAGGTTTTCAGCAAGTCTGGAGGGGTTCAAGTGTTTGATCTGGAGGTCACGACTGAAGACGGTGTCAAGCATCATGTGGTCTACGAGGGAGTGACAAGTTCGTTCGATGATGAATCGGGAAAACTTGACTATATTCCTATGGACATACTTTCGGAAGATGTGACTGATCTTGTACTGACGCGCAGCGATGCGATGTATTACGGTACGGACAACGGAGTGTCGAGTCTGTGGTTGCAGTTCTTCGACATGGATGTGGACCGCAATGGTTTCCCAGTGCCTCCGGGCAACAAGCTGGATCTTGTGGTTACTTCGCCTGAAATCCGGGGCAACCATCTGCCTGCCGGTAAATACAGGATATCTGCCGACGGTACAGTATATACCATTGAACCGGGAAGCAAGAAAGTCGAATTCGCGCTAGAGGTAGCCAACGGCAGTTACATTTCTGTGGCAAGTAGCGCGACCGACTGGAAATATGGAATCTTCGATGGAGGGGAAATGACCGTAACTGAGGATGAGGACGGAACACACCACATCAGTTTCGATTTCAAGATGGGAGATTACAAGACCACGGGACGTTTTGACGGCAAACTTGAGATTAAAGGTGCACCGAGGGAGGGCACGCTCTCCACATTGACAGAAGATCACGAGATACCTTTCCAATCCGGCGATTTTGAAGCATATTGCATCCTCTATGGTGATTTCTACGGAAGGGGCGCGAACAACTGGGTGCTCAACCTGATGCCGGCTGAAGACAATCCCCATAAGGAGGTGCTGTCGGTAGAGATCAATACTGTCGCAGGCGACTTCGCTGAAGGCATACCGAGCGGTGCATACTCAGCATCGAAAACCGGTGAGGCATGGACTGTGATGCCCGGCTATGAGATTGACGGTGTGCTTTATGGCACACTATGGATGAAGATGAACGAGCAGGGATATGTGGAAGAGGTAGCTCCGGCTACTGAATGTGACTTCAGCGTTTACAAGGCTCTAGATGGAACGTATACGTTTGACATTTGGGCAACTGACGACTCGGCTGAAAGACACCACTTCTATGGATATTGGTCTGGCCCGGTCAATTTCCGTAACGAGGCCTCGCAAGCGGCTCCGGCGAAAAAAGCCGGTATGAAACTGGTAAAATAGAAGTTATTTCTCCTTGGTATAAGAGATTGCCTGAAAAGGATTATTTGAGAAATATAAAAAATATTAAACTCAAATTTCAGTTCAAATTTTATTGAATTATAGGCGAAGATATGTTTAAGAAGCCGCCCAAAGGCGACCGAAATTTTTTGAAAAATCAGGAGGAGCGACTTCATCACGAGGTCGCTCCTCCTTACGACTTGGCAAGTATGGTTGTTATCAGATATTCTTTATCCTGTCCAGCCATTCATTACGGCGGCGTCTGCACTCTTTGAGAGTGGGAGCCACGCAGGAGAAAAGTTCGTTTGTGTCGGGATTGCGCCAATCATACATTATGCGTATCACCTTTTTGCCTCAGTGTGAGGAGTAGAACTTCTCGTATTGTTCTCCGCTGACGGTGGTTGACACTCCATTTCTTGTCATTTTGGTAGCCATATCATTGGATTTTAGAATTCTACAATCAGTATTCGGTAATCGAAGGCCTTTTCGGGGTCTGTGATTTTCTTTTGAGCCAACCAAAAATGGCTTCTACCGTATCCATATATGAAATATCGGTCAAAATCAGTCCTTTCGGCATAGTCGGTTACCAATCTTCTTAAAGTATCCTCGTTGTGAGCTATTAGGATATGGTTCACAAAACCTATCAGCACATCGGCAATATTGTTGTCAAAAATGACGGTTGTATTTTCAAATATCACGTTCATAGTTTTTTGGAGTGTTTGGGGCCTGTGCCATTGCTGGCGCAGGTCGGGTTAAACATTTATGCTGTCATTCTCTCTTTGATTAGTCGGTCGTTGGAGTTCACCAAATCCACAATTCGGTCGTGGTAGGAGGTGTTCTGATTGTTCCTGCCGTGGCATTACACCACTTTGAGGGTTCGCAAATCAGATGATGTGGAGATTTTTCCGGGTCGGCACGAATACTCTTTTGCCACACGTTTATATATGTCAAGTAATTCGTACTTACCCACTTGTCGCAGGTACGCATTAGATTAAAAATGGCCTCCCCGATATTAGAAAACCGCTCAACGGCATTGAAATAAAAAATGCCGTTACTGTCTGGACGGCATCACCGTGAAAAATATGAGATACAATAAGGGCGATGAAAAAAAGAAAAAGGAGCGGCAAATCCGGTTAGAATGGATACGCCTGTTTATCGGCAAAGAGAAAAAAATGAAGAGCGCAATCCCGGAACAGGATAATGCCCGGCATTTATCAGATCCGAAGTGAAGCGGAGGTTGATGATATATGACGGTCTTTATCCCCGTGGATTGAATCATTGGGGACATGGAATATCAGCGTAAGTCGTAAGACGGGTTCAACCGTCCCCGGTTGGCCCTCTTGCAGCAATGCCGACATTTGATGCTCACCATACCGATGACATGAAAATTGAGCTGTAAAAAGTCAGGTATTGGAAGCCTGATTTTGCCTGTCTGATATTTCCGTGTTCCACCGATTTTGAGTATTTTTGTGCGCGAAATTGCAAATTGAAAATTGGGCAACTTCTGGAAAGCCACTCCGGGAAGTCCGCTTCCAAGTATACTTTTCAAGGTCGGTACAGGTAAAACAGGCAAAAGAACGCAGTTAAAAATTCTTAACGGCGGCTAAAAATCACAAAATCGTTTCTCTCGGCTTTCCGCCAACTTCCATAGAAGTACACGATTTGTACCCATCTCTCACCAAACCTCTCTGATAATCAGCCAATTTGTCCAAATAAGAAAAAATTGCTAATTTTGCGCCCGAATTTGCCTCATGCCACACATTATTATAATCTGAAGCGTTATAATATGAGGTGTTATCATGATATGGAGCGGCAGCCCCGGGACGCGAACAAGCACACGGCGCCTGCGGTGCGGACAGCCGACACATCCATGATGGCAAGGATTTACTTTACTGAATTTCTGTTTAATACGATATTGTGATGCTGAAAAACCTCGTCATTGTCGAGTCTCCCGCCAAGGCCAAGACTATTGGTAAATTTCTCGGCCCGGACTATAAAGTAATGTCAAGTTACGGGCATATCCGTGACCTGCGCAAAAAGAATTTCAGCATCGACACCAACGGCAACGGTGACTTCGAGCCGGTGTATGAGATTCCCGAGGACAAGAAAGCCCTCGTGGCGGAATTGAAGAAGAACGCGAAGGAGGCACAGATGGTGTGGCTCGCTTCCGATGAAGACCGCGAGGGGGAGGCCATCGCATGGCACCTCTACGAGGTGCTGGGACTGAAGCCCGAGAACACACGCCGTATCGTGTTCCACGAGATTACGAAGGACGCCATAGTCCACGCCATAGAGAATCCCCGCGAGATTGACGTGAACCTCGTCGACGCACAGCAGGCACGCCGCGTACTGGACCGCATCGTGGGCTTCGAGCTAAGCCCCGTGCTGTGGAAGAAAATCAAGCCGTCGCTCTCAGCCGGACGCGTACAGTCGGTGGCCGTGAGACTGATTATGGAACGTGAGAACGAGATTAAGAATTTCAACGCCGAGGAGTTCTACCGCCTCAACGCCGACTTCCTCACCGCCGACGGCAAATCCGTACGCGCCGAACTGTCACACCGCATCCCCGACAAGGAGGAGGCTCGCCGCTTCCTGACAGACTGCGCCGACACCAACTTCACCGTGTCGCAGGTGAACGTACGCCCGGTAAAGAAAGCCCCGGCACCGCCGTTTACCACCTCCACCCTCCAACAGGAGGCCGCCCGCAAACTCGGTTTCACCGTATCGCAGACAATGATGGTGGCCCAGCGCCTGTACGAGGCCGGACACATCACCTACATGCGTACCGACTCGCTCAACCTCTCACAGCTTGCAATCAACGCCCTGCAAAAGGAAATAACCTCCTCTCTCGGCGAAAAATATCTCAAGATACGCCACTACCACACATCAACCCGTGGCGCACAGGAAGCACACGAGGCCATACGCCCTACCTATATCAACAAGCAGTCTATCGAAGGTACGAGCCAGGAGAAGCGCCTCTACGCCCTGATATGGAAGCGCACGATAGCATCGCAGATGGCCGATGCCGAGATAGAGAAGACAACCGTCGACATACAGCCAGCCTCCCGCCCGGAACACTTCGTGGCAACGGGCGAGGTGATACGCTTCGACGGCTTCCTGAAGGTGTACCTCGAAGGGAACGATGACGACAGCGCCGACACCGATGCCGCCGGAATCCTCCCGGCCATGCATAAAGGGGACGCCCTAACCGTCAGCGAAATCACTGCGACCCAACGATTCACCCAGCAGCCGCCGCGCTATACCGAGGCATCTCTTGTAAAAAAGATGGAGGAACTCGGCATCGGACGCCCCTCCACATATGCGCCGACAATCTCCACCATACAGCAGCGCGAATACGTTGAAAAAGGTGAGAAAGAGGGTATCGCACGCCACTACAGCATACTTTCCGTGCGCCCCGGCGCAACAATCATCGAGAAGCAGCGCACCGAGACCATAGCCTCCGAGAAAGGGAAACTCCTCCCAACCGACATAGGGGAAGTTGTGAACGACTTCCTCACCGACTATTTCCCCAACATCCTTGACTATAATTTCACCGCCCAGATTGAGGAGAAATTCGATGATATAGCCGAGGGCAAACTCCCGTGGCACAAAGAGATAAAGGATTTCTACGAGGGTTTCCATCCCGAGGTGGACCGCGCCATGGATATACGCCTGGAGCACAAGGTGGGCGAACGCGTTCTCGGCACAGATCCCGCATCGGGCAAACCCGTATCTGTGAAAATCGGACGCTTCGGCCCTATGATACAGCTTGGCGAGGGTGACAGCGAGGAAAAACCGCAGTTCGCCTCTCTTCTCAAGGGGCAGTCCATCAGCACCATAACACTGGAGGAAGCCCTCAAACTGTTTGAATTCCCACGCAATATCGGCCAGTTCGAGGACAGCGATGTAGTCGTGGCCATAGGACGCTTCGGGCCGTATGTGAAACACAAGTCGAAATTCGTATCCATTCCCAAAGATATGTCACCGGCACATATCACACTTGAAGAGGCGGTGGAACTGATTGAGGAGAAACGCCGTGCCGAGGCAAACCGAGTGGTGAAGACCTTCGAGGAAGATGCCGATGTGCAGATTCTAAACGGACGTTACGGCATCTACATCGCCGCCGGCGGCAACAACTACAAGATACCCAAGACCGTGGCTCAGCCGGCCGAACTCACCCTGGAACAATGCCGCGAGATAATCGCCGACCAAGACGCGAAACCCCGCAAGACCCGTAGCACACGCGCAAAAAAATAACCCTACCCCCTACCGATGCAGACAAAGAACAACCGCCGCTCAAAGACCCGTCATATCGCCCCCGTGAAACCGGGAGCGCAGAAAATGCCGTTCCGCCCCGACACGGTGCTGACCTTCCCGGTCACAGCCGAAACCACGCTGATGGAGCATCTTATCGCATCCATGCCCGACCGTAAGCGTATGACGATAAAGGGATTCCTGAAATACGGGCAGGTAATGGCAGCAGGCGAAGTCACCACGCAGTTCGACACACAACTACAACCGGGCGACGAGGTGAGGGTGAACATCTCACGACCGTTCGTCACCTTCTACAACCGCCGCATAAAATTGGTATACGAGGACGATGACATCATCGTAATAAACAAGGGGTACGGCATACTGTCGATGGGCAACGACAAGGTTCGCGAAGGCACGGCATACTCTATACTGCGCGAATACATCAAGAAGAAAGACCCGCGCAACAAACTCTTCATCGTACACCGCCTCGACCAGCATACCTCCGGCCTGATGGTATTCGCCAAAAGCCCGGAAGCCAAGGAGAAACTACAGCACAACTGGAACAACATGGTGCTGAAACGCCTGTATGTGTGCGTCACCGAGGGCTACCTTGACCCTGCCGAAGGGGAGGTCAAATCATATCTTGCCGAGAACTCCCAGCACATGGTCTACTCTACCGACAACCCCGCCGAGGGGCAGATTGCCTACACCCGCTACCGCACACTGCAGAGAGGCCACGGCTACTCCCTCGTAGAGCTACAGTTGGAGACAGGCCGCAAGAACCAGATCCGTGTGCACATGCACGACCTGGGACACCCCATTGCCGGCGACCGCAAATACGGCGCCGGGCCGTCCCCGGCCAACCGCCTGATGCTCCATGCCCAGACCCTCCGCTTCGTCCACCCCATAACCAGCAAGCTGATGGACTTCTCCACCCCCGTCCCCGCCTCTTTCCGTCAACTCGTGGACCGCTGACTCCCCAATCACCTGTCTCTGAATCTCAACAGATTCTCCCCCATAAAAATCTATCATTTATAGTAACTTGGTAGTGGCGCCGGACCTCCGGGACGGCAGGCCACCCGAAGAACAAAGGCCATAGTCCGCAAGGTAATCCACGGCTACGCCTCTCCGGGTGGCCTGCCGTCCCGGAGGTCCGGCGCCACTATAAAGTATGCACTATAAGTATGCACTATAAGTATGCCACTATAAAGTTACTTAATGACACTGGTGTAGATGGTGCGGGTGTCCTCCGGCTGAAGGGGATAATAGGCTCCGGCGGGGATGCCTTTGTTTTCGTGGAAGCGCGTAACCAGCGTGTCTATATCGGGGTTCTCTATGCCTAACTCCGCGATGGTGACGGGGAGGCCGAGCGAGCGGAAGAAGTCGCGCAGACGGCGCACACCCTCCAGGGCGGCCTCGCGGTCATCGGCAATGTCAACACCGAACACCCTGCGGGCATATTGGGCTATCTTGAACGGACGTTTCCCGGCCATATACTCCATCCATGCCGGGAACATCACAGCCAGCCCCGCACCGTGGGTCACACCGTAAAGCGCCGACAGTTCATGTTCCAGGCCGTGCGAGGCCCAATCCTCGCGGCGCCCGCAACCGCACACGCCGTTATGGGCCAGCGTCCCGGCCCACATGATATTGGCGCGGGCATCGTAGTTGCCAGGCTCGGCCATTACCCTCGGAGCCTCGGTGATGATAGCCAACAACACCCCTTCAGCCACACGGTCGGTAGTCTCAACCCCCTCCGTGGTAGAGAAATAGCGCTCCATGATATGCGACATCATATCGGCCACCCCGGCAGCGGTCTGCTCGGCAGGAAGAGTAAACGTGAGTTCGGGATTCATAACGGCGAACTTCGGACAGAGCCAGAAGTCGGTCCGTATCGAAATTTTACGTAAGTCGCTCTGCCGGGTTATCACAGAATTTCCCGACCCCTCGCTCCCGGCGGCAGGGATGGTCAGCACCACACCTATCGGAAGAGCTTTCCCAACAACGGCCTTGCCACAGAAGAAGTCCCAGAAATCGCCGTCATAAAGCGCACCGGCGGCAATCGCCTTGGCAGTGTCTATCACCGAGCCGCCCCCCACGGGAAGCAGGCCGTCGACACCCTCGCGCCTTACAATCTCTATCCCCTCGCGCACCAACGGGTCGGTAGGGTTCGGCTGTACGCCACCCATCTCCACAAACTCCACGCCTACGGCCGTCAGGGATTCCTCCACCCGCCCTAACAGCCCGGAACGACGTGCCGAGCCGCCGCCATAAACAACCAGCACCTTACGGCACCCCATCTCTCTGACCAGTTCGCCTGTACGGGCTTCGACCCCGCGCCCGAGCACGTAGCGCGTGGGTGAGCAAAACGTAAAATTATCCATATGCGGTAAACAAAATATAATCGAAAAAACGCGTATGTCCGCGATTATGCAAACATACGCATTTTTCGTTAATCCATCTAACAAGTCACATGAATATTTTCAATTCGAGCGCTTCAGGGCTTTTCCGCACGTAGTTCGGCGGCATGCTCACGCTCCTGCGCGGGAGAGGCTATGGAATCAACCTTTATCGGGAGGCGCACCCAAAGCCAGTTAGGGATAAGGCGCCAGAGCCCTACCACGAGGTTCCACCGCCAGTCGATAACCGCCACACGGTTGCGGCGGCGCACGGCGCGTATTATTCGCTTGGCGGCATAAGGCACCTGCATGGTCATAGGATAGTCGCGGTCGTCATAGAGCAGGGGCGTACGCACCCATCCGGGACGTATGTCTGTGAACTTTATATCCAGTTTCTCAACAGTGGCAAGCTGGTTGAGCGCCCTGAGATAACACTGGTCAAAGCATTTCGACGACGAATATGCAGCCAGGCGACCTATCCCATTCGTTCCGGCAACCGATGTCACGGCGGCGATATGCCCCCGTCCCCCGTTATTGTCGCGGAAATAACGGAAGGCATACCCCGTCATCCTCGCGAAGCCGGTGACGTTGGTTTCAATCGTTGTAAGCTCCTTACGCGGGTCAAGGGCCACATTCTCATACCCCACGCCGGAGATATGGAAATATGTGTCCATCCCGCCGAGACGGTCGATAAGCACACGCAGCAGGCGTGTGGCGTCACGCCGCGTTATATCGATGCTCTCGAACTCCACATTGTCGGGGTACTGTTCCTTCAACTGCCTCAGAACATCGGTCTTACGTCCGGCCACGCCGACCCTCATGCCCGATGCAGCCAGCTTCCGGGCCACCATCAGACCTATCCCGGAGGTCGCCCCCATTATAACTACTCGCTTCATATCTCTATCAGTGTTACGTTTTTATCTCTATGAAATATAAACGCACGGAGGTTGCCTCTTGTTGTAAGAACCTCCTACCCCTATCGTTATCTGAGGTAACTTTTTAGTGGCGCCGGACCTCCGGGACGGCAGGCCACCCGAAGAACAAAGGCAATATTTCGCAAGGTAATCCCCGGCTCCGCCTCTTCTGGTGGCCTGCCGTCCCGGAGGTCCGGCGCCACTATAAAGTTACCGTTGCCTAATGAATATATCAGGCGGTGAAAATTATTTTACAAAGACCTTTGTCACCTCATTGCCACGGCGCATGATGTAGATTCCGCCGAGAACGGGGTTGCTGACTTTTACTCCCTGAAGAGTGAAATATTCCACGGGAACTGTGACGGCATCACAGCCGACACCCTCTATGCTTACCTCCGGTTCGTCTGGCAGGGTGGAGGGATCGAATCCGATTACCTTGTCAAGATGCTCCATCTGCTTGTCCGCATAGTTCTTGATTGCCTCACACTCGGCGGCATATGAGCCGAGAGCCACAGGGTTCTGGTGGACGCGCTGCCACAGGATGGGCCATCGGGTGAAATTGAGCTTCTGTGAGGCATCGAGCAGTTCGGCATATTCGTCGACCTTGGCCTTAAGCCATTCGGCAGACAGGCCGTTGCGGCGCGCCTTGTCCCAGACGGAGAAAATCTCATCCTTTGTAGAAGGATCTTTGAGGAGAATCCGCTGGGCGAAATAGCGCATACCGTCTGCGGCGGAAGCCGAACCGCAGTCCCAAAGATATGAGTTGCCGCTGCGCTCATACACATGGTAGACACGTATATCGTTGTCGAAGCCCAGGTCGAAATCCCACACCGGTCCGGTATAGATAACGGGATTGCCACGCTTCTTATACATATACGTGCTCCAGTAGGCATCCGTATTGCCGGCCACCTCGTTTACGAGCATATGCTGGATAAAGGATTCGTTGTCGAACATGCTGCGGTAGCCGGTTACAGGGTCCGTGTCCTTCATCTTGTTCTCCAAAGTATTGAAGTAGTCGGTTATATACTGTTTCTGAGCCGGGACTATCTCATCGTCCTTGGGCGATTTGATGGTGACCGGTATGCCGTAATGGGCCGAACGGAACCATGAGAGTTCATCAGGGGCATAAGCATCGATTTCGAAGAAATAGCCGCCTGTGAGAGCCGCCCCTTCGATGTCAGTCGGCTCCATCTCATCGATTTCAAGACGTCCGGGATTCACTTCCACCTGGTCGCAAAGCTGGTAGCAGCCTTTGTATTCGCCGTTTAGCACCACGTCCACCGGCTGGCAGTAGGGCACCCATGCCATACCGGCCTTACGGGCTATATCGAAAGCCAGCATATTGCGCATCAACGTCTTGTCGCCGTAGTTGTTGATAAGAGTCCATTTCTTGGCCTTGGCGGGAGCATCAAGCAGATTCTGCTTCTTATCGAATTTCAGACGCCAGGGCTTCTTAGGGAACTGGCGGCTGCCGTTTCCACGCTCACGGATGCCGGTCTCGCTTTTTTCGAGAACATCGCTACCGTCTTTGGAGATTATGATTACGGTTGATGAAATCTCATGCTCCTTATCGTAGGGAATCTCATCATTGACAGTATTGATAACAACAGTAGGGAGGTTTGTAATCTGCCACAGGCGGGAATCGTCGCCGACGCCCTTGTCACCATAGAATTCAAGTTCGGCAAGACTGCAATAACTGTCCGAGGGGCCGACATAGCGCACATAGCGGAATCCGCGCGAGCAGTCCACCTCGCCATAGTCCATACGCCCGTTACTGCCCGACTCGGTGTTAAGGTAGATGGGGACGGCATCGCTGAAGTCAGCATTGTTGGCGCCCTGGAACATGCCCAGTACCACGGACTTGCCGCCGGCACCCGCTGCCGCCATCCAGCCCACCCGGGTTATGACATGGGCCTCTCCTAAGTCAAGACCCACCCAGGCATACGAGGCCTTGGAGGCGCGGTAGGAGGTAGAGGCATTGCCGTCAAACGCGGCAGGGGCAACATCCTGTGAGATGCCGATAGGTGTACCCGTGAGTTTCTCGGCTGCGTCCATAGCTACGGGGATGGACGCAATTAACGCAGCCAAAGCGAGCTTTGACAATCGATTTACATTCATAACGTGATGTGGGGAATTTTGGATTGACCGAAGTCATCCTTACTAATGTTAAACATACAAAATGCAATAAGGCGGAAAGCCATACCGACTTTCCAAAGGCCAAAGTTACAGAATATATTTCATAGCTGAAAGTTTTTCACCCCATTTTACCGCACACATAATCTTCTTAACTAAATTAAATCCGATACGCGGCATTATTTTTCGGAATTATGGGGCGGATTTTGCGCGTTTAAGCAGAATTTGTGTAACTTTGCGCATATACATGTGTTACAAGGATGAAGAGGCCCCTATACATATTCATCATAACTGCCGCGCTGTGTGCCTGTTCCGGCAAGAAACAGCAGGGCGCCGATGCCATGCAGCCACTGACAGAGGAGGTGTCGGTGCAGGCGCCGGTGAGCGCCGATGCCGATTCGCTCTACGCCTTGGTCGAGGCGCAGACACGCCTGGGGCCGCGCATACCCGGAAGCGCCGCGCATACCGCCTGCCGCGAGCTTATAACCTCGCGTCTGCAAGGCTACGGAGCCGACACGGTGATGGTGCAGCAGGCACCGGTGACCACGTTCGACGGCTCGCGCCATACGGCCTACAACATCATGGGGCGTTTCAACGCCCCAGCCGACGACCGGGTGCTGCTCTTAGCCCACTACGACACACGCCCCTGGGCCGACCGCGACCCCGACGAGGCAAACCGCAAAAAGCCGATTGACGGCGCCAACGACGGCGCATCGGGTGTGGCCGCGCTCCTGGAGATTGCCCGCGTGGCAGGCAGGCAGCTACCTGAAGACATGGGTATCGACCTTCTGTTCATCGACATGGAGGACTCAGGCACCCCCGCCGATGCGGAGACAGCCGACTCGGAGGACTCCTGGGCTTTGGGAGCGCAGCAATGGGTGAAGGATATGCCTTACACACAGGAGAACCGTCCGCGCTACGCCATACTGCTCGACATGGTAGGGGGGCGCGACGCCCGCTTCCATCGCGAATATTTCTCGCAGCGCGATGCCCGCACCGTGGTGGACCGCATATGGAGCATAGCTCATTTATCGGGACTTGGCGACCGCTTCCCCAACTCCGTAGGGGGTGCCATCGTGGACGACCATCTGCACATAAACAGCGCCGGCATACCCTGCGTGGACATCATAGAGAACTCCAATCCGCAGACAGGCTCGTTCAACCCCACCTGGCACACGATGGCCGACAACCTGTCGAACATCGACCGCCGCACATTGGCCGATGTTACCCAAGTGGTGCTCAACACGATATATCCAACCGACAAACAGCATACAGCAATGACTATAAACGACAAGCAAGACGAGATAATCGAAGAATTTGCCAGCCTTGACGACTGGATGGATCGCTACGGCATGATTATCGACATGGGGAACACCCTCCCCCCCATCGCCGAGAAATTCAAGACACCGGAACATCTCATCGAGGGGTGCCAAAGCCGCGTATGGCTCAATGCCGAACTCACCCCGGATGGGAAAGTGGACTTCACCGCCGATTCCGACGCCATAATAGTGAAAGGGATAATCTCGATGCTCGTGGACGTGCTTTCCGGCCACACCCCGCAGGAGATACTCGATGCCGACCTCTATTTCATAGACCGCGTGGGCCTGTCGGAACATCTCTCCCCCACCCGCTCCAACGGCCTGGCGGCAATGGTGAAGCAGATGCGCCTCTACGCCCTGGCCTTCAAAGCAAAGCTTGACGGAACCGCAGGCAACTGACCCTACGGAAGGTGCCGCACCGACCCCAACACCCGCAAACACGAAATCTTATAACCCAAATCTATTACCCGATGTTCAAAAATCACCCTAAGGGGCTTATCCCCGCCGCCCTCTCCAACATGGGCGAGCGCTTCGGCTACTACATCATGAACGCCGTGCTGGTGCTGTTCCTATGCTCCAAGTTCGGCCTTCAGGAGGAGGAGAGTACGCTGATTTATTCGTTTTTCTACGCCGGCATCTACGTGCTGAGCCTCGTGGGCGGCGTTATCGCCGACAAGACACAGAACTACAAGGGCACCATCATATGGGGCCTCGTGGTTATGACCCTCGGCTATGTGGCCCTCTCCATCCCCATCCTGTCAACAGCCGAGAACAAGACGTGGCTGCTTACGATGACATGCGTGGCCCTCTTCTTCATCGCCTTCGGTAACGGCCTTTTCAAAGGCAACCTCCAGGCTATCGTGGGACAGCTTTACGACAATCCCCGCTACGCCGCCCAGCGCGACTCCGGCTTCCAGATTTTCTACGTGTTCATCAACATCGGCGGCCTCATAGCCCCGTTCGTGGCCCCTATGCTGCGCAGCTGGTGGCTCGACGTACACCAGATGGCCTATAACGCCGACCTCCCCGCCCTGTGCCATAAATACCTGTCGGCCACCGACTCCATGACCTCCGAGAACATGAACAACCTCTACGCCCTCATCACAGCCGCAGGCGGTAACGCCGCAGGCGACATACAGGCGTTCTGCTCGAAATATCTCGAAGTGTTCAACACCGGCGTACACTACTCGTTCATAGCCTCCGTTGCCGCCATGGCCATCTCACTGGCCATCTTCCTGGCAACGAAGAAAGGCCTCCCCACCCCGGGCAAGAAAGACAAAGCCGAGACCGTCAACTACACCGCCGAAGAGAAACGCGCCATGGCAAAAGAAATCAAGCAGCGCATGTACGCCCTCTTTGCCGTGCTCGGCATCGTGATATTCTTCTGGTTCTCCTTCCACCAGAACGGCACATCGCTGTCGCTCTTCGCCCGCGACTTCGTGCAGACCGACACCATCGCCCCCGAGATATGGCAGGCCGTGAACCCGTTCTTCGTAATCGTGCTCACCCCCCTGGTGATGCTCCTGTTCTCCTCTCTGAGCAAACGCGGACGCGAAATCTCCACACCTAAGAAAATCGCCATCGGTATGGGTCTGGCCGGTATAGCCTACCTCTTCCTGGCAATCTTCTCATACATCGAAGGCTACCCCTCGGGTACAGACTTCCGCGAAATGGCGAACGCCGCCAAAGAGGGTATGAAGGCAGGCCCATGGGTGCTGATAGCCCTCTACTTCTTCCTTACCGTGGCCGAGCTGTTCATCTCGCCGCTGGGACTGTCGTTCGTATCGAAAGTCGCTCCCAAACACCTGCAAGGTCTCTGCCAAGGCCTGTGGCTCGGTGCCACCGCCGTGGGCAACCTGCTGCTGTGGATCGGCCCGCTGATGTACAACAAATGGCCCATCTGGGAAGCCTGGGGCGTGTTCTTCGCCGTCTGCCTCATCTCCATGGCCGTAATGTTCGGCATGGTGAAGTGGCTTGAACGCGTAACACGGTAACATAAAAAATCCATCCACGGCCACTGCCGGTCCCGCACAGGATTCGGCAGTGGCCGATATTTAACAATCATACATTGGCAAAGAACCTGCTCAACCGGTATATATGGCTGGTGGACACCATCCGCCGCCACGGACGCATCACCCGGCGCGACCTCGACGAGTGCTGGGAGCGCTCACCCTACTCCTCCGGGGAAAAGGGGATACCGCGCCGCACGTTCTACAACTACCGCCTGGCCGTGGAGGAACTGTTCTCCATAACCATAGCCTGCGACCCTGCCACTTACGAATACTATATCAGCGATGACGAGGGGGGCGGCAGCCGCATCACCGACTGGCTCCTTGACGCCTCGGCCACGTCGAACGTGCTGCAAGGCTCACGCGACGTGGCATCGCGGATAATGCTTGAGAACATCCCCTCGGCCCGCGAGTACCTCGCCCCTATCATCGAGGCCGTGCGCTTCAACCACCCCCTGCGGTTCGACTACCACCCCTACACCCGCGTAAATCCCACTCGCGGCGTGGAGTTGGAACCATACTTCCTGCGCATATTCCGCCAGCTATGGTACGTCACAGGGCGCAACTGCGCCGATGGCAAGGTCAAGACCTACTCGCTCGACCGCATATCGAACCTACGCGTACTCACCTCCACATTCTCCCCTCCCCCCGGCCAGACCGACCCCGAGGAATACTTTGCCGACTCGTTCGGCATAATGGTGACACGCGGAGAGCCACGCGAGGTACGCCTGCGTGTTGAATCCCGCCAGGCAAAATACTTCCGGGCGCTCCCCCTCCATCCCTCGCAACGCGAGGAGATAGGTGACGAATACTCCATATTTACCTACCGCCTGTTGCTGACCTCCGACTTCGTGGCAGAGATACTGAGCCACGGCTCCGCCGTTACAGTCCTACAGCCACGCGAACTACGCACCATGGTAACCGCCTCACTGCGCAACACCCTGGCAAACTATTCCGACACCGACCCGGAATCCACCCCCACCGACTAAGGTAACTTATAGTGGCGCCGGACCTCCGGGACGGCAGGCCACCCGAAGAACGAAAGCCGAGGTTTGTGTGGTAATTTACGGCTCCGCCTTTTCGGGTGGCCTGCCGTCCCGGAGGTCCGGCGCCACTATAAAAGCACAGAGAGCAAAATAAAGTCTAATATATCATACTATTGCCATTCACGACCAATTCAATCACAAAAAACGTGTCAAAAGTATAATTTATTGTACTTTTGACACTTGACAGCATCAAGAAATATTCGTATTTTTGCACAGAAGTTTATTATGTCAGACCATGGAACTGAAAGATATAATGAAACAGCGCCGGATAACATTGTCTCTCACCCAACAGGATCTTGCAGAAATGGCACAGGTCGGGCTTGCCACCAAGGATATAGAGCGTGGCAAGGGTAATCCTGCACTCAACACTGTCAATAAAATCCTGAACGTTCTCGGCATTGAAATTGAATACCGTATAAGGCATACCGTATGAGACAACTCGCAGTTTACTTTAATGACACGAAAGCCGGAATCCTGACCGAGCAGAATCCCGGCATCGGATATTCCTTTCAATATACCGAGGAATACCTAAATGCTGACATGCCACCGATTTCAGTAACATTACCCAAGCAAGCCGCTGCTTATAATTCAGAGCACCTTTTCCCATTCTTTTCAAATATGCTTCCGGAAGGAGCCAACCGTCGTGTTATCTGCCGTTCCCTTAGAATCGACGAGAATGACTTTTTCGGATTGCTCGAAGCAATGGCTGACAAAGATTTTATAGGGGCTGTAAGCATCAGAAAACAATGATTGATATAAGAGTTTGCCCTTCTTCCCTTCAGAAAGAATTCATCACATATAGTCCCAAGGCAGCTAAATCCCTATTTGGAGTAGCTAAGGTCAACCCTATACTCGGTCTTGACAGAGGACTGTCGCCTGACATCGAAAAAAGTGACGTGATGGAACGAACCGGCCATCCATGTCGCCTTGATTTTGAGCTATTCGGCATTAAGATTGGTCTGGTAAAGAAACGCATAGATAAAATCCTTGACAAATATACCGTATTCCCTGAAGAAGCGAGACAACTTGTTGACCGGAGTTTTCTATCCGGGAAGATGAAACGCAATTATGTCCGTGTCGTCAACGAGCGGATAAGCCGATTCATCAGAGAATCAGAATAACAAGGTTTATTTGAAATATTCTGAAGTAGCACCTCATTACAATATATTATACCGGACGGTCGTGCTGCCAGGGAGCGATGAATGAGGCAAGGTCGGAATCAGAAGCGACCGACAGGGACACCCCCGGGAGACGCGCAACATGCAGACCGATGGCGCGGGTCATCAATATATCATCGTGATGGCCGTCAGAGGCGGCATAACTGCCGTTCGGACGCAGTTCGTAGGTCGAAAGCTCGTCAAGAGCCATGGCGTCACGCTCAATGTATGTGCCATCGCGCACGGCAGCTATAAGCTCCGTTATAATCATCTGCTTGGTGGCGCGGTTGGTATGGAATCCCGGCTTGCGTCCGCAATCCTCACCCATCGACTGGCGGTAGTAGAGATTGGGGTACACCTCGCCGAGTTCATGAAGCATGTATGCTCCCTGGTCTGAGGTAAGCCCTGTTGCGTAGTCATGCTCCATGGAATTTGACTCAAACACCAATAGCGCCGTATTGTACCAACGCGCTATCTGCGCCCCCTTCCATGCCAGCAGGTCATGATCCACATGGCCGCGCCACTGGGCCACCACCTCCGGCCGTCCGTCACAACCTGCGGTATCGAACACTGCCACAACGCTCCAGTCGGCCTTAAGCGTACGCCCTCCGACATCTACCGCCACAACGTAGCTTCCCCCGGCGCGGGGACGCTTCCATAGCTTCATCATCCCCGTGGAATCCTTACGGAATCCGAGCGCGTCCAGCGACCGTATCCCTGTCACCGCCCCCGTGACCGAAGCCACATCGCCCGTCTCATACCTAAGTTCGGCACACCCCGGACGCAGCCGCTCCACACCCTCGGGAGAGAACACCGCTGCCGCCGTGCAGGCGAACGCCTCTCCGGGCGTGGTGGGATATTCTGCCATGAACGCCGTATGGTCGGCCATCTCGGCCCGCTTCATACGATACCACTGTATGCGCTCAAGGGAAAGCCCGAAATCATTCCACAACCCGCGCTCGTAGGCATCCATCGCCTGCCATAACGCCATAGGGTCGGCCACCTCCTCGCGGTATATCTCAATCTCATACCACGGCACGAATACCGCCCTCTTGTCGCTGTCGCCCCGCTCCGAGCGGCACCATTCGCGATGGAAGAAATTACCCACGCCGTTGGCCGTAGACTCCATCACCACCATCGTCATAGGCACACGTGCCACCGCCCCGCATATCGTCCGTATGAAATCCTCAGGTTTCGCCGAGGGGGTATCTTTCCAGAAAGCCACCTCCGTGAGGTGCGCCATAGCGTAGTCCGACCCACGCACGGAGTTCACACTTTCCGATGTGGCCAACGTAAGATGGCAGTCACGACCCTTTATCTCGCGTATGGCCTGCTGCCCCTGGAAAGCCGTCAGCGAGGGACGACCCTGCTCCGAGCCGTCCCACAGATCCAACGGATAATGCTCCAACAGCATAGCCAGCATATTGCGTATGGCCGATGACACCGACTGCACCTGCGAGCAGAGCAGCGAGTGCCAGTTACGAGCCAGGCAGCACTGCACCCAGGCCATATACATCTCCACCACCGTGGTACACCCCCACTGCCTGGCCTTCAGCACAATCATTCGCATGGGGCGTCCCGCCCTGCGGTCAGCCTCCAACGCCTCCACCACGCGCCGCTGCCCACGGTTGAGCACGAACGGCACGATTTCAGCCCGGTTCTTATGCTTTATCCGGGCGCACACCGCCGCCCAATACTCAAAATCGTAACGTATGCGCAGCCGCATCCAATCCTGCCTCGAATCAACCCGGCGCCAGTCGGCATCCTCGAGCATCTCCGGCGGCACGTATTCCACCCCGTCCGTGAACCGCGAGGCCACCCTCACCCTCTCTGCGGCATAGGCGCACCCTATACCGTGCAGGGGGTCATACTCCTCGGCAAGGCGTTCCTCCAGATTGCGCCTGCTGTTCTCCTCCACCAGACGCTCCAACGTCATCACATCATCCGTTCTGCAATCTTCCATATCGGCAACCATAGCTTTTTTCCCGCAAAATTACCCCCGCCTACCCGCCCCGCGTCTGCCATATTATTCCGTACACAATCTATTATTCCATAGATAACCGCTTAATTGCGGAAAGTTTTGTAACTTTGCGGTTAGAAAATAGGATCCTAACAATGAATATTTCTTACAACTGGTTAAAAGACTATGTTGATTTCGCGCTCTCGCCCTCAGAGGTGTGCGAGGCGCTGACATCCACCGGGCTCGAGACAGACGGCCTTGAAGAGGTGGAATCGATACGCGGCGGCCTGAAAGGGCTTGTCATAGGCAAGGTGCTCACATGCGTGGAGCATCCTGACAGCGACCACCTCCATATCACCACCGTTGACCTGGGCCTCCCCTCGGGCCAGCCCGTGCAGATTGTCTGCGGCGCTCCCAACGTGGCGGCAGGTCAGACCGTGGTGGTTGCCACCGTTGGCACCACCCTCTACGACGGCGATAAGGAATTCCAGATAAAACGTTCCAAGATACGCGGCGTGGAATCGCTCGGCATGATATGCGCCGAGGACGAAATCGGGGTAGGCACCTCCCATGACGGCATTATCGTAATCGACAAGGAGATAAAGCCCGGCACCCCCGCCGCAGAATATTACAACCTCGAAAGCGACTATGTGCTTGAGGTAGACCTCACTCCCAACCGCATAGACGGCGCATCGCACTACGGCGTGGCCCGCGACCTGAACGCATGGCTGTCGCGCCACCTCAAACCCGGCAACCTGCACCGCCCCTCGGTAGAGGCGTTCCGCCCCGACCGCGCAGACGGCGCCATAGCCGTGGAAGTTCTCGACACCGAGGGCGCCCCGCGCTACAGCGGCCTCACCATACGCGGCGTCCGCGTGGCGGAAAGCCCCGAATGGCTGCGCCGCCGCCTGACGGCCATCGGCCTGCGCCCGATAAACAACATCGTCGACATCACCAACTATATACTCCTCGGCATGGGGCAGCCCCTCCACTGCTTCGACCTCGACAAGGTGGCAGGGGAGAAAATCGTGGTGCGCACCTGCCCCGATGGCACGGAGTTCACCACACTTGACGGCCAGCAGCGCAAGCTCTCCGAGGCAGACCTCATGATTTGCGATGCCGAGAAACCGATGTGCATCGCCGGAGTGTTCGGCGGCCTTGATTCAGGTGTGACCGAAAAGACCACCTCGGTATTCATCGAAAGCGCCTGCTTCAACCCCACCCGCATACGCAAGACCGCCCGGCGCCACGGTCTTTCGACCGATGCCTCATTCCGCTACGAGCGCGGCTGCGACCCCAACGCCACCATGTACAACCTCAAACTGGCCGCCCTGATGATAAAGGAACTGGCCGGAGGGGAAATCTGCGGCGAGCCGTTCGACTTCTATCCGCAGCCCGTAGAGCCTTATCCCGTGGAACTCACCTCGCGCTACCTCGACACCCTCGTTGGGAAACACATCCCCGCCGAAGAGGCCGAGGCAATAATGGCATCGCTCGACATAGAGGTTGCCTCTGCAGAGCGTGACACAGAGGGGAATGTAACATGGCAGCTTAGGGTGCCTACCTACCGCGTGGACGTACGGCGCCCGTGCGACGTAGTGGAGGAGATACTGCGAATCTACGGCTACAACAACGTGGAGTTTTCCGACACCGTACATTCCTCGCTCCAGTTCAAGACCCCTACCGACAGTTCCGCCGACATGCAGGCGCTGATTTCGGAACAGCTTACCGCGCAGGGCTTCAACGAGATAATGAACAATTCGCTGACCTCCGCCTCCTACTACGAAGGTCTGCACACATACCCCGCCGACAACTGTGTGCGCCTGCTCAACCCCCTGAGTTCCGACCTCGGGGTGATGCGCCAGAGCCTCCTCTTCGGCGGCTTGGAATCCATAGCCCACAACCTCAACCGAAAAGCCGATGACCTGGCCATGTACGAGTTCGGCCACGTCTACTTCCGCAACTCCGAGGCACAGTCTACAGCCGATGCACCGTTAGCCCCCTACAAGGAGGGTGCGCGCCTGGCAATGTGGATGTGCGGTGACCGTCGCCACGGCAACTGGGCGCGCCCGGCCGAGGAGGCCACGTTCTTCGACCTCAAGGCCGCAGCAGACGCCGTGTTGGCACGTATGGGCCTTGACTCACGCCTCGTTACCGCCGAGCAGTCCGATGACAACGACCTATTCGCCGCCGCGCTCGTTCTGAAATCGCGCAACGGCAAACTCCTCGGTCATATGGGTATAGTGGCCCGCAGGCTGCTCCGGCCCCTTGACATAGACCGCCCCGTGGTATATGCCGAGCTTGACTGGGAAGCCCTCTGCCGCCTGTCACAGCGCCAGAAAACCGAATTCACCCCCCTGCCCAAAACCCTCCCCGTGCGCCGCGACCTGGCCCTGCTGGTCGACAACGCCGTAACCTTCGCAGAGATAGAGAGCGCCGTTCGCCAGGCCGGAGGGAAGATGCTGTGCGATGTGGAACTCTTCGATGTCTACGAAGGGAAGAACCTCCCGGAGGGGAAGAAATCCTACGCTATAACATTCACTCTCCAAGACCCGGAGAAAACCTTGGCCGACAAGCAGATAGAAGCTGCCGTAAGCCGCATCGTGACCAATCTCGGAAAACGTTGCGGTGCCACCCTGCGATAAGCCCTCCACACCGGGCAGCCAATCGCCTCACAGAGACCGATAAAACGAACAACAATCATAAAGATACACAATAATATAATATGGGACGCGCTTTTGAGTACCGCAAAGCAAGAAAACTGAAACGCTGGGGCAACATGTCGAAGACATTCACCCGCATAGGTAAGGAAATCACCATCGCCGTGAAGGCCTCCGGCCCCGACCCCTCATGCAACCCACGCCTACGCGCTCTGATGCAGAACGCCAAGGCCGAGAACATGCCCAAAGACACTGTGGAACGCGCCATAAAGAAGGCCACCGACAAAGACTCCAAAGACTATAAGGAGCTTACATATGAAGGATACGGCCCCCACGGCATCGCCATCTTCGTGGAAGCCGCCACCGACAACAACACCCGTACCGTGGCTAACGTGCGCTCCTATTTCACGAAACACGGCGGCTCGCTGGGCACGCAGGGCTCGCTTACATTCCTCTTCGACCACAAAGTCGTCCTGAAGATACAGGCCAAACCCGACATGGAACTGGAAGACCTCGAACTGGAGCTTATCGACTACGGCGTAGAGGAGGTAGAGGCCGATGAAGACGGCTCCGTAATCCTCACCGGCGCTTTCGAGGAATATTCCAACATACAGAAGTACCTCGAGGAGAACGGCTTCGAAATCCAGTCGACCGAGTTCGTCCGCATCCCCAACGACCTCAAGACCGTTTCCGCAGACCAGCGCGAGAGCATCGAGAAACTCCTTGAGAAACTCGAGGAAGACGAAGATGTGACCCAGGTATTCCACAACATGCAGGAGGACGATGCCGAATAACCCGGCTCTCCGCACCCTCTAAAACCGACTAAAGACTCACAAAAAGCCCCGTTGCACCCCGCCGTGCAACGGGGCTTCCCTCATATTCCCCCAAAAGACCTTAAAGTCCTTAGAGACCCTAAGGTCCTTAAAGACCTTAAAACCCCACCTGCCATCAACAGCCCCTTAACGCCCTTTTAACCAACTTTAACCCTGCACGTTGTGCCTTTTCCATTTTTTTGCAATAATTTTGCATCGCGATATAGCCACTCCCCGCAACCGGGGCATATTTTGTAGATTATCTTACTTCCACTCAGAAATTCATATTCCGTACCATGAAGTATTTCAGCAAAGCTCTGCTGGCAATATGCAGTGCCGCCATTTCGGCTGGCGCCCTCAGTGCGCAAAATTACGCCTGGCCCGCCAACTACGAGGGGGTCATGCTCCAAGGTTTCTTCTGGGACTCCTACGAGGACACCAAATGGACAAACCTCGAAAGCCAGGCCGACGAACTGAGCGAATATTTCAAACTCATATGGATTCCCAACTCGGCCTGGTGCGGCGGAACCCGCAACATGGGCTATATGCCGCAATATTGGTTCACCAACCATAAATCGGCTTTTGGCTCGGAGGAAGAACTGCGTTCGATGATTGACACCTTCAAAGGTAAAGGTACCGGAATCATCGCCGATGTTGTCGTAAACCACCGCAACGGCGTCAACGGATGGTATGACTTCCCCGTAGAGGAGTGGAACGGCCGCACATGGAGCATAGGCCTTGACGGCATCTGCTCAAACGATGAGATGGCATCCAACTCCGGTCAGCCCAAACCCACAGGCGCTCCCGACACCGGCGACAACTTCGACGGCTGCCGCGACCTCGACCACACCAACGCCAACGTACAGGATAACGTGAAGAACTATTGCAAGTTCCTCCTCGAAGATCTCGGATATGCCGGCTTCCGCTACGACATGGTGAAAGGCTATGCCGGAAAATACACCAAGATTTACAACGAATACGCCAAACCCACCTTCTCCGTGGGTGAATACTGGGATGGCAACGTATCGAACGTTACCCGCTGGATTGATGCCACCGGGAAGCAGTCGGCGGCTTTCGACTTCCCCCAGAAATACGCCGTAAACAACGCCTTCCACACCAACAACCTGCGCCTGCTCGTGTCAACCGTAAACGGCGCGCAGCAGCCCTCTGGCCTTATCAAAGGTGACTACCGCCAGTATTCGGTTACGTTCGTAGACAACCACGACACATACCGCGACGGCTCGCGCTTCAACGGAAACGTAGGTGCCGCCAACGCCTTCATCCTCTGCTCTCCCGGCACTCCCTGCGTTTTCCTCCCCCACTGGAAGATGTACAAGAACCAGATCAAGCGACTGATACGTGTGCGCAACGCCGTGGGTGTGAACAACATGTCGCAGGTAACGGTACTGAAATCGGCAGGCGATGTGTACATGGCCCGCGTAACCGGCACCAAGGGTGAACTCGTGGTACGCATCGGCTCGACAACCGACACCCCCGAAGGCTACACCGATGCCGATATAAAGACCCAAGGCAACGGCTACTGCGTATGGACAAAGACCGCCGTAAACCTCGATGACATACAGGCTCCGCAAGAGGCTTTCACCGTCTACTTCGACAACGCCGACACCCGCTGGACAACACCCCACATCCACTATTGGGGCGGCGATGAAGAAAGCACCTATCCCGGCGAGCCGATGACCCGCAAGAAAGGCACCGTGTGGGAATATACGCTCCCCAAAGGCACCACACAGATTCTCTTCAACGACGGAAACGGAGATGACACCAAGACCGGCGACTACTTCGCCGAACCCGAACATATCTACACCACAACGGACGATTTAGGCGTGTACGAGGACAACGGCCTCGCATCCTATCCCCCGAAGCTCTACCTGCTCGGCAACCTCGTCACCGGCTCGTGGAAGACCAACCAGGGCGTCACACTCTCCCGCAAAAGCAAACAGTATAGCGCCGACCTGGTGGAACTCGCACCCGCAGTGGCCGGAAAACCGGAATCATATTTCACCTTCGTGTCGAAACTCGGCACATCGGCCTCCGACTGGAACACCGTGAACTCCGGCGACCGCTTCGGCGCCATGACCAAGGATGAAGCCATCACTGTAGGCACCCCCTCCTACGTCAAGCTCTATGCCGCCAATACCGCCGCAGGTTCCGCATTCTCATGGAAAGCCACCGAGGGCAAATACAGCGTATTGGTCGACCTTGACGAGATGACCGTGCTGCTCCAGACGCCCACCGCCATAGACGAGACCCTGGCCGACCCCGATGAAGACGCTCCCGCGATATACTACAACCTCCAGGGTGTTCGCGTTGACAACCCCGTGGCAGGCCCATACATCCGTGTGCGCGGCTCAAAGGTGGAGAAAATCTATATTCGATAACAGAACAACAAATTTCATAAACAATCTAAAACTTTAACATTATGAAGAAATTTTTACTTTCCGTAGCCGTAGCCGCAATGGCTATGAGCGCCAACGCCGAAGGCTGGTTCATCTCAGGTAACTTCCAGGGCTGGAGCCACTGCGCAGAGGGCTTCGAATTCACCGAGACTGCTGAGGCTGGCGTATTCACATGGAACGCACCCGAAGGCATGGACCTTACCACCGACTTCCTCATCGTACAAGGCGAGGTAGGCACTCCTAACTGGGACTCCAAAATCGGTTCCAACGGCGACGCCGTTACTCTCAGCGAGGAATACTACTATGCAGTAGGCGGTGGCAACTTCACCCTCAACGAAGCTGTAAAGAACGCCAAAATCACCCTTAACACAAACGAGGGCTACCTCATCATCGAAGGTGAAGGCCAGGCCAACGAATACGATGTTGTCTACATGGTAGGTGACATGGGTACAGGCTGGGACGGCACCACCACCGCCTATCCTTTCGCTCTTGAAGAAGGCAGCGAGACAGTATGGGCCGGCACTTACACCATCACAGGTGAGGCTAACTACTTCAAGTTCAAAGCCGGCACTTTCGAATATGGCTTCGTTGGCGAGGCTGACGCCGTAGTTGAACTGGGCACTCCCGTTACCGCAACCAAGGGTGGTGACAAGGCTTTCACTCTCCCTGCCGGTGACTACACCTTCAAACTCGACCTCCCCTACAACGGCGAGACCGCAACACTGACCGTAACCGAAGCTACCGCCATCAACGATGTTGAGGCTGACAACGAAGTAGCTCCCGTTTACTACAACCTCCAGGGTGTACGTGTAGACAACGCCGCTAACGGCCTCTACATCGTAGTTCGCGGCGATAAGGCTGCCAAAGAGTACGTTCGCTAATCACGAGCCCCATACCTAAGCGCCCCTCCGGCGCTTATACCGACAAGGTCTGAGCCTCCGCCCAGACCTTGTCGCATTTAACCCCCTCTCTCATGGCAACGTTCCCTATAGCCGGATGGTAGTGGCGCCGGACCTCCGGGACGGCAGGCCACCCGAAGAGGCG
>CAJUBM010000019.1 GCA_910584735.1 uncultured Muribaculaceae bacterium
TTTTTTCACTCGGATAGTTTTTAACACTTCAACCGGGTTTTGCTGCTGGCCCCTTTTTACGCCACCCCGGGGACCACCCGACTCAACTCGTAAGATAAGGCCATCAGACAACCAGTGAAGACACCCTGACAGATGTTATTAAACATGTTTTACAAAAAGATGTTATGCAGCAGTTGTGACTTTTTTAAAGCCTATTGCACATTTGCACACATTTTGTGCAACGCATCAGCCGATTCAGTTTAACAATACGCATTAATATCGCCCTCCAATCTTTATTTTAGCAACCTCAATCACTCAGATAAATTTCCAATTAAAATAATACACCTAATTTTTTTGACTTAATTTAAGCGATTTTTTCTGCACACTTATGCACATTATTCGATAAAAATTCACGAAATTTGCAAAAGTCTTAAAAACGTTTCCCTATGCAACCTCTCAGAAATTTCAAAGAACTGGCCTCACACCTTAAGGAAGCAGGCCTCCGTAAAAAAATAGCCGTTGTATGTGCAGATGACCCCGAAACCGAATATGCTGTGACACGCGCCTTAAAAGAAGGCTTCGCCGATTTCGTGATGGTGGGAGACAAAGACCGTCTTGCACAATATCCGGCTCTTTCTGAATTCGCCGACCGGATTGAAATAGTCGACATAAAAGATTCTGACGAGGCAGCCCGCCACGCTGTGGCATTGGCCCGCGAAGGAAAGGTGGATGTCCTCATGAAAGGAATAATAAACACCGACAACCTTCTCCGCGCCATCCTCAACAAGGAGACCGGAATCCTCCCGAAAGGCACGCTCCTGACACATCTTACCGCCGCAGAAGTGCCGGCCTACCATAAACTGATATTCTTCTCCGATGTAGCCGTAATACCCTACCCCACATTGGAACAAAGAGTGCAGATGATAGAATACGACCTCGACACCGTGCGCAAGTTCGGCATAGAGCAGCCAAAGGTGGCCCTCATCCATTTCACAGAGAAAGTAAACCCGAAATTCCCCAACTCCGTAGATTACAAGACCATCGTAGAGATGGCATCGGAAGGGCGGTTCGGAAACGCCCTTATCGGAGGCCCGATGGACGTAAAAACAGCCTGCGACCTCCATTCCGCAAAAGTGAAGCACATAGAATCAGCCGTATGCGGCGATGCCGACCTGCTGATTTTCCCAAATATAGAATCAGGCAACACCTTCTATAAGACCCTCACACTGTTTGGAAAAGCCGAAGTCGCCGGTATTCTGCGGGGCCCGAAAGTACCCGTGGTACTCCCCTCCAGAAGCGACTCCGGGCTCTCCAAGTATAATTCACTGGCTATGGCGGTTCTCTCCGCCTGACCGCGCCACGTCAAAACCATTTCACGGATGAAGAAGATTCTTGCCATAAACCCGGGTTCTACATCTACCAAGATTGCAGTCTTTGAGGATGCCAACCTGGTAATGAACCACACCATACGCCACTCTGTGGAGGAGCTCAGCCCCTTCCCAAAGGCCATAGACCAGCTTGACTACAGGCGCCAGCTTGTGCTGAAGACACTTGCCGACAAGGGCATACCTTTCGAGTTCGATGCCATTATCGGACGCGGGGGACTGTTAAGGCCCATCCCCGGAGGGGTTTACGAGGTGAACGAACAGATGGTTTACGACCTATATCACGCCAAACGCGACCACGCATGCAACCTCGGAGCACTTATAGCCTATAACCTTGCCCGGGAGATTAAAAACTGCCCGGCTTTCATGGCCGATCCGGGCGTAGTGGACGAGATGCACGAGATAGCACGTGTGACAGGCTCCCCTCTGATGCCACGAATCACTACATGGCATGCGCTCAACCAACGCGCCATAGGACGCCGATATGCCAAAGACCTCTCCGCAAAACTCGGCAAGAAGATAAAATATGAGGAACTCAACCTTATAATATGCCATCTTGGAGGAGGAATCTCAGTTGGCGCACATTCCGGCGGCAAATGCATAGATGTGAACAACGCCCTCGACGGAGAAGGCCCCTTCTCACCCGAGCGTGCTGGAACACTACCCTCCGGCGCCTTGATTGACCTCTGCTATTCAGGACGCTATACCCAGCATGAGTTGAAGAAACGCATCTGTGGCAAGGCCGGACTGGCAGCCCATCTCGGCACGGTCTCCTGCCCGGAGATAGAGGAACGCATAGCCAATGGCGACGAACATGCCAAACTTGTGCTCGATGCAATGACCTACCAGGTAGCCAAAGCCGTAGGGGCCCTGACACCGGCGCTATTCGGCAAGGTTGACGCCATCCTCGTGACCGGCGGCATAGCCTATTCTGAATATGTGACCACGCAACTTATAGAGCGAATCAAACATATAGCCCCCGTGGCAATCTACCCCGGCGAGGACGAACTGGAAGCCCTTGCCCTCAACGCCCTCGGCGCACTTACCGGCGAAATGCCGATAAACACCTATACCTCGCTCGAGGCAGCCCCATGGGCTACGGCTGACGCCCAGCTAAACTGACACGAGAACTACATGATACCGAAACTTATTGTGGCAGACATTTGAAATGTCTGCCACAATAAGTTGATAAGCCGTCCACATCCTATAATTATATGGTAGGACGGAACTGTAAGTAACTGTTCAAAATTATTTTATAATAACAGGTCTGATTATTTCAACCAGTTACTTAACAACAATGATATGAGATTCAAACATTGCCCTGACTGTGGAGCGCCATTAAGCTCACGCGACCTTGGAGACGACATAGGCGTACCTTGGTGCGACCAATGCGGAAAGCCGTGGTTCGATATGTTCCCGACCTGTATAATAGCGTTGGCTTACAATAGCGCGGGGAAGGTTCTTCTGCTCCGGCAAAACTACATATCCGAGGTCTACCGTAACCTTGTCAGCGGGTATATGCAACCCGGAGAGAGCGCCGAACAGACCGCCGTGCGGGAGATACTTGAAGAGACCGGGCTGGAGGTTGAGAAACTCACCCCGGCAGGCACCTATTGGTTCGCCCGCAAAGGGATGCTCATGATAGGTTTCCTGGCCCTCGTCAATGACGGCTGCTCGTTAAAGACCTCCTCCGAAGTAGATGCCGCATCCTGGCATGACGCCTCCGAGGCCGTGAACTTAGTCCATCCCGCAGGCTCCGTGTCACATACCTTATGCTCGCTATTCCTACAGTCAGGACTTCCCCACCTATAAGAATTATTGGAGTAATATAGCAAAAGAACACAATAATAAGAACGGCCTCCTCACCAAATGATGTGGAGACCGTTTCTCTTATATCCTGTTACAGGACTTAGGCGTTCTTGACTTTGTCAACGATAGCCTTGAAAGCGGCGGGATTGTTGAGCGCGAGGTCGGCGAGAACCTTACGGTTAATCTCGATACCGGCCTTGTGGATCAGACCCATCAGCTTGGAGTATGAAAGATCCTCCATGCGGGCGGCAGCATTGATACGCTGAATCCAGAGAGCGCGGAAGTTGCGCTTTTTGTTCTTACGGTCGCGGTAGGCGTAGGTCAGACCTTTTTCCCAGGTGTTCTTGGCTACGGTCCAGACGTTGCGGCGGCAACCGAAGTAACCGCGTGTTAATTTCAGGATTTTCTTACGACGAGCGCGTGAGGCTACGTGGTTTACTGAGCGTGGCATTGTAGTTCTTTTTTTGGGAGTTAGCGGCGGCCCTGATGCTTGTCAGGAACCGGCTCTTTCGGCTAATCACCCGGTTAATAAATGAATTGGAACGATGATTTGTTTTCGCCTTAGGCGTAATCGTGTCCGGCGCGGGCCGGATGATTATTTGAGGCCAAGTAATGCCTTTACGTTGGCTTCGTCAGCCTTGGCGACTGTCGTGAAGTGTGTAAGGTTACGCTTCTGTTTTTTAGTCTTCTTGGTCAGGATGTGACTTTTGAAGGCATGTTTTCTCTTGATCTTTCCTGATCCGGTAAGGGCGAACCTCTTTTTGGCACCGGAATTAGTCTTAATCTTTGGCATTTTTGTAAATTATTGAATTATGAATATCATCGCCAACTCGTGGCGTGAACAATCGTTATGGGGTTTATGCCTTTTTCTTGGGGGAAAGCATGATTGTCATGCGCTTCCCTTCGAGAACCGGCATCTGCTCTACTTTCCCAAGCTCCTCCAAGTCGTTGGCGAAGCGCAGCAGCAGCACCTCTCCCTGTTCCTTGAACAGGATGGAACGTCCCTTGAAGAACACATAGGCTTTCACCTTTGAACCTTCCTGGAGGAAACTCTGGGCATGTTTGAGCTTGAAGTTATAATCGTGGTCATCGGTCTGAGGCCCGAAACGAATCTCTTTCACCACCACTTTCGTAGCTTTGGCTTTCTGCTCCTTGAGCCTCTTCTTCTGCTGGTAGAGGAACTTGGAGTAATCAAGAATCTTACATACGGGAGGCTCGGCTGTAGGGGAGATTTCCACCAGGTCAAGTTCCAGGTCATCGGCCAGCTTCTGGGCCTGTTGTATGGTATAGATTCCGTTCTCCACGTTGTCACCGACAACACGCACCTCCTTGGCGCGTATGCGCTCGTTCACGGCATATGGTTCCTCTTTACGAGGTGGACGCGGGCCGTTGAAACGACCGCCACCCGGGCGCGAACCCGAAAACCCGCCGGGACGGGGGCCGGATGCTCCTGCGGGCCGAGGCCCCGAAAAGCCACCCGGGCGCGGGCCTGAAAAGCCCCCGGGACGCGAACCTGGGCCGCCCTGTGGCCTGGAGGATGCCCCCCCTTGCGGACGGGGAGCACCTGATGTGTTGGGACGATTGGAAGCTCCTCCCTGCTGAGGGCGGCTCCCTGAGTGGCTGCCAGGGCGCGGCGCGCCCGCATTTGTCGGTTTTTTATCCATTCAGATGTCTGCTGAGACTGACACATGCCCCGATACCGGGTTTTAAATACCGCTTACGGCAATCCCGATACAGGCTTATATGCAATCTCGGATAGATAGTTTTATTTTGTTACTGTAGGTTTTTAACCAATTCTGTAATTTCGGCTGCAAAGTTAGCAATTTTCATCGTACCTTTATCACCTTCGCCCTGTTTTCTTACAGAAACTTCACCATTTTCAGCCTCTTTTTCACCGACAACGAGCATATAGGGGATTCGGCGAAGCTCATTATCGCGTATCTTGCGCCCGATTTTCTCGTTTCGGTCGTCAACGGTAACACGGATGTCGGCTTCTTCGAGTTCTTTTGCCACACGGTAGGCGTAATCGTTGAATTTCTCGGAAATCGGAAGGATGATAGCCTGATCGGGGGCAAGCCACAGAGGGAACTTTCCTGCGGTGTGTTCGAGCAACACGGCAACGAAACGCTCCAACGAACCGAAAGGTGCGCGGTGAATCATCACGGGGCGGTGTTTCTGGTTGTCGGCCCCGGTATATTCCAACTGGAACCGCTCGGGCAGGTTGTAGTCCACCTGTATAGTGCCGAGCTGCCAGCGGCGACCGATGGCATCCTTGACCATAAAGTCAAGCTTGGGGCCATAGAAAGCAGCCTCACCGAGTTCCTTACGTGCCTTAAGACCCTTTTCCTCGCAGGCCTCGATTATGGCGTTCTCGGCCAGATGCCAGTTCTCATCGCTGCCGATGTATTTCTGTTTGTTATTGGGGTCGCGCAACGAAATCTGAGCCTCGAAATTATCAAACTTAAGGGCGTTGAAGATGTAGAATATTATATCCATTACCTTCAGGAACTCATCCTTAATCTGTTCGGGGGCACAGAATATGTGTGCGTCATCCTGGGTGAATCCGCGAACACGTGTCAGTCCGTGGAGCTCGCCGGTCTGCTCATAGCGATATACCGTGCCGAACTCTGCAAGACGCAGGGGCAGGTCGCGGTACGAACGGGGTGAGCAACGGAAAATCTCACAGTGGTGGGGGCAGTTCATCGGTTTGAGCATGTACTCCTCACCTTCCTGCGGCGTATGTATCGGCTGGAACGAGTCTTTGCCATATTTGGCGTAATGCCCGGAGGTTACATACAAGTTCTTATTACCGATATGTGGAGTGATTACCTGTAGGTAACCATATTTTTTCTGAATCTTGCGGAGGAACTGCTCCAGACGGTCGCGCAGAGCGGCACCCTTGGGAAGCCAGAGCGGCAGACCTGCGCCGACATTGGTCGAGAAGGCAAAAAGCTCCATCTCCTTACCGATTTTGCGGTGGTCGCGTTTCTTGGCCTCTTCGAGCAGCACGAGATATTCGTCAAGCATCTTCTTCTTGGGGAAGGTTATGCCGTAGACGCGCACAAGCTGGTTGCGTTTCTCATCGCCGCGCCAGTAGGCGCCCGCCAGGCTCATCACCTTGCATGCCTTGATTACACCCGTGGAAGGAAGATGCGGGCCACGGCAAAGATCTGTGAAACCACCCTGCGTATAGGTGGTTATATGGCCGTCCTCAAGTTCGGAGATAAGCTCACATTTGTAGTTTTCATCACGGTCGCCGAACATCTTCAGGGCGTCAGCCTTGGATATGTCCTCACGTATGATTTTCTCATCGCGCCGTGCCAGTTCAAGCATCTTGGCTTCGATGGCGGGGAAGTCGGCAGCGGTTATGTTGTGGCCGTTAGGGTCGATATCGTAATAGAATCCGTTCTCTATGGCCGGACCTATACCGAATTTCACCCCGGGATAGAGTTCCTGCAGTGCCTCGGCAAGCAGGTGGGCCGAGCTATGCCAGAAAGCATGCTTCCCTTCAGGGTCATCCCATTTATAAAGTTGGATGGTGGCATCCTCGCTTATAGGACGCGAAAGATCCCACTCCTGTTCGTTTACAGACGCTGCCAGCACTTCTTTTGCAAGCTGGGGTGAGAGGCTGCGCGCTATCTCTAAAGGAGTAACGCCGCTCTCGAACTGTTTCACCGACTTATCGGGAAAAGTAATATTTATCATCAGAAAGCTATGTTTATCAATCAATTGCCACAAACAACATGGCAACCACACGACTTTTTACAATGCGAGCCGCGACAGAAAGAGCCGCGACACGCAAAATTTTTACAAATTTACGTCTTTTAAGTTGTCCGGCAAAATATTCTTACGAATTTATTTACCTATCCGGAAAGTACGCTTCAAGAACGCTTCTCTGAAAATGGACGCTACGCCTACCGGCTCAGTCCACACGATGGAGGTCATGCCCCATACGGTGTTTCTTGGTAGAAAGGTAGAACCGGTCGTTATCGTTGGGCTCTATCTCTATAGGCACGTTTTCAACCACCTCAAGACCGTACCCTTCCAGACCTATACGTTTTACAGGGTTATTGGTCATAAGACGCATCTTGCGGATACCGAGTTCGTGGAGAATCTGGGCTCCTACCCCATAATCGCGTTCGTCGGCCTTATGTCCGAGATGGAGGTTGGCCTCCACGGTGTCCATTCCCTCTTCCTGAAGTTTGTATGCCCTGATTTTATCCATCAGTCCGATTCCGCGTCCCTCCTGCAGAAGATAGAGCACCACGCCTCGCCCCTCCTTTTCAATCATGCGCAGGGCCTGATGGAGTTGTTCGCCGCAATCGCATCTTAGCGAGCCGAATATATCGCCGGTGGCACAGGAAGAATGTACGCGCACAAGCACAGGGTCACCGCCGCGCACATCACCTTTGATGATGGCTATGTGTTCCATGCCGTTGTTTTTCTGACGGAAGGGGATGAGACGGAAATCTCCGTATGCCGTCGGCAGATGCACTTCCACCCCTTTTTCCACCAGGGACTCCTCCTTCATACGGTATGCTATGAGGTCGCGTATCGACACGAGCTTCATGCCCCATTCGTCGGCACGTCTCCGCAATTCCGGAAGGCGGGCCATAGAGCCGTCATCGCTCATTATCTCCATAAGTGCCGCAGCAGGCCGCAGTCCGGCCAGCCGGGCAAGGTCTACGGCGGCCTCCGTATGGCCTGAACGGCGCAGCACCCCCTGGTCCTGGGCATAGAGGGGATTGATATGGCCGGGACGGCCGAACGTCTCAGGCTTCGATGCCGGATCGGCAAGGGCGCGTATAGTGGCGCAACGGTCATTGATAGACACCCCTGTGGAGCATCCCTCCAGCTTGTCTACCGTTATAGTGAAAGGTGTGCCGAGCACGGAAGTGTTGTCAGCAGCCTGAGGCTCCAGTCCAAGCTCCCTGCATCTGGATATAGTCAGAGGAGCACACAACACGCCGCGCGCATTCTTGAGCATGAAATTAACCTGCTCCGGGGTTATCTTCTCTGCCGCGACGATGAGGTCGCCTTCATTCTCGCGGTCTTCATCGTCAACCACTATCACCATCTTGCCATCGCGGAAATCTTTGATGGCATCTTCTATTGAGTCAAGCCTGATCATAACAGAGTCTATTGAGTTTTTAGGGAAATATCGAACATGTTTATAATCTGACGCGCCGTAGCGGCACACTCCCGCGCGTTACGCGAGGTAACCTGGAAGGGGAGCCTGTTGGCAAGGGCAATCACTTTGGGCTCCCTCGAATCGGCAAGGTACTCCACCAGGTCGTTAAGCTTCTCCTGCGCAGCACTCCTTGGAGGGTATCTGCGAACCAGGTAGAAAGCTCGTTTCCACCACGGCATGGAGCGGTAAGAGGCGTATAGCCCCTCGCAGGCAGCGGCGAAATCGCCGGCAAGGGCAGAAGCATGTGCCGCTACCACCTCCTGCATAACAAATTCCTTCACCTCAAGTTCGCGACGCAGCTTCCCGCGCAGCCTCAGCCACATCAGCCGGTATGCGTCAATGTTGAATACGGCTGAGTCGCGCATGGCCTTATAGGTGAAAAATATTCCCAACGGCAGAAGCACCGCCGAACTGAGCCATATACCCTGCCATACCTCCAACTTGCCGTCACGAGCCATCTTATAGCCCGTATTATCTATTATATAGTAGACAATAAAGAGGAATACCGATATTACCAAAGGCGTACCCAAGCCTCCTTTGCGGATAATAGCGCCCAACGGCGCCCCTATGAAGAAGAACACCAGGCAGGCAAAAGAAAGGGTGAATTTTTTCTGCATCTCTATGCCGTGGCGGCGGATTGTGTATCGGTCATCCTCCATGGCGTAGCTCTTGAACTCATACTCCTGGCGGGCTCTCTGCACATGCGATACGGCCATAGCGAGATATGTCGCCGTCTGCCCGGGATTCATCTTATAGAATACCGAGTCGATATCCAACGGCCCATCAGGCATCGCAACCTCGCGGCGAGGAGCGCGTACCACCTTTCCCGCCGCCATATGTGTGTCGTAATAATTGACCCTAACATACGTATCTTCCTTAAGGTCTTTGGCGTATATGGCGCCGATAGAATCCACACGTGATGTCACCGAGTCGATGGTTGCCTGCAATTCGGCGATATTCTTCCCGACATACTGGTTTCGCATGCCGGCCTCGTCCATACGGTTGAATCCGGCATCAAAAGCCAGCAGTATCTCTTTGAGGTCAAACGTCTCGCGTCTGTAGGGCTGGTAGGCACCTATGCCTGAAAACGCAGTCTCGCGCAGGTTCTCGAACTGTTTCCCATGATGCAGCCGCAGGAATAGGTGCGCCTTGTCATCGGCCATCTTCAACTGCCCCGAGTCGGCAAGTATCACACGCACATTCTCGAACCCCCTCGACACATCATATATCATTATATCATGAAGCGTACCTGTCTGTTGATCCTTCTTACCTACATAGAAATTATACCCGGGAATCTGGTCGTAGAAAACGCCCTCCGGAATCTCCAGTTCCGGTGATTTCTGCCTTACGCTATAAAGAAGCGTCCACATCTTGGTCTGTGCAATCGGCAGCACATTGTTCTGGAAGAAAAATGCCCCCACGGCCACGAGCGCTATAAATATAATAAGGGGCTTCATCACCTTTAGGAGCGACACCCCTGATGCCTTGATAGCCGTGAGTTCGAAACGTTCGCCAAGATTACCAAAAGTCATAAGCGAGGCAAGCAGTATGGCAAGCGGCAGAGCCATCGGCACCATCGTAAGGGCAGCATAGAAGAACAACTCCCCTATTACCCCGACGCTCAACCCCTTTCCCACGAGGTCATCGATATAGCGCCACAGGAACTGCATCAACACGATAAACAGGCAGATGACGAAAGTCATCATGAACAAGGGCAGAAAGCTGCGCAGCATGAACCTGTAAAGTCGTTTGATTTTCAACATTTTTCAAATCACCATCCCCCGCTCCGGCAGGGACAGACTTAAGTTATTGTTTCAGACCTGCGGGCCAGAAGCGACATCAAGCAGCAACACCGCAAATCCGCGACAAAGGTACAAATATTCCATCGAAATGAAAAGAATCGGGAATCTTTGACATGGGCGATAAAAAGTTTATCTTTATCAAAAAAATAATCACAAAAAGCTGCACACTTCAGTCTGAATGTGTGCATAAAACGTAAAAACCAACCTCTTATTTTAAAAACCTTAACATTTAAAAAGAAATATTGAACCGCCATTCCTTGTAAAGGAGGCTGAAAATCACTACCTTTGCAAACGAATAATGAGAGGGCGCACCAATCCGTACCTCCTAAGACCAATCGCAAGGAAATCTTTAACCGATTTCACCGGAATGTTCCCCAGTAATCGGGAAACACCCCTAAGCAAGGTTCATTATCCTCCCCTCTCCGGGCCGCGCGGCCCTGCCATTCCGCTTGCTTTGCGGAATCATGAAGACTGCCGTAATTGCAGGCCGTCCTCTGATGAAATGCTCTGAGAGCATCATTTTTTTAATCCTTAAATTACAGGGAACGGGTTTCCCTCTTCTCAACAGAATGAATAAACTTATTTATACAATATGTGGATTCATGTTCGCGACCGTATTTTCGGCATCCGCGGCCAAACCCACCTCTCAGAATCTCACCCCCCCGAAACAACACTCAACAACACATACCGTAGCAGCAACACGTGCCGCCTCCGAAGCTGAAGAAATGAACTTAGCCTCGGTTTCACGCACCAATCCTTTCGAGATAGTCCCCGCCGCCGGGATGGAACTGCTTTCCGAACCCGGATTCCAGTCGGAAGAGAGCGCAGCACTGACTGCCGACATGCTCGGTTTCGCAAAACGCTTCATGGGCATAAGGTACCGCCACGGAGGCCGCAGCCCGAAAACAGGCTTCGATTGCTCGGGATTCACAAGCTACATATATTCCAATTTCGGCTACTCGCTCAGCCCCTCCTCAGCCGTGCAATACACCCAGGGCCGTAAAGTGAAGCGGGATGAGGTGCAACCGGGCGACCTCCTGTTCTTCACAGGGCGCGCCTCTCGATCAGGCCGGGTAGGCCACGTAGGGATAGCCGTATCGGCCGATCCGGCATCCGGCGAGATTACCTTCATCCACGCAGCCCGTTCCGGCATACGTATCGACAAGGTATCGGCAGCATATTACGCCAAACGTTACTTAGGCGCCCGCCGCGTACTCCCCGATTAACCGTTCTGCAAGCATCACACAAAGCATACCCGTCCCCCGGAAGTGTCGGCAAAGACCTCTTCCGGGGGCTGTAGTGTCCAAATACAGCCATATTATGCCACATATCCCCTCTTCCCCGGAAAAATCCAAAATAATACATCTGGACGGACTTCAGCCCGTATTTATCCCGGCCTCCGATGAAGACACCATAATAATAGCAGGACCATGCAGCGCCGAGTCTCGCCACCAGACACTCGCCGTGGCCCAGGAACTAAGAGATAACGGAATTCGATATTTCAGAGCGGGCGCATGGAAGCCCCGTACCATGCCGGGAGGATTCGAGGGACGCGGCAAGAAAGCCCTCCCCTGGCTGGCAGATGTCAAGAAGACATTAGGAATGGATGTTGCTACAGAAGTAGCCAACTCCGAACATGTGAGATGCTGTCTTGAAAAAGGGATAAGGACCCTATGGATAGGGGCCCGTACCTCCGCCAATCCTTTCGCCGTACAAGAGATTGCCGACACTATAGCAAAATATATATTCCACCCGGGGGGTGACAAGCCTGCCTGCGACGGATACGATGGCAACGTATGCGATAGCCATCATCGCGAGTCCGACATAAAGATACTTGTAAAAAATCCCGTGAATCCGGATCTGGAGCTATGGATTGGCGCCATATGCCGTATCTATAATGCTGGTGTGCGCCATATAGCCGCCGTACATCGTGGATTCAGTTCATACGGGCTGGAGACTTATCGCAACACCCCCTTCTGGCACATACCCATCGAACTGAAACGGCGATTGCCGGGATTACAACTCATATGCGATCCCAGCCATATCGGGGGACGCCGTGATTTGATAGCCCCTTTGGCGCAAGAGGCTCTTGACTTGGGATTTGACGGCGTTATGATTGAATCTCACACAACCCCGGATGAGGCACTTAGCGACAGCGCACAACAGATTACGCCGAAAGAACTCAGCCGTATCGCTACATCGCTCGTAACACGACGCAATACCGCTCCGTCAGCGAATCTCACACGGTTGAGAGGTCTGATTGACAATCTTGATGACCAGCTTATAGAGATACTCGGACGCCGCATGGAAATTTCTCGCGAAATCGGAGTGTTGAAAAAAGAAAACGCCATGGCCGTATTACAGCCAAGGCGTTATGAACTTCTTATGACTACACGTCTGGAACAAGCTCGCGCCGCAGGATTATCACAGGAATTTATGCGCAACATATTCGCGTCCATCCATGAGGAATCAGTTGCCCAACAGACCGGACTGCTGAATAACAGCGAGGGCGTTGTGCCAAAATCCATATAAACGCTTTTCTCACCCAAAACTTAGTAGCTTTAGTGTGACCGGATAGTAGTGGCGCCGGACCTCCGGGACGGCACCACTATAAGTTACCACGGATAATAATCTTTTTAGGACATTATACCCTGCGATACACAGACGAAATTTCAGAAAGCGGAGTCGTTACGGATACGTCCGTCAAGCTTTTTCGCGAGTTTCTGGAACTCTTTCGAGGCCAGATAGCGGCCTATGGCATCAGCATGTTTCTCATGATGCATGTCGGAACCAAGAAAGTCAACCCAATCGTTTTCCACAAGCTGCTCAGCCACTTTCTTTACCTCCTTACCATAATATCCGGCCAAAGAAAGTAGATTTACCTGGAACATCGTGCCGGCATCCTTCAACTCCTTATACCGCTCGCGTTTTGAGAAGTAGTAGGAATAACGTTCCGGATGGGCCATTATCGGTTTGAAACCACGCAGCTTAAGGTCAAAAAGCATCTGGTCGAGATTCCACGACTCCTGCACGAAGGAATTCTCCACAAGCAGATAGTTGTTAGGGAAAGGTATGACTGTGCCCTTCAAAAGCTGCTCCTGGAAGAAATTATCAATGCGGTATTCCGCCGAATAAGCCAGAGAGATATCCGTACCGCGCCTTTCCACGGCTTCTTTCAATTTCTTGAAAGCGCCATCTATTATTTCAGGAGTATTTTCAAACGTATCCTGGGTGACATGCGGCGTGGTAAAGACGCGCCTGAAACCCCATTCGCGCTGACGCTCCACCAATTGCGACGCCGGTTCGGCCTCCTTCTGTCCGTCATCTATACCGGGCACAAGGTGACAATGTATGTCGGTATGTATGAATAAATCTCCGCCGGTTGACGGTGATCTGTGGAAAAAGTTGAACATCTTTATCTAATTTAGCCAGAAAGCAAGAATATAAGTATATCAGTATGTAAATAACAAAATCTCAAAGCAAAGGATTATCACATGGCCACAGACACGCGGCCGCACCCTTATTGACGACGGAACAACTTTAGAAGCCTCCTCTTAAATGAAGCTCTCATTTCCGAGTCTATTGCGAAAAGCCACGTCTGGATGCCCAGAAGCAGTGTGGAGATGATGCCCATCCCCAACAGTCCGGCTATATCCAACGTCCATCCACTGGTAAAATACCATGTAAGGACGAGCGTGACACCCAGGATAGCTCCCGGTGTAACAACTCCTCGCAACCAAAATCTGCGCAGAGAGAACTGGGCGACTTGTGATTTGAGAATCATGCTGTCAACAGCCGAGATGAAGAATATCATGACCAGATGTGTCACGTAGAGAAGAGTGGGATTTCCCCAAATCTTTAGCATGAGCCACATCAGAGGCAGTTCCACCAAATAAAGCGTACCCGAGACCAGGCTCAGACGCACCACCTTGCCGGTGGCATGAATCCCGATAGAGATAATATCGTTGAGAAGTTCGCCGCAGACAGCCATCAATGCAACCCGGCAGAACACCGCCGTGTACTCCGGCACCTCCTTAAGCCATATGGACAGCAACGAATCCATCCCGATGACAATAGGAACTACAAGCAACCCTATCAACAGCAAGGAGAAACGTGCGCAATTAACCAGCAGCTTGTTCATATACGGGAAGTCCGATTTGGCATACTGCTGCACGATTTGCGGACGAAAAGCTGTGATAACTGTGGTGGCAAAACCGTTTATCGTTGCCGATATTGTGATGGTAAGCCCTCCGGCCGCATTCAGCACGGCGCCGCCGAATTTGTTTATTATCAGCTGCATACCCTGGAAACGCGCCGTGAAGCAGAGATTGCTGTAAATATTCCAGCTACAGAACCGCACCATCGACCTTATTATCCTGAGGTCGTTGCGGCGTCCCCAACGGGCTTCGGCAAAATTCAGGCGGCAGTACACAAGATACATCAGCGCGACAATCACAGTCACGCCGAACATCAGGCCGGCATATATCTTAAGTGTATCGGCCGTGGCCACATAAAGCAGCAGAAGCACAACGCCGAGTTTGAGTATTACGTTGATAAAAGCCACCAACGCATAATATCCCATCCGTTCACGCGCTATTATAAAGGCCATGAAAGGAATCTGGAGTATCTGTACGAGCACACCTATAACGGCAAACTGATAGGTCCATAATGCCGCATCAAGCCGACCGGGAGCAACTACAAGTTTGGTCTCGACATACCACAGGCCCACCGTCTCGGCAAGCACGAGGAATATCAGACCGATTATAGAGTGAACACTTAGAGCGGCTGAGAACGTCTGACGCAGTTTCAGATGCCCTCCTGCCCCGATTTCATAGCTGAGGAATCGGGAGGTGGCGCCGCTCATCGCCCCGTTTATGAAACCAAAAATCATAGCAATCCCTCCGACCACGGAGTAGATACCGTAGTCGGCCACACCCAGCACATCGAGGACCACTCGTGAGGTATAAAGGGAGATAAAAATAGTCAGCAACATCCTACCGTAAAGATAGATGGTGTTGCGGGCTATACGTTTATCGTTTTCCGTTGGCAAGATAATGATTCTTTGGTTGTACTATTTCAATTGCAAAGTTACGAAAAACATTCAAAATAATTACTACCTTTGCAGTGCTTTTGGTTAGTCCGGCCAATCGGTGTCGGGCTAAGAGGCGCCGGTCAGATATACCTATATTTAACCGTGAGCCGAAAGGGAACCCGGTCAGAATCCGGGACAGTACCCGCTGCTGTATTTCCCCTTTTATCCATACCCCGAATCGCGGAGCGGCCGCTCCCCGCAAGGGCCCGGATAAAAAGCCTTAGCGATATGCCACTGTCCTACAGGACGGGAAGGTGCTAAGGCCGGGATAAGTCAGAAAACCTGCCAGAAGACGAGACAGAACACATATATGCCTGCGGGATTATGGGCTCAACAACAAGTATAGGAAAACATCACCGTCCATGTGTCGGCACTCCGGCATCGGTATCCTTCTCCCGCAGTATCTTTCATGAAACTGTCGGGATTTATTTTATGTGTCAACTAAATTTTGAAAAAATATAATAATATGAAGAAGATATTACTACTCACATCGGTTTCGCTCGCACTTTGCTGCCAGTCAGCCGCAGCACAGGATTCCCCGGCGGAAACAGATTTTGAAAAAGGCATCCTCTTAGTAAACGAGGGATGGTTCGGCAACGACCCGGGGTCAATAAACTTCCTCGGATATAACGGCGAGATGCAGTATCATCTTTTTGAGACTGTAAATCCCGGCAGGCATATCGGCACGACCACTGAATCGGGGGCGTGTTTCGGGAACAAGGTGTTCACTGTCAGCAAATTTAATACCGATGGGGCATTTATAACGGCAATCAATGCCTCAACATTTGAGTTTATTGGCGGAATCACCGAGATCCCGGCCAAACAAGCATATTTTCTATGTCCGGTGAACGAAGCAAAGGGATACCTGTCAACTAATGACGGACTATTTCTGGTGGATCTGGAAAATCTCACTGTCGGCAAAAAGATAGAGCGCCAGGGAATGGCCTCAGGCCAGTTCGGACAGGCCCTGCGCTACGGCGAATACGTTTTCGTGGTGAGCCAGCGCAACGGCGTGGTGGTGATTGACTGCGAGACGGACGAAGTTACCGATGTGCTTGACATTGCCTCGGCTGAGGCCATGGCCGTGACAGCAGACGGCTCCTTATATGTTGCCACCGGAAATGCAGCAGGGGAATTTATAAAAATCAATCCAACAACCCTTCAAACCGAAACAATCAATATAGACGCGACCAACGCCAAACTGCCATCACCTTGGCAGACTTGGACAATGTCGCCTCTGGCAGCAGACAAAACTGACAATATACTCTATTATGCCACAAAGGCATACAATTGCAACACAATATCAAAATATGACATCACATCCGGGACTTTTACTCCTGATTTCATAAAGCTCCCCGGCACAGAAGACGGCCTTGATGCCAACCGAATACTCTACGGGCAGGGCATAAGCGTAGACCCTGTTTCCGGCGATATTGTAATCTTGGCTGTAGAAGCCGGTTACGGCGACCATTATGAGAAGAACTGGGTGTACTTCGCCGATGCGGCAACCGGGGCGATAAAGACTGACAAGACCGTGACCCTTGACCCCTACTACTGGTTCCCGGCCCAGGCTCTTTATCCTGATTTCAAAGCCCCGGAGATTTCTATCGAAGATATAAAGCTTAAAATCGGTACTCCGGACGAGGAAAAGTCTTCGAAGGAGATCGTTATGAGAGATATCACAACTCTCTACGCCGGTAACCCACATCTTATAAATTACTCAGCGTCTATCGCGGATGGCGATATATGCACCCTCACCGAGACATCCCCCGGATGTTATCATATCGAGGGAAAAGAAACCGGTACTACAACACTCACATTCCGTGCAGAATATCAGGGTAAAAGCGCTGCGACAACCGTAAATGTAACAGTTGACGAGTTTGTCGGTCTTGATGAAATCAATGAAGAAAGCGACTTCCACCATGACGTATATACCCCATCGGGCGTACTTATGATGCGTAACGCCTCTGTCAGAGACCTAAAGGCCCTCCCCGCAGGACTATATATCCACGGCAACCGTAAAATAGCCATATTCTAACCCTGTCAATATAAAAGTATCTTCAAAGACATTATTATTATTATGCGATATAGTAAGACGTTACGCGTTGCATGGCACATCGTTACATGTGTCATACTGGCCGTATCACTCCCGGGTTGTAACAAGGACGAAAATATAGGAGGTGATTCGGGGGAAAAGCCCGCTATAATCCTTGACAACGAGGACGGCGTATATACTGTAAAGGTCGGAGAATCACTAACTATATCGCCTGAATTTGAAAATATATCCAATGCGGAGATTACCTGGACCATGGATGGCGAGGTGGTGTGCCGCGACATAACTTGGACAGCCTCATGGCCCGACATAGGGGAAAATTACGTGACTATACAGGCACGTAACGAATATGGCACGGCCTGTGAGGAAATACGCATTGATGTCCTTGAGCTTACCCCCCCGGTAATATCGCTGGCCATACCTGACGGAGGATTGAGAATCGAAGCCGGCACCGATTATACGTTCTCGCCCGATATACAGCATGCCGATATGCCGGGCTTCACAATCAAATGGTTCGTCAACGGCCTCCTTGAGGGTGAAGAGAAAGATTTCATCTTCAACCGAACCGAAATCGGAACCTATACCATAAAAGTAGTGGCATCGAATGAAGACGGTCCATCTGAGAAAGAATTTGAGGTAGAGGTTATCCCGGTAGGCTCCGGCGCCAAGGTGTTCTTCCACGGGCCGTCCTACTTCCAGCCTGCCACAACGAGATATACTTTTGCCGGACGCCCGGTGTTTCTTATCCCGCAGGTGGAAAATATCCCCTCCCCCAGCTATACCTGGGAAGTTGACGGAGTGAAGAGTGACCTGCACGATGACATGTTCCATTTTGTCGCCGACAAGGCAGGAGAATACACCGTAACAATCACAGTAACAGACAATCAGGTGCTTCCACGCGCTATAACACGCAACATATCACGCGGTTCTGCCACGGCGATGGCATCCGTCACGGTGGTGTGTGTGGACGCGAGCGAAAAAGAGCGTATGCGCCCGGCATCCGGCGCAAGTTCACCTTTCTCCAATAAGGTTTTTGAATTCTTACCCGCCCCCGGGCAATTCGTTGATGAAACCGGCTCTCCGGCCACTCTGACCGAAGCAAACGCATGGGCTGAGGAACGGCTTAAATCCCGGAGATACGTGTCTTTAGGAGCCTTCGGAGGGTATATCATCGTTGGATTCGACCATAGCGTGCCAGCCTCAGAAACTTCCTATGACCTCGTAATCGAAGGAAATGCGTTCCTAAGCGATGAAGGCGGAAGCAACGAGCCAGGCATAGTGTGGGTAATGCAGGATGTGAATGGCAACGGTCTCCCCGATGACGAATGGTATGAGCTTCGTGGATGTGAGTATGACAATAAGGCCACCCGCCAAAACACATACGTAACCTATTTCCGCCCTGCCGGCCCCGGCATGAACGTGGAATGGACCGATGCAGACGGAAAACGGGGAGAGGTGACATTCCTTAGCGATTTATTCGACAAGGACAGAGTTTATTTCCCGGCCTGGATTACTGCCTCAAGTTACACCCTCTACGGCACTATGATCCCGGCCCGTAACACATACGACCCCTCTACAGGTTTCTGGCACAACGCGCCCTACGGCTGGGGCTATGCCGACAATATCGGCTCTGATGAGATTAAAGAGGGAGATTCTTACGGCCAATACAACGGCTTCAAATTCTCCAACGCAGTCTTCGCCGACGGTACACCCGTAGACCTTGAATATGTGGATTTCGTAAAAGTGCAGACGGGCGTACAGGCCCAGAGCGGCCCCGTAGGGGAGATTTCGACGGAAGTGCTCTCTTTCCGTGATATGTCGCGGTAAGTCCATTATAATACACGCCCATCTGTAATGGAAAAAGCCTCTATAAAGATAATCACCTCATTGTGTATAATCGCCCTGCTCTCAGGATGCATGAGATGGGATTACGGCGAATCGGAAGATTTCAACACTTCCGGTTCCGGGCTATTCATTACCAACGAAGGGAACTTCCAGTATGGAAACGCCTCGCTTTCCTATTACGATCCCGCCACCAACACAGTCGAAAACAATGTGTTTTTCCGCGCCAACGGCATGAAGCTTGGCGATGTAGCCCAATCCATGTCTATATGGGGGAACCGGGGCTGGATTGTAGTGAACCATTCACACGTGGTATTCGCCATTGACACCGACACCTTCAAGGAAACAGGACGCATAGAGAACCTCACATCTCCGCGATACATCCATTTCGTCAACGACCGAAAAGCCTACATCTCACAGCTTTGGGACAACCGCATATTCATAGTGGATCCGACAACATATTCCATCACCGGGCATATTACCGTGCCTGACATGCCAATGGAATCAGGCTCTACCGAACAGATGGTGCAACTCGGACGCTACGTGTATTGCAACTGCCATAGTTATCAGAACCGCATAATAAAGATTGACACCGAGTCAGACCGCGTGGTCGAAAGCCTTACCGTCGGCCTGCAACCAAATTCATTGGTGCTTGACCGTAATGGCAAACTCTGGTGCATGTGTGACGGAGGGTATGAAGGAAGTCCCTACGGACAGGAGTCTCCCTCCCTATATCGGATTGATGCCGAAACATTCACGATAGAGCGCAAGTTCGGCCTCAAACCGGGAACTTCACCCTCCGAACTACAGCTTGACGGCACGGGGAACCATCTTTATTGGATTAATGACGATATATGGCGCATGGATATAACTGCCGGACGCCTGCCGGTTCGTCCGTTCCTAAAAAATCATGGGACGAAATTTTACGGGCTGACCGTGAATCCGGCCAACGGAGAGGTATATGTTGCTGATGCCATCGACTACCAGCAACAAGGTATAATCTACCGTTATACTTCCGAGGGCGAGCTTATCGATGAATTTTACGTAGGAATAATACCCGGAGCGTTCTGTTGGAAATGAATAGAAAGACTGTAATAACGCTTATATTGTGCGCCACGTGGGGTATGGTACCTGTCATGGCACAGAGCCGGTCACGGCTGCTTGATGAGGTAACCGTAACAGGACGCCGCCCGATGAAGGATATCGGTGTCACAAAGACCGTCCTGGACTCAGCCATGCTGAAAGAGAATGTAGCAAATTCAATGGCCGATATACTTGCTTTCAACTCCTCGATATTCGTAAAGAGCTACGGACGTGCCACGCTTTCTACCGTAGCCTTCAGAGGCACTTCCCCCAGCCACACACAGGTAACCTGGAACGGGATGCGCATCAACAGTCCCATGCTCGGGATGACCGACTTCTCGACAATACCGTCCTATTTCGTAGACAACGCATCGCTGCTCCACGGCTCATCATCGGTCAACGAAGCCGGAGGAGGCCTCGGGGGGCTGGTAAGACTTACCACCGAGACTGATGACAGCGAGGGATTCAAGCTCCAGTATGTACAGGGAATCGGTTCGTTCCGCACTTTCGATGAATTTCTCAGACTGAACTACGGTACCGAACACTGGCACATCTCAACACGTGTCTCCTACTCCTCGTCTCCTAATGACTACAAGTATATAAACCACGACAAGAAAGAAAATATCTACGATGGCAACCACAATATAATAGGCCAGTACCATCCCACGGAACGGAACCGCAGCGGGGCTTTCAAAGATTTCCACCTGCTACAGGAAGTCTATTACAACACCCTGCGTGGCGACCGTCTTGGACTTAATGCATGGTACATAAATTCCAACCGCGAACTCCCCATGCTTACCACCGACTATGGCGACGAAGCAGACTTCGAGAACCGACAGCGCGAACAGACGTTCCGAGGGGTCGTGTCGTGGGACCACATACGCAGCCGATGGAAAACCACCCTGCGTGGAGGCTACATACACACATGGATGGCCTATGACTACCGCCGTGACGTAGGCAACGGCACCATGGCCTCCATGACACGCTCGCGAAGCCGCGTCAACACATTCTACGGCCAGGGAGAGGGTGAATATTCCCCATCAGGGAAATGGCTGTTCTCGGCCAACATATCGCTCCATCAGCATTTCGTACGCAGCCATGACAAAAATATAATAATGACTGACGGCGGAGATGCCATAGTCGGTTATGATAAAGGACGCGTGGAACTCTCGGGATCCGCCTCGGCAAAATGGCAGCCGTCGGAACGTATCGGAATGTCGGTAGTGCTACGTCAGGAGATGTACGGCACGAAATGGGCTCCCATAATCCCGGCTTTCTTCATTGACGGGGTAATATCGCGCTACGGCAACATCACCGCCCGAGCTTCTATATCACGTAACCATCACTTCCCTACCCTCAACGACCTTTACTTCCTCCCCGGCGGCAACCCGTCCCTAAAAAGCGAAAGCGGGTTTAACTACGATTGCGGGATAAGTTTCCGAACAGGGAAACCGGGGACGTTCAGCATCGGGGGGAGTGCCACTTGGTTTGACTCGTATATCGATGACTGGATTATATGGCTCCCTACTACCAAAGGATTTTTCTCACCCCGCAACGTAAAGAAAGTGCATGCCTACGGAATCGAAATAAAAGCTGACATGGCCCTACAGCCTTTCAAAGGATGGATTCTTGACCTGAACGGCTCATACTCATGGACGCCTTCGATAAACCGGGGAGAAAAAATGTCTCCCGCCGACAAATCAATCGGCAAACAGCTTCCCTACGTGCCTGAGAATTCAGCCTCGGTCACGGGGCGTCTTTCATGGCGCGGATGGAGCTTTCTATATAAATGGTGCTGGTATAGCCGCCGTTACACCATGTCAAGCAACGATGTCACCATCTCCGGCTACCTCCCGCCCTACTTCATGAACAACATCTCGCTTGAAAAAGGTATGAGCCTCAAACCTATGGATATATCCCTGAAACTGGCCGTAAACAACCTATTCAATGAGGATTATCTTTCGGTACTCGCCCACCCTATGCCGGGAATAAATTTTGAATTCTTCATAGGTATAACCCCCAAGTTCTATCATAGTAAGAAATCCTCAGAACCGATATATTGATAATAAATCAATCCAATCACCCAAGCCTCCACATACATGCACAATCTACGATATATATTCATGCTTATGATGCTCTGCACATTATTTGTTTCGTGCAGAAAGAACGATGCCAATGTCACTGATAACCAATTCACAGAGACAATCTACCGGCCTGAATATGCGTCAGGATTCTCAATCAGGAGAATCCCCGGAAAAGCCGGCATACTCATCACATCCACCAATCCGTGGCAGGGAGCAGATTCACTTTCTTGTTCACTATTCATAGCCACTGACGGAGAAACGCCCCCACAAGGATTCAAAGGGCAGATTCTAAATAAGGAAGCGAAGCGAATCGTAACCATGTCTTCCACAAATATAGCAATGCTGGATGTCTTGGGCGAGACAGACCGCATCTGCGGTGTATCGGGGATGCGGTTCATCTCAAATCCGCGAATCCGCCAAAGGGCCGGAGAAATCGGAGATGTGGGATATGACGGCAATACGAACTACGAACTCTTGCTTTCCCTACGTCCCGACCTGGTGCTGCTTTACGGCGTTGACGGCGCTAACCCCATAGAGGGTAAACTAAAGGAATTGGGAATACCATACGTATATATCGGGGACTATATGGAGGAATCTCCACTCGGGAAAGCTGAATGGATAGTACCCATAGCAGCCATTATTGGCGACATGCAAAAAGGGATTGAGACCTTCCGCCCGATTCCCCGGCGATACAACCGGTTAAAGGGCATGGTAGCGAATCTACAGGATAAAAATAGACCCGGCATACTTGTAAATGCACCATATGCAGGCTCATGGTTCATGCCTACATCGGAAAGTTACTCCGGCCGTCTGATTATCGATGCCGGAGGAAGGCTTCTCTCAGCAAATAACGGCCGGGCAACCGCCATCCCGGTGGATATGGAGGAAGCATACAGAATGGCTTCGGAAGCCGATCTGTGGATTAACCCCGGCACTGCATCAAGCTTATCCGTCCTCAGGCAGATGTGCCCAAAGTATGCCGATACGCCGTGCCTACGCGATGGAAAGGTCTATAATAACAATCTGTGTTCCAACCCTGAGGGTGGCAACGATTATTTCGAATCCGGGATAATGCATCCCGACCTTGTTCTATCGGATCTAATCAAAATCTTCCACCCTGACCTACTAACTAAAGAACCGTTCCATTATTATCGGAGACTGGAATAAAGGCTATATCATGAAATCAAGGATATATCTGCTGTTCATAACACTTACAGCCCTCACACTGGCGTTATTCGCTACCGACCTGGCATTAGGCCCGGTGAATATACCTCTGCCGCAGGTATGGGATGCACTATGCGGAGGGGAATGTCCGACGACCTCGGCCCGGATTGTGACAGACATACGCCTTATCAAGGCCATAGTAGCGGTTCTATGCGGGATGGCGCTATCCGTCAGCGGACTACAGATGCAGACATTATTCCGCAACCCGCTCGCAGGGCCATATGTTCTCGGCATAAGTTCAGGCGCAAGCCTCGGTGTAGCCCTGTTCGTGCTCGGCGCACCGCTTTTCGGATTCGCCGGAGAGATGATGTCGTTAGGTGTGGCAGGCTCGGCATGGGTGGGGGCAGCAGTGGTGTTAGTCTTTATAGCCGCCGTAGGGAGGAAGGTAAAAGATATTATGGTGATACTGATTCTCGGCATGATGTTCTCATCCGGGATAGGCGCCGTGGTGCAGATTCTTCAATATCTAAGCCAAGAAGAGGCTTTAAAATCCTACGTGCTTTGGACTATGGGGTCGCTTGGCGATGTCACATCCGGCGAGCTTGCCATAATGATACCCTCGGTGGCCGCAGGTCTGATAATCGCTGTGATAACCATCAAGAGCCTCAACATCCTCCTATTCGGCGAAGAATATGCCATTACCATGGGACTGGACATAAGGCGTTCGCGCATGCTCCTCTTCCTCTCCACCACCCTTTTGGCGGGAACAGTCACAGCCTTCTGCGGGCCTATAGGATTTATCGGCCTGGCAATGCCGCACGTATCACGGATGCTTACTGCTGACAGCGACCACCGTGTGTTACTCCCGGCCACGGCCCTGGCGGGGGCCTCCGTGATGCTCGGGTGCGATCTTATTTCCAAGATGCTTGCATTGCCGATAAACGCCGTCACTTCTATCATAGGTATACCCATTGTGGTATGGGTGGTATTGAAAAACAATAAATCTACCGCATCATGATACGCCTGCACGATTTTTCAATAGGATATGGCGAGCATCGGTTGCTTGAAAATGCCGATACCAGGATTCCGGGTCGGAAGATAACGGCTCTTATAGGACGCAACGGAGCCGGAAAATCTACGCTCCTACGCGCCATAGCCGGACTAAACAAACGATATTCGGGCAATATATCGATTGACGGACATAATATTGCCGATATGTCACCTGCAGCGATGGCTCGTACCCTATCCTTGGTAACCACCGAACGCACACGCATCCCCGATATGTCGTGCCGCGACGTGGTGGCCGTAGGGCGCGCCCCCTATACCAACTGGATCGGCCATATGCGAGAGGAGGACCGGCAGATAGTCGACAGAGCCCTTAATGAAGTGGGGATGGCAGAGTATGCCGACCGCACGATGGACACGATGTCCGACGGGGAATGTCAGCGAATAATGATAGCCCGCGCCCTGGCACAATCCACCCCCGTGATACTCCTCGACGAACCCACATCGTTCCTTGACCTGCCAAACCGCTATGAACTATGTTCGCTCCTCCGGCAACTGGCCCACGAGAATGACAGGTGCATACTTTTCTCAACCCACGAACTGGATATAGCCCTCTCCATGTGCGACCACATAGCGTTAATAGACTCCCCTACACTCCATTGCCTCCCGGCAGAGGAAATGGCTCGGAGCGGCCTGTTGGAACGCTTGTTCTCGAACAACAACGTAACATTCGACCCTAAAAAGGGGAGCGTATGTCTGAAATGATGACAGAATACCTACCACTCAAATCCTACAGTCGCACCAATCGAACTAAGGCTCAACGTGTTACCGCCATACCATGTATAGTTGTTCCCTGAGGTAATCAATTGGTAGGTAACCCCGAAGTTCAAAGCCTGTTTCGCATTACGGCTGTTGATTGGCACACGTACACCGATACTCGGCTTGAGATAGAAGTTCGCACTATTGGTCAGATAGCCGTCACGGAACTCCATATAGCGGTTGCCAAGGAGGAACGTACCACCTATCTTTAAATCAATAAACACGTTGGCCGCACTGCCGATACCTCCCAAAGTAAAACGGAAGTCGCTGAAAAACGGCATCATTACCCCGGTGGAACGCGTTGAATGGTACCACTGCCCCGGTATATCATCCCGATTGGTATCATTATTCTGAAATGCTACGTCAAGTCCCAATCCGGCACCCATAAAGAACCAGTTTGAATACCGGAACCCCTGGGACGTGGAAATGCTTACGAAGTTAGCCTTGTTGTTGCTGAATCCCCCGGTAAAACCGGCCTCTACAATTCCCTTATAGTTGAACGAGCCGGACAGCGCCGGAGAAATAAGTTGCGGAAGTTGGTTGGCCAGTTCATAATACTGTGCGCAAGCGCATGGTATGCACACAGTTAACCCAAGCATCAATATAAAGCGTCTTATCAGTCGCATAACTAAACAAATCAATGGTTATTTATCTAATCCCTATTTATAGTAGAAACACCCATTACATTAAAAAGTTAGTACTAAGCGGCATATATAAAGAGGGGCGGTTTGTCAAAAGTAATTCTGACAAACCGCCCTTGGTTTGGAAATAGACTATAGGTTACTTCATAATGATTTTGCTGACATCAGAACCCTGCCTGCGAATGACAATCTGACCTGCGGCGGGAGATATAACGCGCTGTCCCTGGAGGTTGAAATACTCAACGGGGGCTTCCGCGTTGTTGTCGGCATCAACATCTTCGATTCCCGTAGGAATTGACGGTGTGGTATCCGGATCGTAGTAAGGTGTGACCTCCGCGAGCTTGGCGCCCCAGACATTCCCCATCCACGGGTCAAGGACAACATTGTGAATCTTGGCATAGCGGATAGCTGTAGTTGAGCCGTCCATGGGTTCTTTCGCTGTGGAACCGCCCTCATCGGCACGTGGCATAATCTGCGAGGGCTTGCTATAAGGGGTTTCTGTCTCCACGGCAAAGCGGTCGAAACGCGGACGGTCGATTACGGCGCGACGCATGGGGTCATGGTGGTGATAGGTAGCGGCATCGGAAAAGTCAGCCTCTCGGGCAACCGACACAGAGTAGCTTTCGGGGCATGCGCCTTCCCATAACACCTCGATAGCGGGGATATCGATTATGCGTCCGAAATCAACCACCACATCGAAGATATGTCCCCCATTGAGGAGATTTACCGTGCCGTTAACGCCTCCATCGTGGTCGGCGCTCATAAGCAACTCCTTGGCGCGGTTAGCAGACTCGGTATGCTCGATGTCCTGGCCTGTAGACTCAACGAGTTTGACATCAACTTCCAGATAATCGCGGGTCAACATATAATTATGATGGACGGCGGTGAGGTCGGCAGTTGTCTTTATCGGCTCGTTATCGCCTTCTGTATATGTAGCCTCTACCTTATATTTGCCGGCTTTATGGAACGTAACCGTATGATTTTCGGCATTGAGTGTAAAGTCCGCATCAGCCTCGGCTCCGGTAACGGTATAGCTGATTTGGCGTTCGCGCACCTGAAGGTCGGCACCGTTCTCGGTTTTGAACACGGGGTTGAGATAGACAGGTTCCTCGCTGAACTGGGTATCGGACTGTTTGTCGTTGTAGAACGCCACGGTGTTTGGATGCTCATGCACGATTGTTTTCTCATTCTCCCCTTCGCCGGAAGTATAGCGAACGGTGACATACGGATTAAGGGTCAGATCTTTGGGCTTGACATCCGCGTAGGTGCCATATACCTTGAAGTCCATAAGGTTGACGCCCCATTGGGTATTGTTGCCGTTTGTGCGTATACGTATGTAGGTAATGGGCTTTACGTAGCGCATACACATGCGGTGGTTGAAGAACTCTGCGTTGTCAGGGTTGATGTCGGTATAATGTGCCACTTCCTCCCAGATCTGGCCATGGTTCGAAATTTCCACAGTATAGTCGCTCGGACATGCCCTCTCCCAGCGCAGGATGATGGCCTCGATAGTCACAGGGTCAAAGAGTTTTACTATAATCTCTCCTTTCTCGTCTTTTGCCGAAGGATTCTTAAGCAGACGGTATCCGGCGCCACCTACAGCAGTTATTTCCTTTCCGCCATCAAAAAGACCGACAGCGTTAGGGCGTCCATTGGGATCGTTGTTAGAAGTGACAACGGACTTTATAGCCTCGGCCCGCAGGTCAATACCAGAATCACGATAGTCCTCGTGGAGCGATGCATCAAATAGGTAGTGGTCTATGTTGAAACCTCTCAACTGGATATCGGCCGAGAGTTCCTTGTCGTTACCTTCGGCATCTTCAACGGTAAGTGTGGCGGTGAAGATTACGCCCTCGCCGCCGGCCACATTGTCACCGGCGGTGAATACCCCGGTCTCGGGATTCCATGAGCCGGAGATTGTGGAGTGTGACCAGTCAACTTCCATACCTTCCATCGGGGCACCAAACTGGTCGAGCACGGAGGCGGTCAAAGTAGTGGACTCACCTTTGGCGAGAGCCGTACCGTTCGATGACTTGATAACAATCGAGGTAGCGTAAGAAGTCTCGGGAGTACCGTAGAGTTTAAGGTCATTAAGTTTCAGACCATAGCCGTTGTTGTAGCCATCGGTAACAACCTTAAGATATTTGGCTGGGGCAGCCTTTTCTAATGCAAAACGGTGATATATACGGACATCTCCTTCGGCAGCCGAACTGAAGAGCGGAGCATATGTTTCGCCGTCAAGACTTGTATAGACGGTATAGCTTTTGGGAAGGCAGTCCCAGTTCAGGGAGAGATATTCGAGCGTGTAGATCTTATTAAATTGCACGGTCAGCGAATGTTCGTTGTCGCCGTTTATATTATCGGCAAACACATAGACCGCGCCATTTTCGGTTAGCGACGAACCGCCATCGAAAAGGGAGCTATAAGTAGAGCTTGAGCCGGTGCTTCCAACCACGGTAAGATTGGTGCCGTCAATATATTTGGCGTCATCAACTACAAGAAATCTCTTTGTGACGTTTATGTCGCCGCTGGTATATGTGAAATCGGCGAATCCCGTAGCGGCAGGAGTATATATACCGTCTTTCCATTCATCCTCTGATGCTGTTGTAGCAAGCGCTATTTCAGCGTTTTTTAGTTCAATGCCGTCTATGTTATAAACCGTTGCTGTAATGGATGCTGCCTCCCCTACGGTGAGAACCGAACCATAGATCTTGGGATCATTATAGTCATTGAGCTTCGAAGAAACCCTTATGTCTGCGGGAACAAAGGCCTTATCGTCACCGTAGAGTTTAATCTCAGTCAAGGAAAGTCCCCAGTTCATTACTTGGTAACCTACCGTCACGATTCTGAGATATTTCACAGTTCTATCAGCAAACCCATGCTTATCCCATGCATTTGCACCCGAACCCTTGTAGTCAGTCACTACAGGGACGAAGTTCTCGCCGTCTTCGCTTACCATGACGGAGTAGGATTTCGGCGCGCCACCCCAATGCAGACGGATGGCGTTAGCGTTAATCGGACGTCTGAGTTCCAAGGTGATATTATGGTCGGCCTCTTCGGTCTGGCCGTCTCCCGCGAAAGAATAGTTCGCGCCGAAGTCGTCACGACCGTTGACTCCGTCAAACAGTCTGTCGAACCTGCTGTTTTCAGGAGCGGTAGATGTTGCCGAAACGGCACCACCGAGATAATGAGAGTTCTCATCAATAATTGTGATTGCCTGCGACGCGCTCATATCGCCGCAAGTGGCAGTCAACGTTACCGAACCGGAGAAACCGGCAACAGGTTCGAAGGAATATTCTCCGTTGTTACCTTCAATCTGCGTGATTGAGCCTACATTCTGAGGTTCCATCGACCAGTTAATGGGTTCATCATCCAGCCCTTCGACAGTGGCGATCAGTCGGATTTGCCCGTTTTCGGGGAAAAAGGCGGTTCCATCCGGTGAGGTCAGAGCAATCGCGGCCGACGGGTCTGACGTCTGAGCAAAGATGGACATTGCCGATGCCCACAATATACTCGTGGACATCAAAAGTCTTGATAATTGCATCGTGTTATGTAAAAAAGTTAAATGATTTAAGGAATATAATGTGTGTGTATTATGCCAATGAAGAATCGATTAATGCCAATAAAGGATTGCTTCATTTACACGTAAGATTTTGCAAATATAGATATATATATTTACCCCCCCCCCCATTTATTAACTTTATTTAACCACTATTAAGATTACATCTTAGGCTCAAAATCATAGTGCAAAATCTGAGCCTGCATATTTTGCCGTTACGAGAGAAATGCGTAACTTTGCAGCCGGAATTTCGTAATCTCTGGCGGGACAAGGCTGCCCGCGTATATTGCGAGTATTGTTACATTTTTAAATCTTCAAAAAATGGATTTGATTAAAGTAGCCGAAGAGGCTTTTGCCACCGGCAAAAAGCACCCCGATTTCGGCCCCGGCGACACCATCACCGTAGCTTATCGCATCAAAGAGGGTAACAAGGAGCGTATTCAGATGTACCGTGGCGTTGTAATACGCATCAACGGCGAAGGCACCAAGAAACGTTTCACAGTGCGCAAGATGTCCGACAATATCGGCGTTGAGCGTATCTTCCCCCTTGAATCACCGTTCATCGATTCTATCACCGTGAACAAGTACGGAAAGGTTCGTCGCGCAAAACTGTATTATCTGCGTGGCCTCACAGGCAAGAAAGCCCGTATCAAAGAGCGTCGCATTGTCAAAAAAGCAGAATAATACATCTCGCGATTGCAAAACAGACAAGACGGTGTGTCAAATTTATTTGGCACACCGTTTTAGTATTGCTTAATATTGTGATGCCGGATGGTAGTGGCGCCGGACCTCCGGGACGGCAGGCCACCCGAAGAGGCGG
>CAJUBM010000020.1 GCA_910584735.1 uncultured Muribaculaceae bacterium
GGTAGTGGCGCCGGACCTCCGGGACGGCAGGCCACCCGAAGAGGCGGAGCCGTAGCAATAACAATAATAAGTATCCTTACTACCATTAACTACGGCCTTTGTTCTTCCGGTGGCCTGCCGTCCCGGAGGTCCGGCGCCACTACCATCCGGCGTCACTACTATGCGGGATGGCAGGGGATGGATTCGTTATTTGGGTGCTTTAACTACTTTTGCCGAGATTATCTTGATGTCATTCAGAGGGCGGTCATCGGCATTGGTCTCGGCTTTCTCTATCTTTGCGAGTACGTCAAGGCCGGATACAACTTCGCCGAATACGGTGTACTGGTTGTCAAGATGGGGTGAGCCGCCGAGTGTGGCGTATGCCTGGCGCTGTTCGGCGGTGAATACGGCAGGCGATTCTGCGGCCATTCGTTCGGTACGTTCTACCAGTGAATCCTGTAGTGCTGATAGGCCGGCTTGGTCGCGGTTGCGGCGCAATTCCATTATTAGGTCGCGGTTTTCGCGGGCGAGGCTGTCGAAAATCTCCTGTTTCTGAGCCTGCTGCATGCGCTTCTCCATCATCGCCAGGGTAGAGTCGTTATAAGCTTTCCCGGTGACGATGTAGAATTGTGAGCCTGAGGAGCGGCGCTCGGGATTCACCTGGTCCCCTTGGCGGGCTGCTGCCAGTGCACCGCGTTTGTGGAAATGGCGCGGATATACTATTTCAGCCGGAAGGGTGTAGTCGGGGCCTCCGGCGCCGAGGCGTTTTCCGGCTTTGGCATTACGCGATTCGGGGTCGCCGGTCTGCACCATGAACTCGTTGATTACGCGGTGGAAGAGCAGTCCGTCATAGTATCCTTCCGACACGAGTTTCAGGAAGTTGTCGCGATGCTGCGGGGTGTCTCCGAACAGGAGCACCTGTATGTCTCCCTCGGAGGTCTTTATGTCTACCAGGGCTTCTCCGGGCCTGAGGGTCGGGGAGGCTATGGCGGTGGTTTGTTCTTTCATTCTTTTTTTCTTTGATTTTTTGCGTGTTACGGCTAATGCGCCGGTGGCAAGGATTACGGCGGTCATGACTACTGCCAGTGCTGCCAGGATGTTACGTTTCATATGGCGTCGTTACGGAACAGGCGTTTGTATATGCGCCTGAAATTGTCATCGCTCTGCGACAGGACATCGGCGCGTACGGCATAATCCTTGCCGTAGACGGCTTCGAGAATATCGCCGATATAGCGTCTCTCCCGGTCCTTGTCTATACCTGCGGCTATCAGCATGTCTACTATGGGACGGTACTGCGTCGGATCGGTGGCGAACAGATAGCGCGCCGCGCTCACCACGAACTGTCCCGAAAGGTCTACTTCAGTCATATTCCCTGCAAGCCATTCCATGTCTTCCGGCGTGAGGTCGGCTATATGGTTGGCCATGTATTCATATGTCAGCAGCCCGTCAGGGTCGGCGGAAAGCCTTTTCTTATCATCGTCAGCAATCATAAGCTTCTGCTTTGGTCAGTCCTGCTTTAATCAACTATTGCCACCGGGCTGTACGTTAGGCCGGTGGCAATAGCTGCGGTTGGATATGTTTTTTATTTTGCGGCGAGTTTCTCGTCAATCAGTTTCACTTTGGCCTCGGTGGCTGCCAGGTCGTCCTTGATACGCTGTATGCGGCGTTCCATCTCGCGCACCATGGAGTCGCCCGATTTTGACTTGGACGAGAGGAAGCCGAGGTTGTTCTCGTAGGTTTTAAGCTCGTTGCGCTTGATGTCGCACTGGCGCAGGATGCGTTCGCGTTCGCGGTAGAGTTGCTGCTGGTCGGCACCCATTTCCTTTATTACGTCCTCAAAACGTGAGCGCGAGCGGTCGCGTTCGCGGGCTCCGAACGAGTTGTAGAGTGCGTCGCAGGCAGCGCGGTACTCGTCATATACCTTGTCTTTCTCGCGGAATGGCACGTGGCCGATTTCCAGCCATTTGGCCTGGAGCTCCTTCACCTTGGGCATGGCCTCGGCGCGTGGGGAGTCGAGGGGTATGGCTTTGAGGTCGGCGATAATCTGACGTTTGGCCTGTAGGTTTGCCTGTTCGCCGGCGCGTCCTTCCGACAGGTTCTTCTTGCGGTTCTCGAAGAATGTGTCGCATGCCTGTTGGAAGCGGCGCCATACGTTGTCGGAGTGCTTTTTGGCAACGGCTCCTATTGTCTTCCATTCCTTTTGCAGAGCCACCAAGGCATCGGCGGTCTTGCGCCAGTCGGTGCTGTCGCGCAGGGCCTCGGCTTTCTCGCAAAGTGCAATCTTCTTTTCGAGGTTGCGGGCCAGTTCGTCCTTCATGGCGCGGTAATGCTCTGCCTTGAGGGTGAAGAACTTGTCGCATACGGCGCGGAAGCGGGCAAACAGCGCGTTGTTTATCTTGCGCGAGGCGAAGCCGAGTTTCTTCCAATCGGCCTGGGCTTCGAGAATTTTGTTTGTCATCTCGTCCCAGGCGTTGTATGTGCGCAGGTCGGAGAAGTCCAGGGCCTCCACGCGTTCGCATATCTCAGTCTTGGCGTTCTCGTTTTCAGCCTCGCGGGCCTTGCGTTCTTCAAAGAAAGCCTGGTATTTCTTGTTTATAACGGCAGAGGCATCCTTGAAGCGGTTCCAGATTTCCTCTCTCACCTCCTTGGCCACGGGGCCGGTCTGGCGCCATTCGTCATGGAGATTCTGCAGGCGTTTGAACGCCAGTATTATATCGTTTTCCGCGTCAAGTTTCTCAGCTTCCTCGCAGAGGAGGGTCTTAAGCTCGAGGTTCTTGCGGAAGTCATAGTCGCGCAGGTCTTTGTTTACCTTAAGTTGGTCGTAGAACTGCTCTACGGCGCCTTGGTATTCTTTCCAGAGGTCGGTTGCCTCCGTAGCGGGCACTTCCCCTACGGCCTTGAACTCTGTTTGGATTTCCTTCACACGGGGGAAGGCGCGGTTCACGTTGTCGGTGTCTTCCGAGATTGTGCGCAGTTCGTTTATCAGGGCGCGTTTCTTGTCAAGGTTCTCGCGGCGCTCAGCTTCTTCGCGTGCTGCTAATTCAGCTTTCTTATCCTTTACGGTATTGAGCAGTTCCTTGAAAGTCTCCTCATCGGGGTCGAGAGAGGGGCGGAACTCCTCTTCCGGCTTTCCTTCGGCCAGATGTGCCTGTAGTTCGGCATCAAGTTCGAGTTTGCGGAGGGCGTAGAAACGTTGTTTCATTCGCGCAATCTCGTCACGGCCGATCTCTACGGCCTCTTTGGCGGCGAGTTCGGTGAGGGCTTTCAGCACTTCCTCCTTTGTTCGTAGGTCGGGGTGTGCGGCCTCCTCGTTTGCGGCGGCTTCCTCATCGGTCTCTTCCTCGGCACGGGCCATCTCGGTTTCTACTTCGAGAAGGGCCTCGTCGGAGGCGGGTGCGCCGTTTTCTGTGTTTTCGGCAGGGTTCACCTGGGCCGTTGTATCGGCGCCGGTGGGGGCAGGGGTGAGGGCTTCGGCAGGGAGGCCCTGTTCACGCGTTTCCATAAAAGATGTTTAAGTTAGAATTAAGGGACAAAGGCCGTACGGCGGCAAGGGGGTACCGCAGGGCGCACCCGGGCGGTGTGTTATATCCGGCTTGCTGTACGTGCCACAGAAATTACGCCCAAATATACGGACAATTTTTTATTTACCGCTGCTTTTGCCCTGAAAAAGTGATTATTGGGTATGGCTCAAAGACTAAATTCATTGATTTAACATTGTTTAGTGTTGACAGGTGAAATGAATGGGATTCTTCTGTCATAATAGTCTATTTCAATAACTTGCTATTATTATCGTTACTTCCCAACACGCTCATCTGATGGATGGCAATTTGGTTCAGTTTGACAAGCCGTTCGCTCTGCGTTATGCCTTGCTCTATGAAAACCGCATTGAGGTTTTCCATATTAGAAAGACATATAAGCTCGTTAATTGAGGCGTAATCGCGTATGTTGCCTTTCAGGCCGGGGTGCGAGTCGCGCCATTGTTTTGCTGTGACACCGAACATCGCCACGTTCAGCACGTCGGCTTCGTTAGCGTAAATCATGGTCGCCTGCGCCGAAGTGACTTTCGCCGGAATAAGATTCTGCTTTATGGCATCGGTGTGTATACGGTAGTTGATTTTCGATAGTTCGCGTTTTGCCGACCACCCCAAAAGTCGTTGTTCTTCTGTCTTTAGTCTTTGATACTCTTTGACGAGCAACAACTGGAATTTGGGACTTATCCACATACCGAAATGGTATGCTATATCCCGATGTGCATATGTACCGCCATATCGACCTGCTTTTGAACGTATGCCTATGGCATTCGTCCTCTCAATCCATGTTTTTACCGAAAGCACAAAGTTGTTACTTCCTGCGGCATTTTTAATTGTACCGAATTCGGTACAATTAAAATCGGGATTATAGAGCATCTCCCATTCTCCGAGATACTCGATAGTGCTTTTAAGGCTCAACCAACGGAAGATTATATGCTCCTGCATTTGGCTGCGAGCCATATCCGTTAGGCTGATATAATCTTCTTCGTTGTATTTTACAACTGCTATCGCGGTATTTTGTACTGTTATTTTTGCCATTGTTTATTATGTGGCTGTATGCCAATACACAAAGTTACGGAAATTTTATTGCCGGCTATCATTCTCCTCATTCTCCTTGGCGTCGCCGAACAGGACTTTATGCAGCCGTTGGTAGAGGAACGATATGGAGAGCAGCAGTATGCCAAGGAGGATAAACACGGCTATGCGTCCCGGCATGGGAAGGCGCCACAGGTCGTAGAGGGCCAGTTTTATCAGTACCACCCCGAAAAAGCATAATGACAGTATCCTTACCGGCTTGCTGTGCCATTTCATCCCGACCACCATCTGTGCGCCCCCGCACAGCGACATGGCTATCGAAATACCCGCGTTGAAGAATCTGTGTAGGTCGCTTTCGTTGAGTGCCACGATGGTGGAGGCGATGAAGAATATTGAGGCGGTGATGCAGAAGTAGAGCCGGAAAGGTGTGGGGGAGGACGGTGCGTGGTGTTCCTTGCGGATATATCGGTGGTATTCGAGTGCGAAAATCGCGGCAAGTTCGGCCATGGAGAACCATAAAAGGATTTTCGCGACATTCCCGGATGCCTGTAGGCATAGAGGTAGGAATATTACCAGTCCTATGGCGGGTAGGAATCTTCCCAGGTAGTCCTTGGTTTTAATAAACAGCGTAACCAGTATCATGGCGGTGAAAGCTACTACCATTCCTGAGCGCAGGGCGGTTATCTCTGATGCTACAGGCAGCAGGAGGCGGTAGGTGCCGTAAGAGCAGACAGCTACTCCTCCCCACAATGCCGCAAGGAAGCATATGTGGCGTTGGCGGTTTGTGATGTGCGGGAGAATTAGTGCCCCGGTGCCAGCATACAGCGCCCCGCAGGCTATTAATGTGTCTCCGGCTTCGTTCCGGGCAAGGAGAGAGCCGGGCGCACCCATTTCAAGAAGTATTAAAAGGGCGCTTAAGGCTCCTAATGCCAGTGCCCCGGTAGAGAATATGCGTAGTGGCTTACGGCCCCATAGATAGGTGATGGCGGCCATGTTGACCATCAGTCCCACAAGTATGATTCCGGCGCCTGTGAATTGCAGGGGATAGAAAATGGCGGCGAAGACTATTACCGAGCCTAACAGCAGGTTCTGCATGAGTGCGGAGTGGCCGTGGCGGTAGTATTTCCAGAACAGGATGGCGCTTATAGAGGCCGCTATGGCCGCAGGTATGCCTGTTATTCGGAAAGGCAGTGAGAGCATCGCGGTTTGCTCGGCACTGAGCCATACATATGCAATATCATTGAGCACCAGTGTAATGACTAAAAGCATGAGCAGCCTTCCTCTCCCTTTCCAACGGCTTATGGCCGAGCATATCGGCCACGAGAAGAGTAGGAAGAACAGCAGGGTGAATACCAGCAGGGTAACGCCCTCTGCCGATGTGTGCGTTGCAGGCCGCAGGGTGCATATCCCGGTTATTACGTAAGTTGCCACGCATGAGGCCACCGGGAGTTCCCACCAGTTGCGGTGCAGTGTTATGGCGAATGTGGCCGCATCGAGTATGGCGACATAGCCCATCAGTACGGCGATGCTTCCTTCACCGCTGTTGGCGAGGAACGGCGCTACAAAGCCTCCTATTATTGCAGTGAGGGCCAGTTCGCGGCGGTCGAAACACATGGCTATCGCAATCATGGCTGTTGTCAACGCTATCAGTATGCCGAAAGCCCATGTCGCGGTGAAGAGAGAGTATATGTTGTAAGCGATGGCTACCGTGACGAAGCATGTGGCGAAGCCTCCGCCGGCAAGTATTGAGGAGAAGGTTCGGTAGTTTCTGCGTAGGAAGAATGAAAGTGTACAGAGGGCGGCTCCTACCGTAAGGCCGAGTACCGTGCGCCCTACTTCGCCGAGCCATTCGTTGTCGATGGCGAATTTTACGAAGAACCCGATGCCGATGACAAGTATCAGGATTCCTAATTTGCTGAAAAGGTTCTCTCCGATAAGTTTCTCTATGTTGCGCTTCCTCCTTGGAACGGGGCGTGGAACGGGATTGTGTTGTGGGCCGGCCGGAATCTCTCTTGGGGGAAGCGGTGTGGAAGTCGGGGTAGGAGCCTGCTGTCTTTCCCCATAGGCCGGAGGTGCCGGCATGGTGTTGGTTGCCGGCGCCCGGTAGTCGGCAGGTGGAGTGTTTGACTGCTGCAGATTGTCAAGGCGGTTACGTAGCTCTGCCATGTTTTGGTTGAGATAGGCCATATAATGTTTCATGGCGCTTAGATTAGACTGGATTATGGCAACCAGCACTATCAGCACTATTAACCCGATTATTATCAGCGCTTCCATGGCGATATTTTGGGGGATGTAGGTATAAAAGGACAAGGCCGCGACCCTCCGATAGTTGTATCGGGGCCACGGCCTTGTCGTATCAGGTTTAATGGATGGCGGATTACATCTGGGGAGGCATGCCGTCGTTGATTCCGTAAGGGTTAGGCCCGAAGCGGTTGGGGTGGGGTTCTCCTTCTTTGCAGTACCATATGAGGAGTATGATGGCTCCCACCAGAGGGATAAGGCCGATAAAATACCAACCCCCCCCTTTGCCTATGTCGTGGAGGCGGCGCCATGCTACGGCGAGCCCGGGAATGAACATGCCCAGGGATACGAGCCAGCCTATGATGGGAATCCATCCCAGGGCCAGTCCTACGATGAATGTGAACAGTGCGAACCACCAGTATTCCGCACGGGGAGCGCGGCCGTTGAAGTCGGCATATTTCGAGAAACAAATCTTGATAGCTTCAACAAAACCTACAGTGCCGAGATTAGGGTCGGGATAGTTTGGGTTAGGCTGCCACTGGCCGTTCTGGTCTTGGTATTGTGGCTGCGGGTTCTGCCAGTTCTGGCGCTGCTGGGCCTGCTGCTGTTGCCATTGGCCCTGGGGATTCTGGTTGTCCATTTTTTTTAAGTAAGAAAATGTTAGAGTGTTCTTTGTTTGCCTTTCATCTGCAAATTTACACTTTTTGTGGCACTCTGACAAATAAAAGTGAATAAGAATTGAAATTAGTTAAAAGTATTGCCCTTGAAAAATCCGTATATCCCTATCGATATTCTCGCTTTTATCCATTCTCTATCTCCTCTTTAGCGAATCCGTATGGTAGTGGCGCCGGACCTCCGGGACGGCAGGCCACCCGGAGAGGCGGAGCTGTTGCAATAAAGCTAATATTAGGCAGAGTGGGTAGAAATTACTATCCTTGATTCGGCCTTTGTTCTTCTGGTGGCCTGCCGTCCCGGAGGTCCGGCGCCACTACCATCCGGCTTCCCCTCCCCCTGATGTGGAGGTTGTATATGAAAAAAGTGTTGTGTCCGCGTGGCGGATACAACACTTTGTGTGGGTGGTGGGCGCTGACGGATTCGAACCGCCGACCCTCTGCTTGTAAGGCAGACGCTCTGAACCAGCTGAGCTAAGCGCCCTTGATAGAAAGCTTATTGGATGGCGAGATTTGCAAAGTCACCGGTTTATCTGAATCCCTCTTCGGAGTTTGCCAGGAGGCTCATTTCCTATTGATTTTCCACCCTCAATTCCCAAAACTCAATTTTTGCAAGAAGAAAACGACCTTGCGGTTGTCTGTGGATTGCCAAAAGGCTCTCCGAATACTCAAAAATCAATCCTTGGAAAACCAATGAGGTGAGACGGGAAGGCTCTCTCCAGGGCCAAAACTCGGTGCTTTGAAAGATTGGTGGGCGCTGACGGATTCGAACCGCCGACCCTCTGCTTGTAAGGCAGACGCTCTGAACCAGCTGAGCTAAGCGCCCTCTCGCTTCCAAAAGCGTTGCAAAGGTAGGTACTTTTTTTATTCCCACCAAATTTTAGAGCAATTTTTTGAAAAATTATTTACGAACATATGGCTTTTTAGCGATTCCGGGTTGGTAACGGGTGGGCGGATTCTCATTCTACGGGCAAAATTTCGTAACTTTGTGCCATTGAAACACAAACTAATATCTATATGGAGCTTGATACTCTGACGGCCATATCGCCGGTCGATGGTCGCTACCGGGGGAAGACCTCGGGGCTTGACCTTTATTTCTCGGAATTCGCCCTTATCCGCTACAGGGTGAAGGTGGAGGTAGAATATTTTATCGCCTTGTGCGCCCTGGGGCTTCCCCAGCTTGCCGATGTGCCCGCAGGCACGGATGTGGCGTTACGCCGCATCTACGAGGATTTCACCGAGGCGGATGCCCGCCGTATAAAGGAGCATGAGTCGGTTACGAACCACGATGTGAAGGCCGTGGAGTATTTCCTTAAGGAACGTTTCGATGCCATGGGGCTTGAACGTTGGAAGGAGTTCATTCATTTCGGGCTTACCTCGCAGGATATTAACAACACGTCCGTGCCTATGTCGGTGAAGGATGCACTGCACGAGGTGTTCATACCCCTCCTTGACGAGCTTATCGCTGCACTTGAGGCTCGTGCCGATGAATGGAACGACATACCGATGCTGGCCAAGACCCACGGGCAGCCTGCTTCCCCCACGCGCCTGGGTAAGGAGATTCGTGTTTTTTCCTACCGTCTGCGTCAGCAGCGCGACTTGTTGCTGGCTGTGCCTGTCACCGGGAAGTTCGGTGGCGCCACCGGCAATTTCAACGCCCATAACGCTGCCTACCCCGGTTATGACTGGGCGGCTTTCGGAGCCTCCTTCCTTGAGGGACATCTGGGAATCGGACGCGAGATGTTCACCACCCAGATTTCCAACTACGACAATCTTGCGGCGCTTTTCGACGCCCTGCGCCGTGTCAACACTATAATTCTCGACCTTGACCGCGACATATGGATGTATGTGTCGATGGAGTATTTCAAACAGAAGATTAAGGCAGGGGAGGTTGGTTCCTCGGCCATGCCACACAAGGTGAACCCAATCGACTTTGAAAATTCGGAGGGCAACCTCGGCATAGCAAATGCCATATACGCCCACCTGGCTCAGAAACTCCCTGTGTCGCGTCTTCAGCGCGACCTTACGGATTCCACGGTGCTGCGTAATATCGGTGTGCCTATGGCCCACAGTGTCATTGCCATACACTCCACTCTCAAAGGTCTCGGGAAGTTGCTGTTGAACGAGGGGGCAATAAGGCGCGACCTTGACGCTATGTGGAATGTCGTGGCCGAGGGGATACAGACTATCCTGCGCCGCGAGGGTTATCCCCATCCTTATGAGACCCTCAAGCAACTCACCCGTACCAATTCGGTGGTGACTGCCGAGTCTATCGCCGAGTTCATCGACACACTCGAGGTGTCGGATGAAGTCAAGGCTGAACTCCACGCTCTCTCCCCGTCGACATATACGGGCATCTGATTTGCAGACAGAGCTAACCTTGTAGTGGCGCCGGACCTCCGGGACGGCAGGCCACCCGAAGAACAAAGGCCGAATTGATTGTAGTAATATTACCATTATCACAACGGCTCCGCCTCTTCGGGAGGCTTGCCGTCCCGGAGGTCCGGCGCCACACCACCATCCGGCTTTAGGTAAAAACAATCCCCCGAAACGGCGAAAAGCTGTCCCGGGGGAATTGAGCGTTGTATTTAATTGCTCTACAGTCGGTTATTGGTTGATGTAGGTGATGCTGGAGGTGTAAGCCGAGCCGTAGATGTTTGATGTAATGCTGGTTATGGCATTATGGTCGTTGAATGTATAGGAGATGTCCCACGATTCTGTCTCGCTTTCACCGTCGTCAACATATCTCTGTGTCAGCTTTGTGGGAAGCTCGGTAGAGGTGTTTCCCATATAGCCTGTGATGGCGAACACATATGCGATCGGGCTGTAGTTGGCCATGCAGATGGCTAACTGAGGCGTGGTGATGTTGTATGTGTTGGTGTGGGGATGGTTGTAGTCGAACGTGAAGGTGTTTGAAGCGTCCGGGCTCTGCAATGTGGAGCTTACCAGGGCTCCGCCGTTGTACTGGTATTTGATAGTGCCTTTCACGGGATAGGAATATTTTCCGTCCTCGTCCACGCCGCTGTTGGTGCCGGAGATGTTCATGCTTGTGATACGGCCGGCGCTGTTATAGTCAACAGTGACGTTGAGAGTGGTTTTCTCTGAAAAGGTTTCATAATTTTCCTCATTTATTTCAAGATAGCCTACGATGAAGCCATCTTTGTTGAAGCGGAAGTTGGTTGCCTGCCATGAGTCGGAGTAGCCGTCTCCGGAATCTTTAGCCACGATACGGGCCAGTTTGCGGCCTGTGGAGGCGGCGCGTGAGTCGGCATATTCGAACCGGTAGGTCTGTCCTCCTACTGTGGCTGTGTTGATGGAGCCGTCGGCGTTGTAGTCAACGCTGAGCGTACCCTGTATTTCCGTTACGCGTACGCCATCGACTACGGAGGAGGGGATGGGGAGGTCTACGGCCTCACCTGTGGGTTCATCGGGATTGTCCTTATTGTCATCCGAACATGATACGGCGGTCAGTCCCATGCAGAGGGCGACGACCGGGAATAGGAATTTTGTCTTCATATTTAATTTGTTTAATTGTGTTGTTTATTGTCAGTTTGTGGCAACATCAGAATGTGAAGCCGATGTAGAAGCGGGTGGCGGCGAACTTACGGCGTATTTTGTCGGATGAGCCTTCGGTGATGAGTGATTCCTCATCGTCCTCGAAATCGAATTTTTTGAACTTGCCGTTGCCCCATTTACCTTCGATACCGATGTTGATGGCCTTGTAGGTGATGCGTCCGCCGAAGTCGAACATGTTGCAGTAGCCGGCTGAGAGCTCGGTTTCGCCATCCTCGCTCATCATGTATAGTCCTACCGTAGGGGTGTAGTGGAAATATAGGCAGAACCGCAGAGGCTGCAGGTGCTTGTTGCCGCTGAAAGAGAACGGGGCTACGCCTACGTTAGGGCCGAAGCCGAAAGCTCCGATGTGCACGGTGGTGCGTCCGAGGTCGAGTTCGTCATATATCTCGTCGTTGTCACCTCCGAGGTTCCCCCAGCCTTCAGAATATATTTTGTCCTTCTTGTACTTGGCAATCGATATGTCGAACCAGCGCATGTCAAGGCCTACCTTTACGCATCCCCAAAGGGCGTTCTTGGGGAAGTAGTAGACGGCACCTTTTGCCAAGGCGAAGGCAAACTTGCTTTTTGATACCGGCTCGAAGTCTGACCCCAGCTGTTGCAGGGCGAACGCCAGTATGGAGTATCGGCCCGGTTTCCAGATGCGTTTGTTCTTGTCTTCGAGTTCTATCTTTCCCAGACGGGAGTTGGCTTCGTCAAGGGCGGTCTGGAGGGAGTCGGCGCGCGATGTATATTCAGAGGTGTATTCATCGGAGGGAAGCGTTGTGGCTGTATCCTGAGCGTGGAGCGCGGGGAGGGTTGCCGCTGCGGCCAACAGCAGGGTTATTGCGGTTTTCTTCATCGAGGATTATTTTTTTGCGTAGTTATAGGTATAGGTTATGGTCTCGCCGTCCATATGGGTCTGTACAGACCCTATCATGCCGAGATTGTTGATGCTATAGGCCCAGCGGATTGTTTCATAATCGGCTGTGCAGCTTGCCGGATAATGGGCCGGAGCCTTGCCGAAAAGCCTTGTGGGGAAAAGTGTGTTCAGTGGTGGCCAGTCGATACCCCACTGTGCAGCCTTGTTTTCAATTTCGGTGTAGGTGAATGTGACGGTTTCGGTTTCATCCCCCTCCATGTTGATTTCATAGAGATCGCCGTCGCGCCACTGGAAGTTGCGTATGTCATCGGCCTGCGCCATGCGTGTGAGATGCCCCTGGCTGTCGTATGATAGTGAGCATAACTCTGGATCGCCGTCGCGTGTCCACTGGTCGGTAGCATAATCAAGGTAGTATTCCTCTATTGTCATAGAGGTGATATATCCGGCAGAAGAGAGGGTTATGTCATTCCAGAATGTGCGGTATGAGGGTGTTCCGTTGTTGTATTCTGTAACTTCTACCGACATAGGCGAACCATAGTTGATTCGCACGGTCTGTTCTTCTACATCATCGTTGATGGCTACTACGCGGCCTTGGCTGTCATATTGGTATTGCACCAGGGTAACCATGAATGATGATACGCTTACGAGACGTTGTGATTCGGCTGTCTGCGTGTTGTCGTTTTTCGGGTCATCGAGAGTACAGGACTGTAGCACTGCCAGGTTCATAGAGGCTGCCATCAGCAAGGCGGCGCCTCCGAGTGGAGATAGTTTCATTTTTCTGTGTATGTGTGATAAGAGCCGGTAGGATAAGATTGGTGAGAAATATCCTATTTTTTGGTTTATGAGTACAAAATTACGCAAAAGGCACCTTTTTACCCCCCCCCATTAGTTAAAAATTGTTAATAACAAGGTAAAGATTTCCAATATGTTAAATGTCCTGTTGTCATATTAGTTGTAGCCGGATGGTAGTGGCGCCGGACCTCCGGGACGGCAGGCCACCCGAAGAGGCGCAGCCGAATTAGAAATGCCAACTCCTCTGCAGAGAATAGCTGACATTTTTCGGCTTGGCCTCTTCGGGTGGCCTGCCGTCCCGGAGGTCCGGCGCCACTACCATCCGGTTACAACTAAATATAATTAAATATAATAAGGTGATATAACAATGGGATGGGTCGAATTGAAATTCGACCCATCCCATTGTGGTTAATGTATCGTTTTCTCGGGGCTATATTATTATATGTGTATGCCCCGGGATTCGGTTCGGTGGATTATTCGGGACGCTTGGTCTTTTTGCCGTAGCCGTATTCAGCGGCAGCACCAAGTTCCTCTTCGATGCGGAGAAGCTGGTTGTATTTGGCCATACGGTCGGAACGTGATGCGGAACCGGTCTTGATCTGGCCTGCGTTGGTGGCAACTGCGATGTCGGCGATTGTTGCGTCCTCGGTTTCGCCGGAACGGTGCGAGATGACTGCTGTGTAGCCGTTGCGCTGTGCGAGTTCTACGGCGCGGAGGGTCTCGGTGAGCGAGCCGATCTGGTTTACCTTCACGAGGATGGAGTTGGCGCAGCCTTCTTCGATACCGCGTTTGAGGTATTTAACGTTGGTTACGAACAGGTCGTCACCTACGAGCTGGCAACGGTTGCCGATGAGGTCGGTGAGAATCTTCCAGCCTTCCCAGTCGTTCTCGGCCATACCGTCTTCGATGGAGTCGATGGGGTATTTCTCAACGAGCTGCTGGAGGAATTTGGCCTGCTCCTCGGAGGTGAGCTTGGGAGCGTCGGCACCCTGTTTCCAGGTGTAGTCGTAAACGCCGTCCTTGAAGAACTCGGAGGAAGCGCAGTCAAGGCCGATGGTAACGTCCTTGCCGGGGGTGTAGCCGGCGAGTTCGATAGCCTTGATGATTACCTGGAGGGCGTCCTCTGTGCCGTCAAGGTTGGGGGCGAAACCACCTTCGTCACCAACGGCTGTGCTGAGGTTGCGTTCTTTCAGGACTTTCTTCAGGTTGTGGAATACCTCTGTGCCCATGCGGATGCCTTCGTGGAAGGAGGTTGCGCCGATGGGACGGATCATGAATTCCTGGAAGCAGATGGGGGCGTCGGAGTGTGCGCCGCCATTGATGATGTTCATCATGGGCACGGGGAGCACGTATGTGTTGCATCCGCCGATGTATTTGTAGAGGGGCAGGTCGAGGTAGTCGGCAGCAGCCTTTGCTACGGCCAGCGATACGCCGAGGATGGCGTTTGCGCCGAGGTTCGACTTGGTGTCGGTGCCGTCAAGGGCGAGCATCTTCTCGTCGATTGCGATCTGGTCGAGGGCGCTCATGCCTTTGAGAGCTTCGGCGATGGGGCCGTTCACGTTGGCCACAGCCTTGAGCACGCCTTTGCCCATATAGCGGTTCTTGTCGCCGTCACGGAGTTCGAGAGCCTCGTTTACGCCGGTTGATGCGCCCGAGGGAACGGAAGCGCGGCCGCGTGCGCCGCTTTCGAGGATTACGTCTACTTCTACAGTGGGGTTGCCGCGCGAGTCAAGAACTTCACGACCGATGATTTTTTCAATCTTCATAACGTAGTAAATATGAACAGTATGTGTATGTAGCTATTGGATTGTTTCCCACCCCTTCGCGGGGCTTTGAAATAGTGGTGCAAAGGTACGAATTATTTTCGTAAAATGTTCTAAAAAGAATCCTTTATTCGTTAAGAATCACCTTGAAAAGGTCTCTGTATCTCTGCGCCACGGAATGTTCGGAGAATTTCGCGGCTACCGACTCGCGGAGTCGGGCCGGGGTAACCTTGCCGAAGTGCATACGCATCTCCCCCTCCATAACGCCTCGGGCGAGTTCCCGGAAGTCGGGATAGGGGGCGAGCCAGCCTGTCTCGCCCTGGGTTATTATGTCGCGCTGCCCCCCACGGTCGAAGCTCACGGGCCAGCAGCCTGACGCCTGCCCTTCGATAAGGGTGGTGGGCAGGGTCTCGTAGAGCGAGGAGGACATCACGAAGCGGGCATGATGGTAGAGCGAGCGCACGGCCTGCGGGTCGCTGACCGGGCCGAGCCATGTGAACGGCATCGCCAGGTCGTCAAGGGCCGATTGGTCTTTGAGTGCGCCGAAGAACACGGGGTGGTAGTTGTTGCCCTGCTCCTCGAGTTCGTTCAGCGCTTTTACGGCTAACGGCAGACCCTTGATAGGGTCGTCAAGCCGCGCAGCCCCCATTAGGATTATGTCGCGGTTATCTTCCTCCTGGGGCAGCCCCAGTTCGCTGCGCGAGAGGAATGGTCCCCGGTTGAATTCCTCCACCGGGAAGGCGTTGGGTATGACGTGTATCTCGCGGTCGGCTAACAGCGGGCTTTCGGCACATTTCTCAGCCAGCCATGAGGAGACTGCCACGAAATGGATGTTCGGATTTGGGTATATCTCTTTCTTTTTCTGCCATATCCGCCGGGAGAGGTCGAACGTGGAAGCGTTGTCGCCCAGCATGGGGCAGTGGCCGCACGAACTTCTATATGCGGTGCAGTCGCCGGAGTGGTGGCAGATGCCCGTGAGCCACCACATATCGTGCATCACGATGATTACCGGCTTTTGGCGGGCGATACGGAGCAGGGTGTCAAGCGACAGCATCCCCTGGTTCACCCACGAGACTATCACTATATCGGCCTGGCGTACCGCCCGGTGGCGCCATAGCGGAAGGCCGAAAGAGGCTGTATCGACCTTGAAGAGGTCGCGGCGGTTGAGGCCGTTGTTGAGGAATATCTGTAGCCGTTCGGCAAGAAACGGGGCCTTATGGCGCAGGGAACCGGCGGCGCGTATTACATACGGGGAATCGGAGGCTGTACGCGCGGCTACCATCACGGCGTCCACTCCGGCCTGACGCAGGGCGCGGGTGAGGCGGAGTGTCACTATGGCCGCGCCACCTGTAATATCATTAGTGCTGAGAAGGGCAACTTTCATCGGCCGGCGGCTTTAGTGGTGGAACTCCGGCGCAGTATGCGGTCGAATGAGCCGCGACGTTCGGCAAGGAATACAATCCCCACATAAACGGCAAGCAGCAGCACACGCAGCGGGAGGTCAACCTGGTTGTTCCCGGTTGTGAGCACCCATCCGGCACCCCACAGACCCATGGCGCAGAAGATATAGAACACCACACGTGGTATATCGTACCCGATAGGGTATTTCTTCCGCCCCACGAAGTAGCTTGCCAGCATCATCACGCCGTAGCATACCAACGCCGCCACGGCGCACCCCATGAAGCCCCACATCGGGACCAACAGGAAGTTCAGCGCCACGGTCACTGCCAGACCTAAGAGGGAGAACCATGTGCCCCACACTGTCCGGTCGGTGAGTTTGTACCATAGCGACAGGTTGAAGAACACGCCGAAGAAGAATTCGGCCATCATGATTACCGGCACCACCTTCAACCCCGAGAAATAGGCCGGGGAGATGAAGTATTTCAGAATCGGGAGGAAGTAGATTACCCCTAAGAAGATGAACATGGCGGCGATTACGAACCATGTCATGGCCTGGCGGTAGGCCAGGTTCTTATCCTCCCCTTTCTCGCGGCTATGCGCGAAGATGAACGGCTCGTAGGCGAAGCGGAAGGCCTGGATGAACATCACCATCACGATGGCAATCTTATAGTTGGCCCCGTAGATGCCGAGTTCGGTCATGGCCGTGGCCTTGTCGGGGTATATCATGGGGAACAGAATCTTGTCGATAGTCTGGTTCATCACCCCGGCGATACCGATAATCAGCAGCGGGAAGGAGTAATGCAGCATCTCGCGCAGCAGACGGCTGTTGAAACTGTAGCGTTCGGCGTTCAGTTCCGGGAAGAGCAGCAACAGGATTGCCAGAGAACTGATCATGTTGGCAAGGAAGATATAGCCGATGCCGAATCCGGGGTCGTAGAACCAGCCGATTGTCTCCGGGTGGTTGGCCCACAGCCAGGGGCAGAGCAGGATGAAGAAGAGGTTCAGCCCTATGTTCAGCCCTATGTTTACTAATTTCAGCGATGCGAAACGCACGGGGCGTTTCTTGTATCGCAGGTAGGCGAACGGCATGGCCGTGTATGCATCCACCCCTACGGCCACGGCCATCATCCATATGTAGGAGGGGTGGGCGCCTATATCAAGCGCCCCTGCAATCTCCGGGGAAAGGATGCAGGTGGCGATTATGAAGAGGATGGACGATGTGCCGAGCGAAAGAAGGGCCGTGGTGTAGACCTGGCCCGGGTTCTTCCACCGTTCGTGGTTGGCGAAGCGGAAGAAGCCTGTCTCCATGCCGTAGGTGAGGATTATCAGCACCAGGGCCACATAGGCGTAGAGGTTGGTAACGATGCCGTATTGCGCCGAGGGGAAGCAATAGGTGTACATCGGCACCAGGCACCAGTTGAGGAAACGCCCTACAATAGAACTGACACCGTAGATGGCGGTGTCTTTGAACAGCGATTTTACGGAAGCCATATCAGAGCTATGTATGTCAATTCGGTGTATGCTATTAAAGCCATCTTGTCCCGTCAGAACAGACCGCCGTAGTCTATGCGCGATATGCCGAGGTGGCGCCAGGCCAGGTCGGTTACCTCGCGTCCGCGGGGTGTGCGCTGGAGGAAGCCCTCTTTGATGAGGAACGGCTCGTAGACGTCCTCTATCGTGCCGGGGTCTTCTCCTAAGGCCGTGGCGATGGTGGTCAGACCCACGGGACCCCCACGGAACTTGGTGATTATGGTGGCCAGAATCTTGTTGTCAATTTCGTCAAGGCCGTAGCGGTCGATGTTCAGGGCCTCCAGGGCGAAGCGGGCGATGTCGGGGTCTATGACGCCCGAACCTTTCACCATGGCGAAGTCGCGTACGCGGCGCAGCAGGCCGTTGGCTATACGCGGTGTGCCGCGTGAGCGCAGGGCTATCTCGTGTGCGGCCTCGCCTGTGCATTTTATCCCTAACAGCGAGGCTGACCGCAGGATTATACGTTCCAGCACCTCGTGGTCGTAATATTCCAGATGGCAGTTTATCCCGAAGCGCGCCCGCAGGGGGGAGGTGAGCAGCCCTGAACGGGTGGTTGCGCCGATGAGGGTAAAGGGGGAGAGGGTAAGCTGCACCGAGCGTGCCCCGGGCCCCTTGTCAATCATTATGTCGATGCGGTAGTCTTCCATGGCCGAGTAGAGATATTCCTCCACAACGGGGCTGAGGCGGTGTATCTCGTCGATGAACAGCACATCGTTCTCCTCCAGGGAGGTGAGTATGCCCGCCAGGTCGCCGGGCTTGTCAAGTACGGGGCCGGAGGTTACTTTGAATCCCACGCCGAGTTCGTTGGCAATTATCGCCGAGAGGGTGGTTTTCCCCAGTCCGGGAGGGCCGTGGAGCAGCAGGTGGTCCAGAGCCTCGCCGCGCATACGTGCGGCGGCTACGAACACCCGCAGGTTTTCCACGATTTTCTCCTGTCCGGCAAACGACTCAAAACGTCCCGGACGGAGGGCGCGTTCAAAATCCTGGTCCGATTTCGAGGCCTCGTGGCGTATGTCGTAATCTGGTTCTTCTTTCATTTCGTGCATTATTTCTTCTTTGGTACGGCCACCTTTACCGGCGGTGTGGCGCGTAGCGGGAAGCGTGTGGTATCGGGGTTGTCGATAAGCCCGGCACGTATCATCTGCAAGGAGTCGGCGGCTGTCAGGCGGTCATCGTCCATGTCTGTGCCGAGCGCACGGGCAGCCGACCGTGCCGCATCGCGGCGGTTGTTGTCGCCGAAGTTCAGGCGCCCGAGACGGGCCTTGGAGATTCCGCGCCGGAACACGTTGTCAATCTGCTGCACCAGGTTGATGCGTGTGTTGTCGGCAATCTGCTGGCGCTCGCCCACCATGCCCGGCTTCACCTTGGCACCTCCGAGACGCACTTTCAGTTTGTCGGGATTCCCTTTGAGGTTGATGCCGAATTTGAACGGTATTGGCGATTTCAGCACCGATACGTGGTAGTTCATGTTCATCGCAAGGTCGTTATGCCCCATCACTCCCAGTCGATATCGGTCGATGTCGAACATGAAGGGGTACACCTCTATCGATGAGTTCTCTATCACGGCTTCCACCTCCATGTGGTCTATCATGTTGCGGTTCTTGTTGCGGAACAGCAGCCATTTCGACACGGTCTTGAACGTTGCCGGATCCATCAATACCAACGAATCCCCCTCTATTTTTATTGCCGCTTTCAGCGACGGGATGTCGATATCCATGTTTCGGAGTATGTCGGTGGTGACGGCAATGTCGGCGTTCACAACTCCCGAGAAGTTCTGCATCATAGGCATTATGGTGTCTATGGCCGGCACTAACGAGGTAAGGCGGTCAAGGCGGAAGTTATTCACCTTCATACCCATGCCGAATTGCAGGGAGTCGGGGCGCGCCCCGGCATAGAGGCCGTTGAGGCCGATAGAGCCTATCTCGGTGGAGGCTGAGAGGTTGCGCAGGTTCAGGGCGCCGTCGTAAAGCAGCAGGTCGCCACGGAAGGTGTGCAGCACCATGTCGGCATAGAGTATATGGTCGGCTCGGACGCGCAGGTGGGCGTCTATGTTGTGGGGCAGCAACAGCGGCCCTGTGGCAACGGTGTCGGCCATGGCTGTGAGGCGGGTGGCATCGGCCGAATCGTTGTCATCCCATACCATTGTGGAGTCGGCCGAGGAGGCCAGCGCCGAGCCTGCGAACAGCGCGTCGACGAGTTCGTTGACATTCACCGTGTCGCATTTCAGACGCAGGTCCATCTTCAGGGTGTTGTCGCGGCGCGAGGTTAGTGCGCGGCGCAGGTTGGAGAGTGTGCCCGAGACCGTGAAGTCGCTTTGGCCGCAGCGCAGGGCCACATCGCGTATCGACAGTGAGTCCTGGTTGAAGCGCATGTTGAAGTTGTAAACCCGGTTGTCGAGTGGCAGGTAGGGCGTTACCAGGCGTCCGCGCGAGGCTCTGATGTGGCCGTTCCAGTCCCATTGGCGCAGGAGGTTGCGTTGTTTTCGTGACAGATCGAAGTCCACATTTTCCTCTTCAGGCAGGTGGGACAGGGAGTCGAGACGTGCCTTCCTCCGGGCTGCGCGTTGGGCTCGTTGCTCCTCCGTAAGGGCTTTTGCTGCCCGGCGGCGCGCGGCGCGGGCTTCGTTGAGGTGTATTGTCATGTCTGCCTCGGCCTCGCGCAACGACACTTTTGTAAGGGCCTGCCCGAACATAAGTCGCCGGGCGTTGATGCCGAGGGTCAACAGCGGTGAGCGCCCCGCGCCTTTGAATCGCCGGAGCGACATCCCTATGGATGCATCGCGCAGGCGGGCGCGCATGGTGTCATCGGGGGCATCGAACTTCAGTCGGGCTATTGAAAGTCTCCCTCCGAATGGATTTATTTCGGAGGTGTCGGCTGAGGAGGCTCGGTTCACCGATCCGACTCCGGCCTTGAGGCTTCTGATTTCAAGATTCATGCCCATGCCGTTGGCTGCGAGGGTGTCGATTTCCAACGAAACCTGTAGCAGGGAGTCTATCTTGGCTCCGTCCTTCACGAATCCTTGGTTGGTGCCGAATTGCAGTCGCGCGTGGCGGCTGTAGGCGCTCAATAACCCCGGGTCGCTCGCTCTAAGGTCGGTCAGGTTGATTTCCCCGTCGGCATGGAGCCTGTGGAATCCCTCGCGGGAAAGGTCTGACATGTAGAAACGGAATGTTGATCTGCCGTCAATCTGCCCTGATATATCCAGCGGGATGAGGGCCTTGAGGCGTCCCGGTAGCCGCGAGAGGTTGATTCTCCCTTTGAACGCGCCATCAATTAATGGGTCCGCCTTAATATTGGTGACGGAGAGGGCCAGGTCGAAGTTTAGCGATTCCCCGCTTATGTGCATCCCCTTGAGGGTGAATGTGGAAGCGTTTATGTCGGAGCCGTCGAAACGGGCTTCGACCATGGCCTGCACATCATCGAAGCGGTAGCCGTCGTAGGTTATCTCGCACGGCGGAATCTCTACGGTGGCATCAAACGACGGCATGGCGGAGTCTGCAAGGTTCCAGGGGCGTGTAAGCTGTATGTTCGAGGTCACAAGCATGGATGTGCGCAGGGGCGACAGCATATATTGCAACGATGCCGGTGCATGCTCCAGCACTGACTGGAGGGGTATCTTGTCGAACTCGGCCCGTAGCTCCGAGATTTCGGGGGTGTCGGAGAAATCCACGTTGGTGTTGATAGTCACGGCGTAGTCATCGAGCTTCATCAGGAAGTCGTTGATGCCTATGGCCATAGGTTTCTCCCTGTCCCAGTTTATCATGCCTTGCGCGCCTAAGGAGAGTTCGGCGAAGCGGAATTGCTCGAGTATCGGCGATTTAAGATTCCCCTCTATTTCAAGACGGTATTGCGGGGCGTCGTGTCCGCGCAGCGTCACGTTGCGCAGCGCCACTGTGATGTCTGTAGAGTCCGCCAATGAGCGGTAGCGCAGCGGCGCGGCATCGACAATCTCGAAACGGTTTATCGAGATTGATGGCACGGAGACTGAGGAGGTGTCGGCCTCTTCCGATGTGGGGAAGATGTCGTAGTTTGATACCGAATCGTTAACCTGTACAAGGTTGGCCTCCATACCTCTGAAGGTGACGTCATAGAGGGATATGTCACCTTTCAGCATAGCCAGCACGTTCACCCCTCCGTGGAAGGAACGGAGTTCCAGGAGGTGGCGGTAGTCCTCGGGCAGCCGGCTCTTTACAGTGTCGGGCAGTTTGTCGAGCGAGCGCGACATCAGGCGGAGCGAGTCAACATCTACCGTCATTTTAGGGAAGGTATGCCAGAAGGTCAGCTCTATCCGGGAGGCTTTGACATCGGCGTCGAGATATTTCGATGCCTGTTCCTCTACCAAGGGTGTGAGCCGGGCAGGGGTGAGAATCCACACTATGAGTGTGCAGATCAGGATGAAGAGGGCTGCTAACACTCCCACGGAGATTCCGGCCCACTTAAGGACTTTCTCCCACCATGGGCTTGATGTCTTGCCTGAGTTGTCTGCCGTTCTCTCTTCGGCCACTTCGTTTATATCTTGTTGTTCGTTCGGTTTCATAATATGTTTAGTTCATCCTGCCGGGTTTGCCGTCGTTCTGCGGTCGGGCGGTTACGTGGAAGCATGACTGCTTTCGTTCGTACTTCACATAGCAACGCCCCTGTTGGCGCATCTCCCATATTATTTCGGCAAGGAGGTTCTTCAGATCCTCCTGTGTGCGGTACACCCCGCCGGGACGGTTACAGATGAATTTTGAATAGGATATGTCGAAAGTCGTGCCGAAAAGGTGGGCCGAGGAGTCCACCGAGTTGCGGTTGCGCCTCCGTAGGTGTCTCACGAGGCGCGGGGTGCGGAGCACCGAAGTCACCTTTATACGGTAGTCGCCTCCACCTCTCGCCTGTAGTGTGTCGCGGAACGCATGTCCTATGTCGGCTAACAGTCTGGCCGCATCCGGGACGAGGTATGGCACCGAGTGGGTGAGGTTGTCGATGTAATAGTCTTCGCAGGTGGCGATACGTGCAAGCCTCCCTCCGGCTTGCCAGGCGCTCCGGGGATCGGTCAGGGGCGCTATACCTATAGCTGAAGCGGCCTGGAGATGCAGGTAGTTGCTGTCGTTGAACGACCTTCCGAGCGATCCCTGTGGAAGCCGGTTTATTTTGAGCTTCACGCATCCTTTTCCGGGCATAGAGTCCAGGCAGGCGGAATGGGGATTGCGGGCGGATATTGTGTCGGCGGGGGTGAGTATCGCCAATATCTCCTGATGGGTCAGTTCCTTTTCTTCCGGGACACGGGCTGCATCGTTCTCCGAGCATCCGATTCCTGCGAAAAGGAGACAGCTACACATTATTATATATAATAAGCGCATATCTCGGCCTTTCTATTTCTCGGTTGTGACTGCCCGGTAAAGGCGTTGGCATCCGTCTTGGAGCAGGTCGAGCACCAGTTCGAAGCCTTCCGCTCCTTCATAATATGGATCGGGAACGTGGTCGAATCCCTTGATAGGGTCTAAGAACCGCCCCATGGGTATTATCTTGGCCTCGGCTTCGGGGGAGGGTGCGAGTTCGCGCAGATCGGCAATGTTCTGCGAGTCCATTCCGATGATGTAGTCGAAGCGGTCGAAATCATCCGTGCACACCTGGCGGCAGCGGTGGTCTAACTCCAGGCCGCGCTGCCGGGCATGCAGGCGCATGCGCCGGTCGGGAAGGTCGCCGATGTGCCACCTGCCGGTTCCGGCGGAGTCAATCTCCCATTCGTCCTCTTCACCTTTCTGCCTAAGGAGGGCCTTCATCACCCCCTCGGCAGCCGGAGAACGGCATATATTGCCGAGACATACGAATAATAATCGTTTACCTGTGGTATTATGGTAGTTGCTCATTAAAGTCGGGATTTTTTTATTCCTACAAAGTTAATAAAACTATCCCGAATCCTGTAATTTTGGCATAATTTTAGGGTGCGTTTTACTTTTTTGGCAATATGGGTCTGTTTTTTTTTGTTTTCCATGAATGTTTTTTTGGAGTTTTAAAAAAAAGTATATAAATTTGCCAGCATCAAATCAGACAAAGAGACTTTTATTTAATCCACTTAATATTTAAACAGAATGAAGAAATTCTACTCCCTTCTGGCTGCCGCAGCCCTGTCTGTGGGTATGCTCTCAGCACAGAACTTCGCCCAGGTTCGCACTTTGGACAACCAGGCCGTAGCTTCCAACAAGTCTGCGCTCGCAACGAAGTCCCTTAAAGCAGTCGCACCTAAAGCTGACCTGCCTAATGTAGATCTCGCTGGTGAATATATGACTGTTACAACAATGAATGATAACAAGATAGGTGCCGCATGCCAGATCGTTAAGGGTCAGGGTGAGAATCAGTACCTCATCAAAGGTTTCATCTTCTCGGATGCCAACGATATTCCGGCTACATATCAGATGTACCAGATTGGTGACAAGGCTTATGCCGCACTGGTTATCGCAGGTGACAACCAGGTTACTTTCTTCTCTGACTCAGGTGTGGATTATAAACTGCGACTTTTCGGTTATGACGGTACCCAGCCTACCGTATATCCGGATGACATACCTTTCCTCCTTCTTGAAGACGGTTCCCTTCTTTTCCCGTTTGAAGACATGGGTCTGGCGTGGTTAAATCCTGACATGAGAGGTAACTGGGTTATAGAGCCGGGTATGTTCAAACCCAATGCTACATTTACCGGCCAAGAGTATCTTGACAATACGAATACTGAGGCTGCTTCCTATCCTCTGTATATCGAGACCACAAGCCGTCTCGGCGCTGAATGGCGTTATGTTTATGGCATAGGTGGCACAATCTACCCCCTCAACCTTAAGGTTAACGGCAATCAGGCAACTGCAACAGATGCTCTGGGTGGCGAGGCACGTGTAGACCAGACTACTACCGCAGAATTCTACTTCTGCAATGTTGAGGATACCTCAGCATACAAGGTTGAAGCCACTGTGAACGGTGACAACATTTCTTTCGGTACTCTGATGATAATCAATTTCGACTACGGCTGGTTGGCCAAGTGGGATAACGCTGTTATCAACGGCGGCGCCGCTATCAACGATGTTACTGCCGATGTTATCGATGAGAACGCTCCCGTTGAATACTTCAACCTCCAGGGCGTACGCGTAAACAACCCCGAAGGTGGTCTGTTCATCATGCGTCAGGGCAACAAGGTAACCAAGGTTATCCGCTAATCGAAACCCCGATGTCGTTCCATAAGGAGCGATTGAGATAAACCAAAGCGGTGTGTCAAAATCATTTTGACACACCGCTTCTGTTATATAACACTTTTGGCAATGGTAACTTTATAGTGGCGCCGGACCTCCGGGACGGCAGGCCACCCGAAGAGGCGGAGCCTAAAAGTGTAAGTTATTCTTTGTCGTGGGGGTAGCATTTCTAATTCGGCTGAGCTTTTTCTGGTGGCCTGCCGTCCCGGAGGTTCGGCGCCACTACCATCCGGCAACACTAAAGTGACCGCGTTTTGAGTGAGAGAAGTGTTTTTTAGATTTTGACACAGCCACATCGTCAATGTTTTTTTGTTGGAGGGCGTTAATCTGGATTTCGTTATCTTTTTTCGGTTTTCCGTTTGCTTTGTCGGCGAAAAGGGCTAACTTTGCCGTTGTTAACCTTGATATCGCCCCGTGAGGCTAATGTCTCTCCGAGGCGCAGTGTCTTTACCCTTTTATTTGTTTTCATGGATAACACTAACGAACGCGTGAAATCGCTCCACCAGGTAGCTGTAAGATTCTCCGGTGACTCGGGCGACGGTATGCAGCTTGCCGGCAATATATTCACCAATGTGTCGGCCGGAATGGGAAACTCTGTGTCTACTTTCCCCGATTATCCTGCCGAAATCCGCGCCCCGCAGGGCTCGTTGGGCGGCGTGAGCGGCTTCCAGGTAAGCATAGGTGCCGGGGTGCATACGCCCGGAGATGAATGTGACGTGCTGGTAGCCATGAACCCTGCGGCTTTGAAACAGAACTATAAGTTCCTGCGCAAAGGTGGTGTGATTATCACCGATGTAGACTCGTTCAAGCCCGAAGGGTTGAAAAAAGCCAAGTTTGAAACTGATGACGCCATAAAGGAACTCGGCATAAACGCCCAGGTGGTAGAGGTGCCTGTCACCACTATGACCAAGGCCGCGTTGGCCGATACCCAGATGGATGCCAAGTCGGTGCTTAAGTGCCGCAATATATTCGCCCTGGGACTTCTCTGCTGGCTGTTCGACCGTCCGTTGGAGAGCGCGCAGAAGATGCTTCGCGCCAAATTTGCTAAAAAACCGGCCGTGTACGAAGCTAATGTCAAGGTGCTTCGCGCCGGATATGACTACGGTCACAACATACACGCATCGGTGTCGACCTACCGCGTGGAGACCGACGAGATTCGCCCCGGCACCTATACCGATGTGAAAGGCAACGAGGCCACGGCCTACGGCCTGATAATGGCTTCCGAGAAATCGGGTTGCCCCCTTTTCCTGGGCTCATATCCCATCACCCCGGCCACCGATATACTTCACGAACTTGCCAAGCGCAAAGACCTCGGCGTGAAGGCATGCCAGATGGAGGACGAGATTGCCGGCGTATGCTCGGCCATCGGCGCCTCGTTTGCCGGAGACCTGGCTGTGACCTCCACTTCCGGTCCCGGTCTGGCTCTCAAAGGGGAAGCCATAGGGCTCGCCGTAATGGCCGAACTCCCCTTGGTGGTTATCGATGTGCAGCGTGGCGGCCCTTCGACCGGGCTACCCACGAAGACGGAGCAGACCGACCTGCAGCAGGCTCTCTACGGACGAAACGGTGAATCGCCGCTTGCCGTGGTGGCCGCCCTCAGCCCTACCGACTGCTTCACCACTGCTTTCGAGGCATCACGTATAGCCATCGAGCATATGACCCCGGTAATCATGCTAACGGATGCCTTTATCGGCAACGGCTCATCTGCATGGCGTATCCCCGAGGCGGATGAATATCCTGAGATAAAGCCCAAACGTGTGCCCGACGAATTGCGCGACACATGGCAGCCATACATGCGCGACCCGCGCGACATGGCCCGATATTGGGCCGTGCCGGGTACCCCGGGGCTCATGCACCGTCTGGGAGGGCTGGAGAAAAACGCCAAGACGGGCAACCTCTCCAACGATCCGGCTAACCATGAGGCTATGGTTCTGGCGCGCCGCGAGAAGATTCAGCGTATAGCTGACGATATTCCTGCCCAGGAGGTGATTCTTGACTCCCCCGAGGCTGATACGCTGCTTGTGGGCTGGGGTGGCACATTCGGACATCTCTATACCGCCGCCGAAGAGCTTAACCGCGAGGGCCACAAGGTGGCTCTGGCCCAGTTCCGCTATATCAATCCCCTCCCGGCAAATACGGCTGATATAATGCGCCGCTATAAGCGGGTTATAGTGGCCGAGCTCAACACAGGCCAGTTCGCCGACTATCTCCAGGCGCGTTTCCCCCGGACGCGGATAGAGCGAATCAATAAAATACAGGGCCAGCCGTTCATGGTGGCCGAACTGGTAGAGGCAGTAAAAAGCATCATTAATAAAAAGTAACCGCTCCGATGGAAGAATCAAAATATACCGCCGCTAACTTTAAGAGTGACCAGCCGGTGCGCTGGTGTGCCGGGTGCGGCGACCATGCAGTGCTGAATTCGTTGCAGAAGGCTATGGCTACCCTTGGCGTGGCTCCTGAGAAGACCGCTGTGATATCAGGTATAGGTTGCTCGTCGCGCCTTCCATACTATATGAATACCTATGGGTTCCACACTATCCACGGACGCGCCGCCGCAGTGGCTACCGGCTTCAAGGTGGCCAATCCTGAGATGACGGTGTGGCAGGTGAGCGGTGACGGTGACGGCCTGGCGATAGGCGGCAACCATTTTATCCATGCCGTGCGCAGGAATGTGGATCTGAACATGCTCCTGCTCAACAACCGCATCTATGGCCTTACAAAGGGGCAGTACTCCCCGACTTCGGCCAGAGGGTTCGTATCTAAATCATCACCTTACGGCACTACGGAGGATCCGTTTATCCCGGCCGAACTGGTGTTCGGTGCGCGTGGCAACTTCTTCGCCCGTGCTATAGATGTCGATTTGCAGACCTCGCAGGAGGTGATGGTGGCCGCCGCCCGTCATAAGGGGGCGTCTGTTGTGGAGATTCTACAGAACTGTATGATCTTCAACAATGGGATACATGCCTATGTGGCCGACAAGGAATTCCGTGCCGAGCGCACAATACATCTGCGCCACGGCGAGAAGATGCTCTTTGGGAAGAACAACGAGAAAGGGCTGGTAGGCGACGGCCTCCTTATCCGTGCCGTGGAAATCGGCCAGGATGGCTGGACTATCGATGATGTGCTTGTCCATGACGCCCATTGCCCCTCTAATTTCGTGCATCAGCAGCTTGCCATGATGGACGGTACGGAACTCCCGATGGCTGTAGGCGTAATCCGTGACGTGGAAGCCCCGGTATATGATGCAGAGGTGTCGCGCCAGGTAGAGGAGGTTCGTGCCCGCAAGGGTTTCGATTCCCTCCGCGCCATGCTGCTTGCCGGCGATACATGGACTGTGGAATAACCTCCGCATAATAATGCAATAACTTTAAGGCGGTGTGTCAAAATTCGATTTTTTGACACACCGCCTGATTTTTATCCCTGAAGGAGATAGCTCTGACACGCTCTCTCCTCGGTAACTCCGCGTTGCCGGATGGTAGTGGCGCCGGACCTCCGGGACGGCAGGCCACCCGAAGAGGCGGAGCCTTACAATATGAGCCTTACGATAAGGATAGTCTTTTATACATAGGTAGCCTTTTGAAAGGCCGCTTATTCCGTCAGACGTATTATCCTTATACCCTCCGTTCGGTTCCGGCGCAGATATTCGGCCAATGTAAGGGGGTCGGTTAAAACTTTACCCTCTTTCGATGAAGCATGCAGCAGGTGTATTTCCCCATCCTGGCTGTCTGCTACCGCGATTCCGAGGTGGCTCACATCAAGACCGGGGGTGGAGGTGGTCAATGCTATGATGTCCCCGTCTCGAATAATCTGCCTTAACTTCTTGGCACTCATCTGGTTCCCTTTCAGATAGGGATAGCGGTAGTTGCTGAATCCACCCTCTACAGATTTCATCCGCGCAAAATTCGCAGAGTCGGCCAGCGAGGGGTACGCTTCCCGGTGGCGTGTCATATAGTCGAGGCTCTTCACCATATAGCGCACTCCCGGCATCTCCCCCGTAACCTCCCGGAGGTTGCCTCGCGATTGGTTGTCAAGTACCCATTCGCTAACATAATGTAGCCGGGAGGCATACCCTTGTTCCGAGCCGCCACGGTAGCGCAGACGCTCTATATTGTAAAGGAAGTCGCGCCATGACTCGCGATTTTCTCTTGCGGTGAGTGCCAATGCGGCCACTGTTTCTACGAACGTGGTGCAGTCGAGCGAATCAAGATTAATCCGTAGCTTTTCTTCATCCCCTTCTAACATTCCGTTGCCATAGGGAGTGCCTTCGAATAATTCCCCTATACGCGACAAGCTGCCCGGGCGGGGTTGGGAGGCCTCCTCTATTAATATATGTGTTATGCGTGTGGTGTCGTTGCGTTCATTTTTCCATTCTACATGGCTCCCGGTTGGGGAGGGCGTTGCGGCTTGTACCGGGTTGATAGCTGCCATGCCTATAAAAGTCACCGCGATTCCGATGTATTTTTCCAGAATATGTTTCATGATACGAAGGTTTCTTATGCTTTGCATATGCAAATTTACTCAAATCTTATCAAAAAACACCTCCTTGGGTTTATCCATAGCCAAATAATACGCATTATCTTTAGGAGGGATTAGATACTATCCAAAGTTGGATTGCAGGTTGTTTTTGCCGGGTATGGAGAAATGCGCCGAAAAGTTATGTTTTGCGACATATTTTTAACATTTATTAAAAATACTGACGGATAGGATTTTATGCCTTGTGAAGCGAGGTCTGGCTGTGGCGGGGGTGAAAAAAGTGGTGGAAAAATTTGGTGGTTACAGAAGGAAGGCCTAACTTTGCACTCGCTTTCGGGACAGAGGTTCCGCTGAAAGAAACCCGGTTC
>CAJUBM010000021.1 GCA_910584735.1 uncultured Muribaculaceae bacterium
ACGGCAGGCCACCCGAAGAGGCGAAGCGGAAAAACGTAAGCTATTCTTTGCAGAGGAGTTAGCATTTCTAATTCGGCTCAGCCTCTTCGGGTGGCCTGCCGTCCCGGAGGTCCGGCGCCACTATAAGTTACCCTGGATAATGTTTTTTGGAAGGCGTCTATCTGGATTTTGACACATCGCCTTTTATCGTAGCGGGAAGTTACTTTACAACGACTTTGTGGGCATTGCCGTTGTTGTGGACGATATAGATACCCGCCGGCAGGGGCAGATGCTCTTGGGGTGCGAGTGTCTGGCGGGTGTATAGTTTGCCGTCGATATTATACACCTTTATCTCCGAGGGGAGAGCCCTGTTGACTATGATTCCGCCGGGCGCAACTGTTATGCCGGGTGTGTCTGTTTCGGTTGTCTGTATGTCGTTCTGGAAGTTCATCTCATGGATATTCATCCTGCCCCAGTATTGAGCCTCGGCATAGACCTCTTTATATCCGCGAGGCACATACAGGTCTATCTCCGGCCACCATTCCTCACCCCTGAAAAATTTGGCGCTGCTTTCAGGCAGGTATGGTTTGCCTACCTCGGGTGGCGTTGTGTAGTTGCAATATATCCTTTTCGCCCCACATTCAAAACATTGAAAGGCTATATGTACCTGCTTTGCGGACCCATTCCCGTTAAACCATACTTCCTCCAAGGCAGGGGCGTGGCAGATAGAAGCTCCCTCTATGTTCTCAAGAGCTTTGGAGTATATGATTTTTTTCAATTTGGGCAAGTTGCATAGAGTGAAGCTTAGAATGTCCTCGGTGCCTTGAAATGTGACGGTTTCCAAATCAGGATTATCAGATAGGCTGTAGTTAGGAAGCATTTTCAGATTTTGTGGGAGGACGATTTCTGTAAGATTTGTGTTCATCATAAAAAAATTATCCACTATTTCCAATGAATCGGGCAGCTTGATGGTCTTCAGCTTGGGGGTCTCTGAGAAAGTGAACATGCCATAAATGGCTGTCAGTGTCTCTGGGAATTCGATATAGGAAAGCTCGGGGCAGCCTCCGATGCCATCGATGGTCTCTATGCCTTCCGAGAGTGTCAGAGTGGTTATGTTCGGAAGTCCGATCAAAACACCGTTTCCCACAGAAATAACGTGATATGTTTTGCCGGAAGCATCATCCGTGACTGTTGCCGGGATAGTCAGCATTTCCACATTGTTGAGGAATTCGGTCATCTCGTTCTTATCGTTGATGTCCTCAGGCATCTCTACGCTTACCGCCTTTTTCGTATCTTCGGAGATTTGGTAGTAAAGGCCGTATTTCATGAACCCCTCGGCGCCGGAAGCAAACGCCATGAGGCAACTAACCAAAGTGAGTATAAAATGTTTCATGATGGGAATATTATGGGTTAGGTGGCTGATAAACGGCGGTATGTGGGGGTGTCAGATTCTCGGGGCGGTGGCAGCGTGGAATGTTGGTTCGTCAGACGAACATGTGGTGTGAAAATATGATGTCGCAAATATAATGAATTGTTTTTGGAATTGCAAATAAAGTTTATGGAAATTAAAAAATATTTATCTGTGCATATGTTGAAAAATTATTGGAGGGAGCGGGGTGGAGATGTCGGGAAAAATACGTATATTTGCACCAAATAGTATCATGCCGGAAATGTGAATCCCGCTCTCTCCGAAACGTGCCGGGACACCGCGATGCATGAGGCTGATTTACAATACTCTCTATTATCCCTCTCTCCTGACTCTCTATTGACTCTCTCCTGCTCTCCTACAGCGAGCCGCGAACTTTGATAGTGCGGGGTGTCGCAAACTCTCTTTCCGCGCCCCACTCCTTATATTTTTTATTGGTAGGGTGAGGGCGTCTTCGTCAAGAAAATAAAAAAACGACATAATGACAGGTAAATGGAACTATTTACCCCTAACACCCGAAGAGCAAAAGATAGAGACGGCTCTGGCCAAGAAATACGCCGGCTGTCCCCCCATAAGCGAGCTATTGGTGCAGCGCGGGGTTTCTTCAGTGGAAGAGGCTGAGCGCTTCTTCCACCCATCGCTGAAGAAACTCCACGACCCGTTCCTTATGCCCGATATGGACAAGGCTGTTCAGAGGCTTAACAAAGCCATGGGGTCAAAGGAGAAGATTATGGTATATGGCGACTATGATGTCGACGGCACTACGGCCGTGGCGTTGGTCTACAAATACCTTCTCAACTTCTACTCAAACATAGACTACTACATCCCCACCCGTTATGAGGACGGTTACGGGATTTCATCGGAGACAATCGATGATTTCGCCGACCAAGGGGTGAAGTTAGTCATAATCCTTGACTGTGGCATAAAGGCCAACGAGGAGATAGCCCATGCCCGCGAGCATGGCATAGACTTCATAATATGCGACCACCATGTGCCTGACCGGGAGCTTCCGCAGGCGGTGGCGATATTGAACCCGAAGATGCCGGGAAGCACCTACCCGTGCCCCCACCTGTCGGGGTGCGGCGTGGGTTACAAGCTGATGCAGGCTTTCGCTATCAGCAACGCCATACCGCAGACCGACCTCGAGGGGATGCTTGACTTGGTGGCGGTGTCTATAGCCGCCGACATAGTGCCTATGGTTGATGAGAACCGCATTATGGCATACCACGGTCTGCGGCGGCTCAACACCAACCCCAACATGGGGTTGCGCGCTATAATACGAATCTGTGGACTTGCCTCGCGGGAGATAACCATCTCGGATGTGATTTTCAAGATCGGGCCGCGTATAAATGCCTCGGGACGCATGCAGAGCGGCCGGGAGGCTGTTGACCTGCTGGTGTCGCGTGACATTGCCGATGCCTCGGCCCGCGCCCGCGCCATCGACCAGTATAACAAGGACCGTAAGGAGCTTGACAAACGGATTACCTATGAGGCCAACGAGATTCTTTCCAAACGCAGCGAGGAGCTTGCCGGGAAGAAATCTATAGTGGTCTTTAACAAGGACTGGCACCAGGGGATAATCGGCATCGTGGCCTCCCGTATAACGGAACTATATTATAAGCCTGCGGTAGTGCTTACGCTAAACAACGGACTGGCAACAGGTTCGTCGCGTTCGGTGCAGGGTTTCGACATATATAAGGCGGTTGATTCTACGCGCGACCTTTTGGAGAATTTCGGCGGCCATCCCTATGCCGTCGGTCTGTCGCTTAAGGAGGAGCATATCCCGGAATTCACACGCCGGTTCGAGGAGTATGTGGCGGCGAACATACAGCCTGGGCAGCTGCGCCCGCAATATGATATAGACGCATACCTGACGTTTTCGGAGATTACACCGGAATTTATCGCGGCGCTGCGCCGTTTCAATCCTTTCGGCCCTGGGAACCAGAAACCGGTGTTCTGTACACGCAACGTGCTTGATTTCGGCACGTCGAAATTGGTGGGACGCCAGTTGGAGCATATCAAGCTGGAGCTTGTCGATGATACGTCCGGCAAGGTGTTCAACGGCATAGCGTTCAACAAGGCCCATCTTTTCGAAGCCATACATGCCGGCCGGCGCATGAACATCTGTTATACCATAGAGGATAACAAGCACCATGGCGCGGCCGGTGCCATACAGTTACAGGTGAAGGAGATTGTAATTGCCTGATGACCCCTGAGGAGATACTCGGCCGATATTGGGGATATGGTGCGTTCCGTCCCATGCAGCGCGAGATTATAGATTCCGTGCTTGCCGGGCATGACACGCTCGGGCTGCTCCCCACGGGGGGTGGAAAGTCGATAACCTTCCAGGTGCCTGCGCTGGCCATGGAGGGGCTTACCTTGGTGGTTACTCCGCTTATATCCTTGATGAAGGACCAGGTTGACAATCTCAAGTCGGTGGGGATAAATGCTTTCAACCTGCATAGCGCACTTACGCGCCGTGAGACGCGGCTGGCGCTTGACAAATGTGCATACGGAGGGGTGAAGCTGCTCTATGTCTCACCGGAAAGATTACAGGTACAGTCGTTTGTCAATGAGTTGGGACGTCTCCCGGTGAGCCTTATAGTGGTCGACGAGGCTCACTGTATATCGCAGTGGGGATATGATTTCCGTCCGTCCTACCTGTGCATATCGCGAGTGAGGCGGTTGTTCCCGGAGGCTCCCGTACTGGCCCTTACGGCATCGGCCACGGAGGAGGTTGTCGAGGACATAATGACGCGTCTGGAGTTTCGTGAACGCGGCAATGTGTTCCGCCGCAGCTTCTCACGCGACAATATCTCATACATAGCCCGTTACTGCGATTTTAAACAGGAGCAACTGCTGCATATTGTGTCGCGTGTGGAGGGAACGGCAATTGTCTATACCCGCTCGCGGCGCCGTACTCGCGAACTTTCCGATTTTCTGCGCAAGGCCGGGGTATCGGCTGATTACTATCATGCCGGACTTTCGGCGGAGGATAAGACCGAAAAGCAGAACCGCTGGAAGTCGGGGGAGACCCGTGTAATAGTTGCTACGAACGCTTTCGGCATGGGTATTGACAAGCCGGACGTGCGTCTGGTGGTCCATTATGACCTTCCGTCTGCCTTGGAGGAGTATTACCAGGAGGCGGGTCGTGCCGGACGTGACGGCCTCCCGTCATATGCCGTGGTGCTGGCGGCTAAGAATGACAAGGGGGTGCTTTCGCGGCGTCTTTCGGACTCATTTCCTGAGAAAGATTATATACGGCAGATATATGAGAAACTATGCGTGTTTCTGTCCGTTGGGATGGGTGAGGGGGAAGGACGTCTTTTCGAGTTCGGAGTTGACCGTTTTGTAAGCCGTTTTTCCCTACAAGACAGCCCGGCGGTGAGTGCGCTGGGGCTTCTTAGCCGGGCGGGATACATCGAGTATATAGAGGAGACCTCCACGCGTTCGCGTATCATGATGGTTATGGGGCGTGGCGAGCTATATAGTCTTAGGCTTGAGGAGGACGTAGACACCGTGTTGCAGATGGTGCTGCGCACGTATACCGGCATTTTCGCCGACTATGAGTTCGTGTCCGAATCGTTGCTTGCCTATAGGCTGGATATTGCCGAAAATAAAGTTTGTGAGGCTCTGATACAACTCGGGCGCCTTCATGTGCTGCATTATATCCCTCGAAAAACAACGCCGTATATCTTTTTCCCTGTCTCGCGTCAGCCTGCAGGGGATATACGTCTTCCGCGTGAGGTCTATGAATATCGGCGTGAACAGATGGCGCGGCGCATCGATGCCATGAAGCGTTTTGTTTTCGACACCTCGTCGTGCCGGGTTGCCACTATGTTGCGTTATTTCAACGAAGAGCCTTCATGCGACTGTGGAAAATGCGATGTATGTCGTGGAAGAAAGCGCGGTCTCCGTACGGCAGAGGGGGAGAAGGCTCTGATAGAACGGTCTATATTATATCTCCTTGGGAAGGCTGGAGATAAAGGGATGAATTTGGAGGGGCTGGCACGGGAGTCCTCGTTGGAAATTGATGTTGTTGGCGAACATGTGCGGCGCCTTGCTGATGAGCGCCGTGTCAGATTGTATTCGCAAGGTAGGGTGGTAATTGTTAATAACGGTCGTTTTTAAGTTAAACCGATGAAAAATATAATTTAAGGGGGCGCTTTAAACAAAAATTAAAGACTTTTCACGCACTTCTCTTCATCTTATCTGCATACGGTTTGTTATAGTAATAAAACAAGATGGGACGGCAAGGCCATAGGGCCTTGGTTGGTGTGTGGCAGCCCTGCTCCATATCTACGGTCAACTTTCCCTGAGGGGAATGTCCTTTGAGCCGGCTCGGGATATGAAAGTTATCTTACTATTTTGTGGGGATAAAAGCCTCGGAACCACATATCGCCGGAAATCATTTTGTTACGCTCAACTGAAGAGCATTTTTATCTGACATCCCTCGTCCTTTTTATCGGGTAGTGATACCAGGTACTAAGGCTCTCATAAATAAATAGTTGAAACGTGAAGGCGGAGAACGATTTGTCGCTCTCCGCCTTTTTGTACGTTAAATTATTTCATTAAATACTATTTTCAATCTCCTCGATTTTTGGCAATGCGGATGCTACATCGTGAAAAAGTTTTTCAGTCTCATATTGGGCAATACCCATAGGTTGGGTAATCCCTCGTAAGGCAAATTCTGCCTTTTTATCACTTTTATTGCGGCATAGCAATAAGCCTATTGTAGGATTGTCTGCCGGAGTCTTTACGTATTCGTCTACGGCAGAAATATAAAAATTGAGTTTGCTTACAAATTCCGGCATAAATTCTACAGCTTTTAACTCAATCACAACGTAACAATGTAGATGTAGGTGATACATCAAGATATCAATATAATAATCATCCCCATCGATTACAATGTTATATTGACGTCCGACAAATGCAAATCCTTTCCCCATTTCCATAAGAAATTCGGTAATTCGGGAGGCCAGTTGTTTTTCAATGTCAAGTTCTCGTTGTAGTGCTACTGTTCCTAAGAAACTGAAATTATAAGGATCTTTGAAAGTGTAGGTTGCTAAGTCAGATTGGAAATCAGGAAGTGTTGTCTTAAAATTATTTATTGTTTTCCCGACAGCTTCCATATAGCCGTTCTTAATTTGGCTAATCATGGTATCACGGCTCCAGCCGTTACGGGATGTTTCTAAGATGTAAAAAGCAAGATCGGTAATGTCTTTAACTTTGGATGAAAGTGAAATGTGATGGTACCAACTTATCAGGGTTAATGGAACCGTAATAGTACCTTTTGTGTCGGCTAATTTTGCAAGTGCCACTTGCGAAATTGGTTTGTTCTTAAAATTTGCAAGTGGTACTTGCAAAAATGGAAAATCAGGATATATGGATGCGAATTTTTTCATATATCCTAAGTTGCGTTCGGAATATCCTTTGTCTGCTGGGAATCGGTTCGATAAATCTTTAGCCAGCTGTTCGATAACCTGCGAACCCCATCCGGCCTCTTTCTGCTTTAATAGAATGTCATTACCTATATTCCAGTATAGCTGTAGCATATCGGCATTAACATGAAAGGCAGCATTGAGTTTAGAGGTCTGAATCAAACTCTCTATTTTATTCCGCCACTCGTTGTAGTCGGATGGGAGTGTGGGTTCATTATTTGATTTCATATATTTTTTATAATCAAGATATTAGAGGCTGTGGGATGCGCCGTTACTGGAGTTTATCGAGGTGGATGTCGAGTTGGGGGAAGGGGAAGTGGATGCCGTGGGAAGGAAGTTCGTTGTAGAATTTCTCGTTATAGTAGTAGAATACATCCCAGTATTGCGAGGTACGTGTCCATGCGCGTACCTGCAGGTCGATGGATGAGGCCCCCATCTCGTTGACTACCACCTTTGGAGAGTAATCCGGCTTGGGGAGCATGGCTTCGATACGGGCCTGATGGCGGCGTTCCCAGTCGTTTACCGCATCGCGAACCTCGCGGTGGCGGTGTAGTATGCGGTCAAGAAGGCTGCGGCGCGGACGTGGCAGTTCCTGTGCATCAGTATCTGATTCAGAGTTGTTTTCATCCCCGGTGTGGTGGATGGCGGGGGGGTCTTCGCCTACCATTTCCATGGCGTTGTCTTCATCAGAGTTTTTCAGAGGTTCGATGCGTTCATCGGCGGCGAACATTTCAAGGATAGCCAGACGGGCCGCGTCCACGCTGTCGCCGTAAGAAATAGAGACAGTCCAGGTGACGCGGCGGTATGCCTCGCGCGACCAGTTATTGACCGAGCCGGTAGATAGTCCGCCATTTGGAATGGAGATGGACTTATTGTCGTAGGTGGTGATTATCGTGGAGAAAATCTGGATTTCTCGCACTGTTCCGGCATAACCCTGCGCCTCAATATAATCACCTATCTTGTATGGTTTCAGCAATAAGATAAGGACACCTCCGGCGAAGTTTTGCAAAGTGCCGCTCAAAGCCATACCTATTGCGACGCCGGCAGAGGCAAAGATGGCGAGGAACGAGGTGGTCTCTATGCCGAGGATGCCTATCACTGTCACTACGAGGATGAAGTAGAGCACGATATTGATGAGTGACAATACGAACGTGCTAAGAGAGCGGTCTACCTTGCGGCGCAGGAAGATAGTGCTTACTATACGGTAGATTTTGCGGATAACGAATCTGCCGACATAGAAAACCAATATGGCTATCGCAAGGTTTATGGCGAAGTTCACCAAATCCTGAGCCAGACGTTCTATGAGGTCATCGAACGACATGGATTTTAATTCCTTTATGTCGGATGCCACTTTTGAAATCTGGGTGGTGTCTGCTGGGGCGCTGTCGGTAAGGCCCGGGATTATAGACTGTAATGGGAGAAGCATATATTGATAGTCGATATTTGTATGATTATTAGATTGCTGTTGGATGATTAGAACATATGGGATGCAACGACCCTATACCAGGCCAGTGCCCGGTAGTTATATCGGTCGAAGTCATCGGGCGAGCGTGGCACAAAGGTGGTGAGACCGCAATGGGAGTTTACCGTGAAGGTGTTTTGCAGGTGTATTCCGGGTGTTGAACCATGTCCGCGTACCACATCGGAGAGTGCCGATTCGAACCAGTCGTAGGACGACCATTCCCCTGCGACACCCTTTATGCCGTCCATATGGCATATGAAGTCGTCAAGGTCGCAATAATCCCAGCGTCCTGTCTGCGGCGCGAACTGCTGGATGGTGGCGTATTCGGTCACGGGATATTTTTTCGATGCATATATGCCTTTGATACATTCGGCCAGTCGCTCCATATTCGGGAGGTAGAGGGCTGAGAATGTGCATCCGAAAGCATCGGGATTCTCCCGGGGGGAGGCTGATGGATTGTATCGGTCGTTGTAGTATTCGAAGGTGGTGCGGGCGGCCTGGGAGCAGTCGGCCCCTTCTTTCATCAGATATGGCAGTACAAGGTGGTAGGGGGTGCCGTTGGCAGGGAGTTCTGCCGATGAGGCAATCATCCATTCGGCGCATTTTCGCAGTTCGTAGGCTACCTCTACGGTAGCCATAAAGCAGCAGTCGAAATAGATAAAGTCGAAATCTTTCCCGGTAAGTACGTTCTTTAAAGAGGTTATGCTCATTGTGTTTGACGGCGAATTATCATAGCCGAACGAGCGCGGTGACTTAGCGTGAAGGTCCACTCCTGTGTTCCACCAGCCTGAGGCATGGCTCCATAAGATGATGCCATATTTTCGGGCGGGGGCGAACTGTTTAGTGTCGGCAATGACGCGGTTCATCACCTCTTCCGATGCGGAGGTCTTGTCAAGGGTATACGTCTTAAGCACTTTTTGTCCCTGGGCTGTAATCTCTATCAGACGGGGAGATGCCGCATCGGTATAGGAATGATGGAACACGATGAGACGTGATGTGCCGAGCGCTCCGTTGCGGGCTGCTATCTCCATTTCCGCTATGTCGTTCAGGTCGAAGTGTGCCGAGGCGTAACCTAGGTTGTTGTTGGCAATCATGTACACCAGGACGGTGCGCGGAGTCGTGTTCTCCGGCGCGGGTCGGGGGGTGTCGCTCTGGCATCCTGAGATTATGGCTGACAGGATGACGGATAGGAGTAATATATATAGTCGGGTTAGGGGTTTCATCGTAAAGTTATTAGTAATTTAAATTGTCACGCAGCATGTCTGCGGCAATGATCGCATTGCCTGCCCGCTTCTGCCCTGCAATGATTCGGCAGACGCGTCCGGCGGGGTCTCCCGAGACCCCGCATGCCTCCGGCGCGCCGGAGGCATATGCCTGTGATAGGGGCGAAAGTGCGGAGAAACCGAGACCGGGCCATACCGGGGTGACACCCATTTGGTCAAGTGTAGTGGAATATACATCTATTTGCCCCATTATTTCATCGCGGTGTCCCGGGATGGTGGCGTTCAGCACAATCATGGGTACATATGTGTCGGTATCTATCAGGGCTTGCCAGGTTTTGGAATTTTCGAGGATTTCTTTGCGTTTGCTTGCAAGACCCTCGTGGTCACCAACGATTACCACCATCGTGCGGTCCCAGTCGGAACGTGTGCGCAGATAACCGATAAGCTGCCCAAGGGCGGAGTCGGCGTAGTTTATGGCCGTTATGTATTCGGCAAGTTTGGGCGGATAAGTATCGGCCAGTGATATTTCGCGGGCTTCCGGATTGATTATGAACGGGAAATGAGATGAATAGGTGACGATTTCCACGATGGCTTTTTCCCCTTCCGGCCAGATTTCCCCGGCACGCATACGAGCCTCGATTTGGCGGAATAGCGATTTGTCGGTAGGGTTATGGGTATTACCGAAATATTCCGAGCAGTCCCAGTTGTTTCGGTACATGGGGTTATCTATGCCGAATGAGGCGGCTACCACACCTTGGTTCCATGTGTTGGCACGGTCGCCGGAAAGGAGATAGGACTTTGCACCGAGGCTGTGGCGAAGCTCTTTTGCCAGTGATGGGAAGGTGGAGTGGGGGTAGCGCATGGAATATACATAGTTTGACGTGGGGAATAGTCCGGTAGTCATAAGCAGTTGGCCGTCGATGCTTCTCCCTGTCCCGGCCTGGGAATATACCTTTGATGCGTACCAGGTGGTTGAGTCCGAGAGCCATCGGTTGATGTTAGGTGTTATCTCCTTGCCCTCTACTTTCTTGCCGATAGGCCAGGCCTCCAGTGATTCCACGAATATGAATACAAGGTTGTCGCGTTTCTGAGGGGAGGCAACAGGCGCCTTTTGCTCATATCCCCGGGCGAGTGCAAGTCGTTCATTTATAATATTGTGTGCGAACTCCCGGTCTTCCTCCGATACAGGCACTATGGTTTCTGTGAGGTCGGCGACAAAGCTACACGGGAGTGTATAGAGCACCGGGGGGAACGCATGCTTGTAACATTCGTTCTTCAGTTCGGAAATATGCCGTATCATCCCTCCGTGGGTTATGGCCGATACGGCGCAGAGGGCTATTGCCGCAGACAATGTGAGCAGGTATGGTCTCCATGCCCGGTGCCGGTCGGGTTTCTGCGTACGTCCGATGCCTATCCCTGTCGCTATGGCTATTGAAGGCAGGAGGAGGTCAAGCAGGTTTAGCGAAGATGTGATGCTGTCAGAGAACTGGGCGGCGTTCCCGGCAAGGAGATAGCTTGCCGGAGGGATTGCTTCGAAATATGTACGGCAGTACATCAGGTTGGCTTCCAGCAGGGCATCTACGGCCAAAAGGAGTAGGAGTTGTGGCCATCTGCGGTGTGAAATGAAGGCCGGGAGAGCCATTATCAATGCCAACGTGGCGCTGAAAAGATATGTGGAGACGAATCCCAACGGCCGGTAATTGGTGATGGTACACCAGATAATATCAAATGAGAGCAGTGTGAGGAAGCAGCCTCCCCATGCCATGGAGAACCGGGGCGTCCATAACGAGCCGGGCAGCAGAAAGCCCCGAAAGGCTTTCCACCGCCCGCTGTTTCGGTGCTGTCGGTTCGCTTTTCCCATGTTTTTATAACGGAAAAAGGTGGCGCTTATTATTTTACGATACCTTTCTCAAGATATTCCGCCAGATTGGTGCGCGCGTGTTCGCCGGCACGTTCGGCTGCTACTTTTGCCATATCGGCATCAGTCATGATCTTTACGAGTTGTTCGAACGATGTGCGCGTGGGATTCCATCCGAGTTGTTCGCGCGCTTTTGTGGGGTCGCCAAGGAGGTTCACCACGTCTGTCGGGCGGTAGAAGTCGGGCGATACCTCCACGAGTACGCGCCCTGTGGCTTCATCGATTCCCTTTTCATCGATTCCCTCACCTTCCCAGCGTAGGTTGATGCCTACGTTGCGGAACGCCAGTGTGGCAAACTCTCTGACGGAGTGTTGTTCGCCTGTAGCGATAACGAAGTCCTCGGGTTTGTCGTTCTGGAGTATGAGCCACATACATTCCACATAGTCGGGAGCATATCCCCAGTCGCGCAAAGAAGATAGGTTGCCGAGATAGAGCTTGTCTTGTTTCCCTTGGGCTATGCGGGCTGCCGCGAGTGTTATCTTGCGGGTCACGAAGGTCTCGCCGCGCCGTTCGCTCTCATGATTGAAGAGTATGCCGGAACAGCAGAACATGTTGTATGCCTCACGATATTCGCGCACTATCCAAAAACCGTAGAGCTTAGCCACGGCATATGGGCTGTAGGGGTGGAAGGGGGTGTTTTCGTTCTGAGGCACTTCCTCCACTTTGCCATATAGCTCCGAAGTCGAGGCCTGGTAGATACGGCATTTTTCGGCAAGCCCTGCCACCCGCACGGCCTCCAATACGCGCAGTACGCCGGAAGCCACGACATTGGCGGTATATTCCGGGGCATCGAACGACACCTGTACGTGGCTCTGGGCTGCCAGGTTGTATATCTCGTCGGGGCGTACCTGCGATATGATTTTCACCAGCGACATGGAGTCGGCCAGGTCGCCATAGTGCAGGTGGAAGCGTTCATGGCCTTCCAGATGGGCTATGCGTTCGCGGAAGTCTACCGAGGAGCGGCGTATCACCCCGTGTACGTCATAACCTTTTTCAAGCAGGAATTCGGCTAAATATGAGCCGTCCTGGCCGGTGACGCCTGTTATAAGAGCGGTTTTCATTCTTTGGTCGCTTTTTTATTGGAGTTTGCCGGCGAGTATATCGAGCGCGGCTGAAAGGCCGTCTTTGTCCTTGCCGCCTGCCTGGGCGAATCCGGGTTGGCCTCCGCCTCCGCCTTTTATTGCCTTGGCCGCCTCACGCACCATTGCGGAGGCGTTCATGCCGTTGGCTGCGAGGTCGTTGGTGAGCATCACGGTAAGCAGTGGCTTCCCGGCCATGTCGTGTGTGGCGCCGATGAACGCGGTGTTCTCGGGAGAGAGCTCGCGTATGGTGAAGGCCACGTTCTTCACGATTTCAGGTATGCGCGGGCCGCCGAGTATGGCAACCTTGATGCCGTTTATGCTCTTGGCGTTATCAAGGAGTTGGGTTGCCAAAGCCTTGGTTCTTTCCTTCATGAATTCCTCGGCCTGTTTCTGGAGGCCGGCGTTTTCTTCGATGGCTTTTTTGATGGCCGACAGCACGTCGGGAGCGTTGTGGAACAGCGATGCTATCTCGTGCATGGTGTCAGACATATGGTCGATGGCGTCCTCTACCATTTCGCCGGTTATAGCCTCGATTCGGCGTATGCCTGCGGCTATGGAGCTTTCGCTGACGATTTTTATCATGCCGATATTGCCGGTGTTGTCAACGTGTGTGCCGCCGCAGAGTTCCACGGAATCGCCGTAGCGTATCACGCGTACCTCATCGCCGTATTTCTCGCCGAAAAGGGCCATTGCGCCCATGGCGCGGGCTTCCTCGATGGGGACGTTGCGGTGCTCGTCGCGGGGGATGGCGCGGCGCACTGCCCGGTTGGCCAAATGTTCCACCTCGCGCAGTTGCTCAGGGGTGACTTTCTGGAAGTGTGAGAAGTCGAAACGCAGCACTTCGGGCGATACGAACGAGCCTTTTTGCTCTACGTGCGTTCCGAGCACCTGGCGCAGGGCATGGTGGAGAAGATGGGTCGCCGTATGGTTCGCCGATGTTGCCCGGCGGGCCTTGGTGTCTATCCTGGCTTCGAATGTGGCTTCGAGATTCGATGGCAGGCGGTTGGACAGGTGTACCCCGATGCCGTTTTCACGCTTGGTGTCGAAAATCTCTATTATTTCGTCTCCGTCCGTAAGTGTGCCACGGTCGCCGGTCTGGCCACCCATCTCGGCATAGAACGGGGTAGAGGAGAGGATTATCTGGAAATATTCCTTGTTCTTTTGTTTTACCCGCCGATAGCGCAGTATGTGGGTGGGACATTCCGTGGTGTCGTATCCTACGAACTCCTGTTCACCTTCGCGTATGGTTACCCAGTCGGTGGCCTCTACGGCGGCGGCGTTGCGGGCGCGGGCTTTCTGCGCGGCCATCTCGGTGTCGAATCCGGCTTGGTCGAGCGTCATTCCTTTCTCTTTGAGAATTAGCTGCGTTAGATCCAGCGGGAAACCGTATGTGTCATAGAGGGTGAACGCTTCCTTGCCGGAAATCTCGGTCTTGCCCTCTTTGCGGGCTGCTGCGATGGCGTTGTCAAGCAGGCGGATGCCGTTGTCGAGTGTACGCAGGAATGAATCTTCTTCCTCTTTCGTTACACGCATTATAAGTTCTCTCTGCTTCGCTATCTCGGGATATGCCTCACCCATTGATTCGATGAGGGTGTCTATGAGCTTGTAGAGGAAGGCTTCCTTTTGGTCAAGGAATGTGTAGGCATAGCGTACGGCACGGCGCAGTATTCGGCGTATCACATAGCCGGCCTTTGCGTTTGAGGGCAGCTGGGAGTCGGCTATTGAGAAAGCGATTGTGCGTATATGGTCGGCGATTACTCGCATTGCCACGTCGGTCATGTGGTCGCGTCCGTATTCTTTACCTGAAAGTTGCGCTATGCGGCTGATTAGAGGGGTGAATACATCGGTGTCGTAGTTCGATGTCTTCCCTTGCAGGGCCATGCACAGGCGTTCGAATCCCATGCCGGTATCTATAACCTTGGCGGGGAGGGGCTCAAGGGTATGGTCGGCCTTGCGGTTGTACTGCATGAACACGAGGTTCCATATCTCTATCACCTGCGGATGGTCCTTGTTTACGAGTTCGGCGCCGGGTATGGCTGCACGTTCCTCGTCGCTGCGTAGGTCTATATGGATTTCCGAGCATGGGCCGCACGGGCCGGTCTCACCCATTTCCCAGAAGTTATCGTGTTTGTTGCCGTTGATTATATGGCTCTCGGGGAGATGCTTGGCCCAGAACGATGCCGCCTCGTCATCGCGTGAAAGTCCCTCGTCCGGGGCTCCTTCGAATACGGTGGCATAGAGGTGTTCGGGCGAGAGGCCGAGTACGTCGACAAGGAATTCCCATGCCCAGTCAATGGCTTCTTTCTTGAAGTAGTCGCCAAACGACCAGTTTCCCAGCATTTCGAACATCGTATGGTGGTAAGTGTCAAGTCCTACCTCTTCCAGGTCGTTGTGCTTTCCGCTTACGCGCAGGCACTTCTGGCTGTCGGTTACGCGTGTCCATTTCGGGGCTTTGTTGCCAAGGATAATATCTTTGAACTGGTTCATGCCCGCGTTGGTGAACATCAGCGTGGGGTCGTCCTTTATTACCATCGGGGCCGAGGGTACGATCTGATGCCCCTTTCCGGCGAAAAACTGCTTGAATGACTCGCGTATCTCTTTTGCGGTCATCGGTTTGTTGCTCATATGCTATGGTACGTTTGTTTTTTGCGGATAACTCTGTTTTCAACCTGCAAAATTAAGGAAAATTCCGTATTTTTGCAAAACCGATGGACTCACTTGATAAGAAATACTATAAAATACGGGAAGTGTCGGAATTGCTGGGCGTTCCCCCTTCCACCTTGCGTTTCTGGGAAGGTTGCTTCCCGGATACGGCCCCTATGCGCAACGACAAAGGCACACGTTTCTATACCCCCCGCAACATCGAGAAGCTACGCATGGTCCACTACCTTGTTAAGCAGAAAGGGCTTAAAATCGAGGCTGCCCGCGAGCAGATGCGTATAAATGCCGATGGCGTGTCGCGCCGCGCCGATGCCGTGCGCCGTCTCCAGGGGGTTCGTGCCCGTCTGCAGTTGATGTTGGACGCTATCACCCGCCGCACCCCGTCGGGCTACTGATTCCCAAGAAGGTAGTCAGAAACGGTATAATCAAAATCGCAACCACCTTATTTATAGGCGGTTGCGATTTTGCTTGGTATTCCCGTAGGGAGTCGAACCCTAATCGTCGGAACCGGAATCCGATATTCTATCCATTGAACTACGGGAACATTTTTCGGATGCAAAGGTAAGGATTATTATTTAATTCCCCAAATTGAATTTTTATCTGTCATACGTATGCATCAATCTCTTTATGCGTGATGGTTTGCGATTCGTGTCTTTCTTATGAAGGCATGTGTAAGGTATGGTATTTCATGCTTTCTTCGGTTTTTGGAAGCGTTTCTGAAGATAGCGGCGCAATGGTTCATCATAAAGTTTCAAGGCAGCCCATGCTAATGCTACGGAAAGTATGAAGATTGCTGTTCCTGAGAATATATGTATGGAAAGGGGTGCGCCTTCATTTTCGCGAACCCATTTGAAGTAGATGTATATCAATGGATAATGTACCAAATACAGCGGATATGATATTTCACCGAGTATACGGCATGCCTTGGTGGCTGATATGCTCTTGGGGCGGTTTCCGGCCCCGGTCATTACTATGACCGGGAAGAATATGAGTATGCAGACGGCCTCATATAGCCCGTTCTGCCACATGTAAGTTTCTCCTCCGAGGCGCGGCATGGCAAGCATGGCAACTACGGCGATCGAGCACCATAAGGCGGCTCCCCGCAGTCGTATCCTTATGCCTGTGCGATAAATAAGCAAACCGCAGAAGAACGGATATAGAAGACGAACCGAGCCGATGTAGAGTTGGTCGGCGGAAAGCGACCACCCTCCAATAATTGTATTTACGTGGTATATACGTGCTTGCAGCAGGTTGAATAAGTCAATATTCATAGTGACGTCAATTGTCAGGGCCGCGCATAGTAGGACAAAAGTGGCCAACAGCCATTTTGGGAAATGTCGAATTATTACCGCATAAAGGATATTGGCGATGTATTCGTACATAAGCGACCACATAGGGCCGTTCAAGGAGTATGATTCGCCCCAGCCTTTGCCGTCAAGGGTAGAAGGAGCCGGTATAAGAAGGCAGCTTAATACAAAGATGATAAGGAGTTTGGATGGAGTGGTATGTGCTACTGACGGGCATATGTCTCCGGCGGCGAAATAGAATAACAGTAATCCGATTATGCTCCCCAATATTACCATCGGATGTAGGCGGATCAGGCGGCGTCGGAAGAATGAGCCTGCGGAGATTGATTTCCATCGGCTGTCATATGCGTAGCCGATTACGAATCCGGATAGCGCGAAGAAGAAGTCGACCGCCAAATATCCATGATTTATAATCTGATATACCGGTCCGGGAGAATATGCCTCAAAAATATGGAATACGACTACGGTCAATGCGGCCACACCTCGAAGTCCGTCAAGGATTTCAAAGCGTGGCTTTTGTAATGCGGGGTATTGGGAGTTCATTGCGGGACGGTCTATTTTATGCCCCGGGCGTCAAGGGCACGGCGGTATGCATCGGCGTTGCGCCGATGGGTATCGAAGTCTTTGGCGAAATTATGTGTGCCCGAGAAGTCAGGGCTGGCACACATATATATATAGTCGTGTGGGGTGGAGTTGAGGATGGCATCGATTGTGGAGGCCGAGGCCAGCCTTATAGGCCCCGGTGGTAGGCCGTGATGGCGGTAGGTGTTATATGGCGAATCGGTTTTAAGCATGGCGCCGGAGATACGGCGCGCCGTAAGGTTGCCGGAGGCGAATTTCACGGTCGGGTCGGCCTGAAGCATCATGCCGCGTTGCAGGCGGTTGATATACAGACGTCCGATTTTGCCGAGCTCGGAAGGATCGGCGCTTTCCTCTTCGGCAATAGAGGCTATGATGTAGGCTTGTGCCGGTGTCAGACCAAGATTATTGGCTTTTTGGAGGCGTTCTGAGGTCCAGAATCTTTTGTGAGCTTTTTGGAAGCGTTCAATCAGTCGCGAGGGTGATTCGGTCCAGTATGCCTCGTATGAGTCGGGAAGTATGAGTGTGGGGAAGGTGTCGCGTGATATATGCTGTGAATCAGCTACCGAATCGCAGGCTGCGAGGAATTGCCGGGCTGAAAATTCCATACGTTTGTCCAGTCGTTGCGACAATATGTCAAGGGTACGGACGTTGTTGAATGTAACCGTTACCGGCGTTTGTTGTCCCCGGTTGATGCGTCGGGCCACGCTCCATGCGCGTTGTCCCGGGGTAACGCGGTATGCTCCGTGGGCCGCCGAGACGTCGCCCCCCCAGATTTGTGCCACCTTTTTGCCGAAATCTTTTCCAAGCGAGGCCGTCAGGGAGTCGGCTACGGCCTCGGGTGATGCTCCGGCCGGGATGTATACCCATGCCGCGTCATTGCCTCCGTATGTGGCGAGATAATTGCGTCCCTGCCGAAAACCGAGGCATACGATAGCAATGAGTAGCGTTACTGTTATGGCCAAATATATACTACCCCGTCTTTTCCGTCCCCCCTTCTTCCTGGAAGAAGTCCGGGCTTTTTTTGCGTTAGATGGCTTTTTCTGAGGCATGTTAAGTTTTATTTATAAAAAAGTGCCGGCCGAGAGTGACTTAACACAGGCGGCCGGCACAGCAAGGCGTTTCACAACGGCCTGCCTTTCACTGCAAATATATTTCTTTTCTTAAAGATTCAAATTTTAGTGAGTAGGGGTCGATTTCTTTTGAATCTCTCCCTGCTGCCAAACGCCTTGGCGAGGCGTCCGGGAGTGAAATAGGAGGTGAATTCCTTTTCACACTGCAAATATACGAAAAGATTTGATTCCAATGAATATATTTACAATATTTAACTTATCTAATTATATGCGTTTGTGAGATAATATCCAGTATGATAACGTATAATATGCATATTTTATGTAACGAAAAAAATGATACGTAAATATACATCATGAATATTTTATGCATATTTACTAAACTTTCTCCATGATTTGCCGGATGTTGCGGGAATATGTATTTTTGCAAGGTGAATGATAAATCATAAAAATTGGAATATATGAGATTTGTAGAGGGGCTTGGTTTGTTAGTGGAACGTCATGGCAGTGAATTTTTAGGTACGGAGGCTGTGGTAGGGGTGTTGGATGCCGAGGGTGTTTTCTCGGGCAGGCCTGCCCTGCGCACGGTGTTCCGCATGGCTGTGAACTCGCGGTGTGTTGCCCGGCTGGTAGAAAGCGGATTATGGGATGAGAATGTGGAGTCGATGATAGAGAAATTCATAATCCATACGGGGTTCCAGTCCGGGTTGGTGCGATTTGTGTTCAACGGCGTGGCTGTGGCGCTGGGTTATGATGTCCCGGGAGAGTGTAGCGCCGAGGGTGATAGTAGGGATACGGATGAGTGTATCATTGCCGAGCCTTCCGAAAGGTGGGATGTTGCCTATGGGGAGGATAAAAACGCATGGTCATCCGTAGGTTCTCCGAGCCGGAGAGCCGCCTTTCTGACCTCTGTTATAGAGATTGAACGGGAGATTGAGCCGTTGCTGGGGATAACTGTGCGGGCCGTATCTTGTAATAAGGTGGGTGAAAGATATTTTGAGCTTACTTTCGAGCTTGCGCGTGTCGAACCCCGTGCTACCGGGGCGCTTTATTACGCGGTCTATGATAGGGAGGGGGTGATTATAACCACGGCTCTTGCCGGAGCGTTGTGTCTTGAGGACGCCTCCCGGCTTCCGCTATCGGTACGTATCGTCTGCGAGCCGGAACGTGTGGCGCGTGTGTTGCTGTTTTGGCAAAGTTAGTGTAGTATATATAAGTAAATGTGTCATAATTAGGAGACACCAATTTTCCAACGAAGGACATTATCAGAGGTAACTTTATAGTGGAGCCGTCCCGGAGGTCCGGCGCCACTATAAGGTTACCATTGCCCAAAGTGTTATATGACAAAGTCGGTGTGGCAAAATTAAATTTTTCCACACCGACTTTGATTTTTTAAGGTGCTACTTCGGTTTATTTTGCTGCTTCGGTGGCGGCGGGTTCAAGAAGTATCACGCGGTATGTGCCTGCGGCGTTGATTTTCTTCATGAAGTCTTCAACATCGGCGGGTTTGAGCGTGGAGTAGATTTCTACGGCGTTGTGGAATGTGTCAGTGCCGTTGAGGGCCTCTCCGGCCATGCCGTTGAGCCATCCTTCGTTTTTCTCCTGTGCTTCCTTGGCGTTCTTCACCATGAATTCGGTAACCTTGGTTACTTCTTCGGCCTTTACGCCTTTCTCCATGTTCTTGAATTCTTTTTCAAGATATTCCAGAACCTGGTCTTTCATCTCGGGCTTCATGGGGAAGGAGGCGAGAGCCTGCGAATTGTACTTGTTGGCTACGCGCGACATTCCGGCATATGCCCCGGGTGAGTAGGATGCACCCCATTCCTCGCGAACCTGTTCGAGGATGCGCTGGCTCAGAATCTGGCCGGCAACGGATGCTGCGGCGCGGTCTTTGGCGGTGAAGGGTATGTCGGCGTATTCGATAGCCATAACATAAACCTGCGGAGTCTGCATGGATGTGGTCTCGGCCACAACCTTTTTGCCTTCTTTGAATGAGAGGGCTTCGGGGAATGTGGCGGCCTTGGTGGCTTTCGAAGCATCTGCGGGGAGGGTGGCGATGTACTGCTCTACCATAGGCTGGAATGTAGCCATATCGATGTTTCCTACGAAGAAGAATGTAAAGTCTGCGGCGTTTGCAGTCATCTTGCGGGATATATCGAGGGTCTGCTCCAGAGAAGCAGCGTTTATGTCGGCGGTAGTGATCGGTTCGCGGCGCGGATTCTTATATAGTTCACGTGAAACCACCTGGTTGAAGATGTAGTCGGGAGTGCTCTCCTGATTGTGGAGGATACCGGTCATCATGTTCTGTGTGGCTGCGAACTCATCGGCGGTGATGTTGAAGTTGGTGAATCCCATGTAGAGGAGTTCCATCATCGTCTTGAGATCCTTCGGTGTTGTCTGTCCCTCGATGTCGCGGGTATAGAGGTCGAAGTTGAAATCTACGCTGCACTGCTTACCCTGGAGATATTTCTGCATATCTTTATAGGTGTAGTCTCCGAGACCGTGCTGCTGCAGGGCCATAGGGTAGAACTTGAGCGATGCGGAATATTCATCGGGGAATACGGATGTGCCGCCGAGGGCCTGGGCATCCATAAGGATTTCGTCGGCCTTGAAGTCGGTTTTCTTCACAATCACGGTAGCGCCGTTGGAGAGGGTCCATTTCTCGGCACCCCATTTCTCAAGGTTCTCTTTCTTTGTAACGGTTCCGGGGGCGGGGAGCGCGGGAATCAGAGGCTCGGCTTTCACCTCGTCAACGAACGGAGCGATGTCCTCGGCGTCAACGGCAGCGAGGGCTTCCATCATCTGGGCCTCGGTGGGGAGCACGGTGCCTTCCTTCTCGGGAAGCATAACAGAGACAACGCGGTTGTCGCCGGTAACCATTTCCTTCACGGCCTGGTTGAGCATGTCAACAGGAATCTGCTGGGCGAACATCTTCATCATCTGGTACTGCTGCTCGATGTCCATCATCGGAGTGCCGTCGATGAAGCTGCGTACATACTGGCGCACATAAACCTCGTTGTCGGTTTTCTCGCGGTTGTTGTAGGCTTTCTCTAATTTCGAGAGATATTCTTCGCGGGCGCGGTCATATTCGCTGACAGTGAACCCGCCGCGCTGGGCGCGGAGCAGTTCGCGATATACGGCGGCCAGCGAGGGGGTGATGTTGGCGTCTTTGCCGAGGGCTACTATTGTGAGGGCGTCCTTTGTTGAGGATACGAAATAGTTGCCATAATATGATCCGGCGGCGGCATAGGGTGCATCTGCGCTCGCTCCGAGTTCGTCAAGACGGGCATTGAGCATGGAGATAATCATGTCGATGGCATAGTCCTGGATGAGATAGGCCGGGGTGTTGCGGAGTTCGCGGGGAAGAACGTCCGACTTGAAATACATGGTTGCACGAGCGTTCGACATTTCGGGGTCTGCGTCAATGGCGAAGATGGTGCCGGGGGTGTCGGGAACAGCGGGATATTCGCGGGCTGCGGGATTCTCCGGCATCTTTATTGGGGAGAATAACTCTTTGATTTTAGCCTCTACGCGGTCAACGTCAATATCGCCGACAACGATAACGCCCTGCTGGTCGGGACGGTACCATTTCTCATAGTAATCGCGGAGCACTTGGTAGGGGAAGTTGTCAACCACCTCCATAGTACCGATGGGGAAACGTTCGCCGTATTTCGAACCGGGGTACATCAGGGGGAGCTGCTTCTCCATGAGGCGCTGTGCGCCTACCATGCGCATACGCCATTCCTCATGTATCACGCCGCGCTCCTTGTCGATTTCCTCGGGGAGGAGTAGCAGGCCGTCGGCCCAGTCGTGGAGTATGAGCAGGCAGGAGTCTTCGACAGCAACGTTGCCTACGGGTACGTTAGATATATTGTAGACCGTCTCGTCAACGGCGGTGTATGCGTTGAGGTTCTGTCCGAATTTTACGCCTTTGGTTTCAAGCCAGCTTACAACCTCGTTGCCTTTGAAGTTCTCGGTACCGTTGAAGCACATGTGTTCAAGGAAGTGGGCCAGGCCTCTCTGCGAGTCCTCCTCGTTTATTGAGCCTACCTTCTGGGCAATGTAGAAGTCGGCCTGTCCTTTGGGGGTCTCGTTGTGTCGGATGTAGTAGGTGAGGCCGTTGGGGAGCTTTCCTATGCGTACCTGCGGGTCGGGAGGAAGCTGCTCCATCTGTTGGGCGTGTGCCGTGGTGGTGAGGGTGGCAAGTCCGATTAACAGGAACAGCACCCTGGATAACATTTTCTTCATTTTCCTTGTTGGAATATAGTTAAAACTGATTATTGCATAATGTATGAGAACGGCCTTTACTTAGTGGTGCGAAAGGAGTGTATGCCTCTCATCGCCGGCCTTTTCATGGTCTCGAAAGGTTTGACGCCCAAAGATACGAAAAGTTGCGTTCGTGGCGAAATAAAAATTAATTTATTTGGATAACAGCATGTAGCGGGCGAAAATAGCGGGCGCTACAAACCTCAGGCGAAGAGCTTCCTGAACGCTTCTTCCACCTTGGCTACCTCTGTTATCTCGATTTTTAGTTTTGAGAGGTCTACGCCCTTCAGGGAGTTTCGCGGTATGATGATGGCCGACATTCCTAATTTTTCAGCCTCGCGGATACGTTGTTCCACGCGTGTGACTGGACGGATCTCTCCGCTCAGTCCCACCTCGCCTGTGAGGCATATGCCTGACGGGAGAGCCATGTCTACGTTGCTCGACAATATGGCGGCTATCACGGCCAGGTCGAGCGCCGGATCGGCTACCTTCATCCCTCCGGCGATATTGAGGAACACGTCTTTCTGGGCCAGCTTGAACCCGACCCGTTTCTCGAGGACGGCAAGGAGCATGTTCATGCGCTTGGAGTCGAAACCGGTGACGGAGCGCTGCGGGGTACCGTATGCGGCGGTGCTTACCAGTGCCTGTGCCTCGATAAGGAACGGACGTGCCCCTTCGAGAGTTACGCCGATGGCGCATCCCGACAGTGGTGCCTCCCCCTGCTGCGACATAAGCATCTCGGACGGGTTGGTTACCTCACGCAGCCCGCGCTGGCACATCTCGTAGATGCCGAGCTCGGAGGTGTTGCCGAAACGGTTCTTTATGGCCCGGAGTATGCGGTACATATATTGGCGGTCCCCCTCGAACTGCAATACGGCGTCTACTATGTGTTCCAGCACCTTCGGGCCGGCGATCGAGCCTTCCTTGTTGATGTGCCCTATCAGCAGCACCGGCACCCCGCTCTCCTTCGCGAACCGCAGCAGCCGGGCGGCACATTCGCGCACCTGGCTTACGGAGCCTGCGGCAGACTCTATGGCGTCGGAGGCCACGGTCTGTATGGAGTCAACGATGAGGAGTTCCGGCTGTATGTCGGCTATGTGGGTGAAGATATTTTCGAGGGATGTCTCTGAGACGATGTAGCAGTTGTCGCTCACGCGCCCTATGCGGTCGGCCCGCATGCGTATCTGCACCGCGCTCTCCTCGCCCGATACATATAATATTTTCCGCGAGCGTATGGCCAGTATGTTTTGGAGTACGAGGGTGGATTTCCCTATGCCGGGTTCCCCTCCGACCAGCACCATGGAACCGGGAACAAGCCCTCCGCCGAGTACGCGGTTGAGTTCGTCGGACGGCATCATTATTCGCGGCTCGTCCGTGGTCTCTATCTCGGAGACACGGCGGGGCTTCCCGGTAGGGGCGAGGCTTCTGCGGGATTTTGTTTTCCCTGCGGTGGTTGACGATGTGGTTACTTTCTCTTCAACCATAGTGTTCCAGGCACCGCAGGAGGGGCAGCGTCCCTCCCATTTCGGGGAATCTGCACCACATTCGGTGCAGAACCATATGGTTTTTTCTTTCAGTCGTGCCATGTGTCGGTAGGCGTTCAGTGGTGTTATGTGGTAAGGCTATTGCGCGGTGCGGCGTCGGAACTCGGCCACGGTTATGGCGGTGGCTGTAGAGACGTTAAGCGATTCTACCTTCGTGGCACCGGCGGGGAAGGATGGGATTTTTATCCTGCGGTTGCAGAGCGGCTCTACAGCAGGCGATATGCCGTTGCCTTCGTTCCCCATCACGATTATCCCGGCAGGTGAGAGGGGAGTGGTGTAGATGTCCTCCCCGTCAAGGAATGTGCCGTAGACCGGGATGCTGTTTTTTGTAGCTTCGGCAAGTGTTTCGGGGAGGTCGCAGTAATGGATTTTTACCCGGGCCAGTCCCCCCATGGTTGATTGTACGACTTTGGGGTTGTAAATGTCAACCGTGTCGGACGATGCCCATATCTGGCGTATGCCGAACCAGTCGGCCACGCGTATTATGGTGCCGAGATTGCCGGGATCCTGCAGGTGGTCAAGGGCGAGGATGAGTGAACCGGGTCGCGGTGCGGGTATGTTTCTGTTTCCTCCATGTCCCTCGGGAATCTCGAATACGGCCAATATTCCTTGCGGCGTCTGCATTGACGACATGCGTTCCATCTCGTCCGGTCGCGCCTTAAGTACTTTGACTCCGGGAGGGAGCATTTTTATATTTGTCTGAAACCATGCATCGGTGGCTATGAGCCACCTGCAATGGAAAAACGGCAGGATTTCGAACACGCACCTCTGACCTTCGGCTACGAACAGCGAGTTTTCGCGCCGTCCGCGCGCCGTGCGCAGGGATGTGACGAGCTTGCGTGTTGCCGCCGTGATGCGGGCTTCCGTATTTTGAGTTTCCATACTTACAAAGTTACGAAATTAGACGGATAATGGGCGCGGTATGCGCAAAAATTCGTAACTTTGCCCTAATTTTGAGGCAGTCGGACGGTCCGTCGCTGCTCCCCGCGCGGGGGTAGAGGAAAGTCCGGGCAACACAGAGCGCCATGCTTTCTAACGGAAAGCTGCGGGCGACCGCAGGGACAACGTGACAGAAAATTACCGCCTCCTTCTCTCGTGCAGACCTGGAGGCAAGGGTGAAAAGGCGGGGTAAGAGCCCACCGGGCGCCACCGTGAGATGGTGTGCCGCACGTCCTATGGGTTGCAAGGTCAAGTATACCGGCATTTAAGGGCTGCTCGTCCATTGCCGGGGGGTAGACTGCTGCTTGGTTTTTTTGAACGGCGAAGCATCGGTATATGCCGACTCATACGATATTCATAGAAATGTTGTAATGATGGGACATATCGATGGCCCGGAGGAGGAACCGGTTAGCGACCGTGGCAACACGGCGTATAGATAAATGACGGACAGGCAAGCGATTGCCTACATAACCCGGCTTATAGTCCGGCTGTCTCATTATTTTATTAATGAATATTAACATTAAAATCTGCGATTTGTTTTGCCGGTTTGGCAAAAGTTCGTACCTTTGCACTCGTCAAAACGACATAGATATATTGCGGGATGGAGCAGTGGTAGCTCGTTGGGCTCATAACCCAAAGGTCGGAGGTTCGAGTCCTCCTCCCGCCACAAAGATTTAGCGGCGTGTTGGATTTCCAACACGCCGCTAAATCTTATCATGGTTATTCTTGGGCGTAGGAGAGCACGGTTGGGCTTTCCACATCGACCCCGAACTCTTTGGCACGGGCAAGTATTGCACGGGCAAGCCTGGGCTTGAGGTCTTCCGGGCAGTAACGGAAATAGGCTTCTGCGGCGCGTACGTGGGCGGCATCAGGCATAGGGTATTCGCGGCGTTCGGGAAGTCCGAAAACGCTGTCGGGAAGTTCTTTCTTTTCCTCGTAGGATAATCTGTCGTTCATATTAGGATAATATTTAGGTAACTGTTCAAAATTATTTTATACTAACCGGCCGAAATTATTTGTTTTGCAGTCGGGCATATCGGTCTGTAGCGGTTGCCTCAGGCAGCCAGGTCTTCTTTTTGGACGCTTTTCTTTTTTTCTTTCAACCTGCCGATTAGCGCGGTGCCGAATGTTATCACACCGATACGTCCGACATACATAAGCATAATTATCGTGATTTTGCCTGCTGCCGAAAGTTCGGATGTTATGCCAGTGCTCAATCCCACTGTGCCTATTGCCGAGGACGCTTCAAAGAGTATTCGGGACAATGGGAAAGGTTCGCAATAAGATAGTACGATACAGCCGAGAAATATCATGAATCCATAGACAAGTATGCTTGTCAGTGCGGTTTCAACCCGGTAGTGCGGAATTTCGCGGCCTAGGAATGTGATTTTCTTCCTTAATCCGAGTTTTGAGACGATGAAGCCCCATACGGCTGAGACGGATGTGCTTTTCACACCGCCCCCGGTGCCGGACGGTGATGCGCCGATAAACATTATGAGGGAGAATATCAGTATCGGGCCAACTTTAAGTGCGCCAAGGTCGACGGTGTTGAAGCCGACGGTTGTCATTGCCGACATGGTCTGGAAGAACGACATGAAAAGTCGGTGTCCCCAGTCGGGTGTAGTCTCCATAACAGGACTGAAAGCGAGGATGGCCGTACCCCCTATGGTCATAATGGCGGTTACTATTATTATTACCCTGCTGGTGAATGTCAGGGAGTAGTGGCGTTTCCTTATTTTGTATATAATGTCAGTGATTACGATGAAGCCCATAGCGCCCGCATAACTTAAGACTGCCACGGTAAGGTTTATGGCTACATTGTTGCTGAAACTACACAATGAGTCGCTGAACGGGCTGAATCCGGCGGTACAGAATGAGGATACCGAAAGGAATAACGCGTTCCATCCGGGCAAAGGAACTTCCGAGGATTTAAGTGCGAAAAAGAATGATATGAACCCAAGGAGTTCGAATACGAATGTGAAGTGGATTATGTTGCTTACCAAGTCTTTGACCGGCATACCGTGAGGGCGTGATATCGAAGTGTTGATAATAAGTCCTTTGTTGTAATCGGCATGATGTGATATTCTGAAGAATATATATGAACTCATAGTCATGTAGCCGATACCTCCGATTTGTATGAGTAGGAGAATCACGCATTGCCCGAATATGCTGTATGTAGCGGGGATGTCAACAGTTGCCAGCCCTGTTGTGGAGACTGCAGAAACGGAGGTGAAAAGATTGTCAAGCCAGCCGGTGTCAGGATTCCTTGATGATATTGGCAGCATAAGCAACAGGAAGCCGATTAACATATATGCCAGATAGCCGAAGAGTATGCGGCGTTCGGGCAAGCCGTTTTCTCCCCCCAAAATCAATAGGCGTGTCGGATTGATTCCGGAGAGTAGGTTGCGTATATGTTTTTTGTATTCCACTTAAATATTTGGTAATTACGTTGCAAACGCGATTTAATGTAGCTCTTAGTATATAACAAGCCCTGCGGCGTTTGGTTGCCGCAGGGCCGATTGTTTGTCCGATTCGGTGTATGTGAGGGGATTAGATGGATATGAACAGGGTTTCAAGGGCGATGGTGGCGATACCGGCCACATAGCCCACCAGGGCCATCCATGTGATGTGTTTGAGGTACCATGTGAATGAGATTTTCTCTATACCCATGGCCACTACTCCGGCTGCCGAGCCGATAATCAGCAATGAGCCGCCTACGCCGGCACAGAAGGTGAGCAGGTGCCAGAACAGGCCGTCTTCAACGAAGAGCATGGCATAGGAGGGGTCGGCGGCAGCAGCAGCGGTTGCCTCGGTCATTACGGGGTACATGTTCATGCACGCGGCTACTAAAGGCACGTTGTCAACGATAGATGAGAGTATGCCGATAATGCCGTTGATTATATATACCTCGTGGAAGGTTTCGTTGAGCCATGCTGCCAGTTCATGGAGTATGCCGGCCTGGGACAGGGCGCCTACAGCCATGAGGATGCCGAGGAAGAAGAGGATGGTAGACATGTCGATGCTCTTTACGACCTGCGACACACGCCCTTCCATTTTACCGTCAAGACCATAATGGCGTACTATCAGTTCGGTTACGAGCCAAAGCACACCTAATGATATAAGAATTCCCATGTATGGCGGCAGGTGGGTGACTGCCTTGAATATCGGGACGAACAGCAGTCCGGCCACGCCGCATATGAGTATGGCAACAGACAGGCCGTAGTGGTGTTCGGAGAGGTTATAGCCTACTCGCTGGTCTGATTCGTTGAGAGCTTCCACGGGGGCGGGTTTGATGAAGCGGGTGGCTATCCAGGTGGGTATGATTACGGATACGAGAGAGGGTATGAGCAGGTTCACTATCAGGTCTACGGAGGATACGTAGTTCTTCATCCACAGCATTATGGTGGTGATGTCGCCGATGGGTGACCAGGCTCCTCCGGCATTGGCGGCCAACACTATTACGGAGGCGAACATCCAACGTTCATGCCGGTCTGATAGCATACGGCGGAGCATCATCACCATTATTATGGTGGTGGTCATGTTGTCAAGAATGGAGGACAGGAAGAAAGCCACTATGGCAAGAATCCACATGAGGCCCCGTTTGCTTTTCGCGCTGATATGGTGTACGAGAATCTTGAAGCCGCCGTATCGGTCGATTAGTTCCACGATGGTCATGGCTCCGATGAGGAATACTACGATTTCGCAGGTGTCGCCTAAGGCCACAATCATGTCTTCCGACAGGTTAGGGTCGTGGCCGCACAAAGCGTAGACTGCCCAGAGAACGCCGCACATAATCAGTGCGAAGGTGGCTTTGTTCACGTGGAATACATGTTCGAGGGCTATGCCGATATAGCCGATTACGAACAGTACAATCATTGTTGTAATCATACCGCTGTGATGGAATGAAACGGGGCGCGGCGATTAAACCGTCCATATGAGAATCGGAGTGGTTCGAATCGCTGCAATAGCTTCAAATGGTTAGTAATTAAGGGATTAAAAGTGCGATGGAAATAACGGGCCTTATGGCCTTCAAATACCCCGCAAAGGTATAGATTTATTATTGAAAAAATTCCGTAATTGCCCTTTTATGCTTGTTTTCCGACCAAAGGGACAATTTTATGCGTAGGGGTATAAAAAAACCTGAGCGGCCTTCGCAGGGAGTCTCAGGATTTAAGCCAAAAGGCAAGATTTGTGATTCTAATAGAGTTGTCTTTGCAACTTCATGTGAGATTACTACTGGTGCGATAAAATCGCGTTAGTTTAGAAATCATCAAATAAAGAG
>CAJUBM010000022.1 GCA_910584735.1 uncultured Muribaculaceae bacterium
TACAGCAAATAAAGATATTGCCCGATAAGATGCGTCTATAGGGCTCCGCCTCTTCGGGTGGCCTGCCGTCCCGGAGGTCCGGCGCCACTATAAAGTTACCATTGCCAAAAGTGTCATATAACATAAGAGGCTGCCTAACTTTGGTTGTTAGACAGCCTCTTAGGGATAGATCGGTTCGTTATCGGGGAGGGTTAACGGACGATGTATTTACGGCCGGAGACTATGTAGATGCCGGCGGGGAGGTTGTCGAGGGCTGCCGAACGGGCCACGTTACGGCGCACCATCATACCTTGGATGTTGTAGACGTTCACGGGGAGGTCTGCATCCTCATTGTCGGCCGACACGTTGTCGATGCCAGTTACGGTTCCACCCTGGTTGGAGACGGCATATGACCTGGGATTGGTCTCCGAGTTGCCGTTACCTGCGATGATAGAGGTGTACTGAAACCGGAACGCTACTCCGAGTTTCTTATTGGTGGGGAACTTGTCGGTAGTAACGGCCTGGTAGGTGTTCACAACGCCGCGTACCTGGTTTAGAGGGAGCAGCCCGCTCAGCGGTTTGGCTTCGGCCTTTAAGGCGCGTTCGGGAGTCGCGGCCTCCTCGGGGAGTTCGTATATCTGGAAGAATGGTTCGAAGTTGGACGGAATTACGGTGCCTTCCTCGAATTCGCAGGCAATGTAGAGTGGCGCTTCCGTATTGTCTCCTGTAACCTCTTTGGCATCGTTGGCGATGATATATTGGAACTTAGGTGAGAAATAAAACTCTTCATCGGCTATGTTGGCATAATCCACGGGATGGGATGTGAATTTCCATTGTCCCTCCTCGTTGGCTTCGTCTTCTTTGACCGGTGTCTTGGAGTCGTGGGCTTCCACCCAGTATATATGTGCCGCGAGAGTTTCGTCAACGTTAAGCGCTTTTTTTGCCAGCGATTCGAGATTGTCGGCTATTTCAGCATTGGAATTTTCCACCTTATATCCGAATACGCGTGTCTCCATAGAGCCTCCATCGGCCATGTTGGCGCGGAGGTAGTATGAAATCGTTCGGTTGGGATATACAATGTCTCCGGTGTTGAACGTGCCTTTGCCTGTTGCCTCATCGACAGTTATTCTGAACGGCGTGGGGTTATTGTTGATACGGAAGGCGGCGTCAAAGCCGGTGGGAAGTGGTGTGGGGAACTGTACCTCGCCGATTATGTGTCCCTCGGCATCGTTGCCGATGGTGTAAGTTACTTTGGGGGCGTAATATCCTTTGCCGTTTACGGGAATTATCTTTATATAGCGTCCTGTGATTCCGTTCAGGTTGTTTTCAGGGAGGCCATCTGCGTAGGGAGGATAGTTGTATTTGGGTGTTCCCTCATAGGGCCATGTCTCGGGGACGCCTTCTTCAAATATGGCTGCCCAATATTCCCCCTCCTCTGAGTGGGCGTATTCGGTTGTAGGCTGTTTTTCGCCGCCGATGAAGGTGCGCTGTATGTCTGAGCCCGGCATATTGGCGCCTATGTTGTAGGCGGCGTTTTCAAAAGTCACTTCGGCTTTTACCCAGTATTGGGCTGATACACCTTCATTGAGATTGGCTGAAACAGTGCCGGTGAAGTTGCCAGAATAGGTCCCGTTGAAGTCTTTGAGGATGGTGGTGCGGTCATCGGAGATGTTGCCTCCGGCGCCTTCCAGCCATACACGGATCTGAGAAATGGGGTGGTTTTTCTCATTCGCTACTGCCACGGTGAAGTTGCATTTGTCGTCAACAATATCGTAGCTGAGTTCGGCGGAAGGTTTGGATGTGTCTACCGGCCCTCTGAATTCCTTAGGCTGGTCGGTGCCTTGTACTTTAGGGTTGTCGCCGTTATTGCCGCCGATTTTGCTGCCGTCGGAGAACAGCACTTCGGCTTTCACATAGTATGTGGCTACGGCACCTTCGGCAAGTTCCACGGTGATGGAGCCGGAGAAAGGAGCCGTTGTGGAAGTCTGCTGGAAATTGCGCTGTCCGCCGGCTTCGAGCCATACGTTGATAGCCTCGATTTCGCGTTCCCCTTGGTTCTCGACAGTGACGTTGAAGTTCAGCTTGTTGCCGTCGACAATCTCATAGTCAAGTTTTGCGGAGGGTTGGTTCGGGTCAACTACAACGGCGGTGACCGTATAGGGCTCGGTGAAGAACTCATACATTTTCTCCCCTTCCGACTTTGTCATGAACTTTACGATGAGTTTTGACTTGTAGGTTCCGGGTTCAAGCACGCCGATATGGCAATACCCTTGTGTGCTTAAGTCATCGTTAAGTTTGGCACCGGCGAGGATGGCAGGTTCGGCGACAATCCGATTTTCTGAATTCCATATCTGGCAGATGGCTGTGATGTTGTCTACCGTTTCCGCAAATGCTGCATCGGTGACTTTCAGATAGAAATTCGGATAGTAGTTGCCATCGTCATGGACGTCGTTATGGTATGTCCATGAGAACAGTTCCGTGTCAGACCCTGCCGGGGTGAATGTCCCGGATTGGTTGTCTTTGTTGGCGGCTGTGGCTAAGAAGAAGCCGAAGCATGTCAGTAGGGTTAAGATGCATGCCGCCAAGGATTTGCCTTGTATTTTCATGAAAAAATAACAATAAGGAAGGTTAGTATATTTAGGTGTTGTAATTTGTGACGGTAACAATCCACTGCGTATATCCGTGGGTATAGCAAGCCGATGTGCCTGTTAGAATGGTTTGCAAAAATAAATATCAGCTATATGTTTTCCCCTTATGTGTGCCGATAGGCTTTTATCAGTCTTAATACCGTTATAATGCCAATTAGGACGGAAATGCCAACAAGGCTGATAAAGGATTATGCGGGGTTTATCGGCGACCGGGATAAGGTGTTCCGGCTCGATATTTCACATAGCGATACAAAGATACGGAGTTTTTCTTAAAAAAGGATAAGAAAAGGTCGGGATGTAATCAAATTGTAATCTGACATTCAGTCTCATATAGGGTAGCTTGGTAGTGGCGCCGGACCTCCGGGACGGCAGGCCACCCGAAGAGGCGGAGCCGTAGAAACGTAAGCTGTCTTTTGCAGAGGAGTCAGCATTTCTAATCCGGCTTTCCTTCTTCGGGTGGCCTGCCGTCCCGGAGGTCCGGCGCCACTACCATCCGGCATTACTTGGATGGTAGTTTTTTCAGAATGAGATTATATGGGAGGAATCATCGGGCGCGGGCGCCGAAGGGCGCTGTATCGGGGTATCGGCCGAGGTACGGGGGATGGTGGGCGTGGCATCGGCGGCGGTGCGGGCCGAGGAGCGTATCTTGTCGGTTATCTTGCGGTCGCGGTTGTAGGCCGGAACCTGTTCGAGGGTCTCGATGACGGCGTCATCATCGAACTGCTCAGGCTGTAGCACGATGTAGCGCTGATTGTCGCGCTCACGATCCATGGCGGCAACTTTGTCTTCGCCATATGCGTTGCGCAGGGCTGCGCGGGCAGCTTCCTGTTCGTTTTCCGCAGCAGGACGTGCCTCCTCGCGCCGGTCGCGGAATCCTCCGGCGAAGGTTTTCTCCTTGGCGCTTTCAGCCGTCTTGCGGGCTATTTTCTTGTCCCCCTTGATAACGAGTTCGAAACCTGAGGCAAGGATGGTGATTTTTATCTTGTTGCCGAGTGTGTCGTCGAAGGCGATACCGTAGATTACGTCTACCTCGGGGTCTATCTGGGAGATGAACGATGTAAGCTGGTTGGCCTCGCCCATGAGGAACGGCACATCGGCCTCGCGTGAGAAATAGAGGTTGAACAGCAGGTGCTTCGACCCGAGTATGTCGCGGTTCTTCAGCAGCGGGGAGTTCAGAGCGTCCTCTATCGCCTTGCTTACTCGGTTCTCACCTTCGCCGAAGCCTGTGGAGATGATGGCGGCTCCGCCGTCACGGAGTGTCTTGTCGACATCGTTGAAGTCGAGGTTTATCTTTCCCGAGCATGTTATGAGTTCCGATATGGAGCGGGCGGCGTTGGAGAGGGTGTCATCGGCCTTGCCGAAGGCGTTTATCCAATCGAGGTCGGGGTATATCTCGGTAAGCTGCTCGTTGTTCACAACCAGCAGGGAGTCGACATACTTGCTCATCTCTTCGGCTCCGTCAAGGGCCTTTAGTATCTTTTTCTGTCCCTCGAACATGAAGGGGATGGTTACGATTCCCACTGTGAGGAGGCCTCGTTCGCGGGCTATGCGGGCCACCACCGGTGCGGCTCCCGTGCCGGTTCCGCCACCCATACCGGCGGTGATGAACACCATCTGGGTGCCGTCGTCGAAGAGCTTGCCGATTTCCTCGGCACTCTCTTCTGCCGCCTTGCGGGCCACCTCGGGGTCGTTTCCCGCTCCGAGCCCCTTGGTTGTGTTGGGGCCTATGAGCAGACGGTTGGGCACCGGGGAGTTGTTGAGGGCTTGTTTGTCGGTGTTGCACACCACGAACGACACCTTGTCTATTCCTTGCTCGTACATGTGGTTGATGGCGTTGTCACCACCGCCACCGACGCCTACGGCTTTGATAATCACTTCCTCGTGATGTCCGTCAATGAAGTTCGCTGTCTTGTCTATATCTTCAGGGGTCATAAGAATTTCTCTTCTTGTGTGGTGTGGTTGTTACATTTCGTCGCCTTCGTCCATTATCCCTGCTATCTTCTTGCGCAGGCTGGAGAAGATTGAGAATCCGCGCGAGGAGTGGTTGTCGCTGTCGCGCGAGGCGGTCTCCTTATCTTTCTTTTTCTTACGGCGCGGGGCGAATTCGTCATCATCCTCGTCAAGGCGTCCGATGCGCGAGGTCTCCTCGTCATCGTCCCCGTTATCATCGTAATTGTCGTATGGGTCTGAGTCGGCAGGGTCGGCATCTTGGCGTTGTTCGGGTTCGGCCATACATTCTGCCATGGGCATACGGGCGGCTACGGCGAGGGTGGCTATTACATCGATGTTCTCGGCGGGGTTGATTGCGCTGTCGGAGATTCGTACGGCGGCCTGGGTGGTGCCCATGCGTACCTTCATCTTGCTCTGCTGGGCCAGCAGTTCGTTGAAGCCGCGCAGGCGGGAGCCTCCACCTACGAGTATGATGCCTCCGGGGAGGTCGGCGGCGCGCATGTCGGCATAATCGATTTGTGTCAGTATGTTGGTGACAATCTCGGCGGCTCGGGCGTGGACGTAGTTGTTCACCTCGGAATAGTCGATGCCGTCGGCGCCGGGGCGGCGTCCGGTTTCGGCACCCATGGCGTTGCCCGATACCTTCTTTATCTCCTCGGCCCGTTCCTCTATGTAGTTCAGGGCCGTGAGGTCGAGGGTTATGTTGCGTGAACCAAGCGGCAGGGTGGCCACATATACGGGGGCGCCGTTCTTGTAGATTACCACGGTGGTGGTCTCGGCGCCGAAGTCTACGAGCATGCATCCCAGTCGCCTTTCATCATCGGTGAGGGCGAGGGAGCCTTCGGCCAGGGGGCGCGTGACGTAGCCGTTGATTTCGAATCCGAGGCGTTCGGAAAGCACACGGCGTATCATGCGCTTTATCACCGGCTGGCACGACACTACGCACATACGCGACCCTACGGAGGTGCCGTATGAGCCTACGGGGTTGGCCTGTGTCTTGTTGTCGACGGTGAATTTCACAGGCACCACCTCGGCCACATCGCGCTCCTGTGGGATATTGTGGGCTGCGCGGTTGCGCAGGTCGGTTATTATCTCGCGTGTTATCTCAAGTTCGGCCGGCAGACGGGCTTCCACATCGACCAACGTGGAGGTCATGGAGCGTCCGCCCAGTCCTACGTACACACCCTTTATTGTGCGCGGGGCGATGCGGGGGTATTCCTCCAGGCGCTGGCATATGCGGGAGATGGCGTTCGACACCTCCACGTTGTTTATGCACCCGTAGCGTACGCTTCCGGTGAGTTTCTCTTCCTCTACGGCGAGTACGTCGAGCATACCCGTCTCATCGGCTGTGCCTACGGCTCCGCGTAGTTTGGAGCTTCCTATTTCGATGGCTACTATATATCTTTCGGACATTATATTTAGGAGTTGGGTGGGGGGTTAGTTTACATAGGCTGGGGTGGTGGAGTGCACCGTGTCGGAGGCTGTCGATACCAGCATGGCATCGATGTTGTCGGTCTCGGCCTCACCTTCCTGGTCGAAGAGTATCATTGACTGGGGAATGACCTTGTCGCGGCGTGTGGCCACGCATTGTCCGCCCCATTTCACCGACAGGGTGTCGTAATATTCCCATCCTTTCAGGGGGAGCACCTTGCGATACATGGTCATCACCCTTGCGAGTTTGGAGTCAAGCGCCGAGGTGTCGCCAAGGTTTATCACGTGGCCGCGAATCATCGGCACGAGGATTATGTCGCGTGAGGAGGGGTCTACGCGGTAATGCGATACTATGGCTTTCCAGTCGGGGTCGTTCTCGAGCCGTTCCACCAGCGGCAGTATGGCCGTGGCGGGATGATTCTTGTCGAAGTCGCCGGCGATGATTGGAACGTCTATCCGATAGCGCGAGTTTGCCGTGAGCCGTTTGCCGTCACGGTTGATATAGTAGGATGCGCCCTTTGAGTTGAAGATACGGGCTACGGGTACCATCGGTGTCACGCGTACACGTATCTTGTTGTCGGGCATGCGTTGCACGGTTGCGCTCTCTATGTTCGGGACGGCGTTGAGCCTCTCTTCGATGGCCCGGGTGTTGACTTTCGCTGCGGGGCCTGCGGCATTGTCAAGTTTCCATTCTTTAAGCAGGCGCTGTATCTCGCTTTCGGTGACGAAGCCGGGCTGTCCCGGGGCATCGTTCACGGCTATGTCGAACCCGGCACAACGTGCGGAAGCCGCCATGTCGGAACACAGTACCAGGGCCATCACCAGGTAGACGGTGAGTGCCACAGCCAGCAGGCATCGTATGACGGACGTCTTTTCCAATTTCAGATCCTCCTAAGGGCTTTGTCAGTCTTTCTGCTTTACTTGCTCGTTTATCTTTGGCAGCAGGTTGGCTATGTCGCCTGCACCGGCGGTCAAAAGTATTTCAAAGTTACTGTTTTTTAGCGTTTCCGGCAAATCTTCGTAGGCGACAAGGTGTTTTTTTTCACAATTTATGTCGCGTAGTATAATTTCGGAGGTTACGCCGGGTATGGGTTCCTCGCGGGCGGGATATATCGGCAGGAGGAATACCTCGTCGGCCATCGACAGTGCCCGGGCAAAGCCGGGGGCGAAGTCACGCGTACGGCTGTATAGGTGGGGCTGGAAGGCTAAGGTAAGACGTCGGCCGGGGTAGAGGGCGCGCACAGAGCTTATGGCTGCTTCCAGTTCGTCGGGATGGTGGGCGTAGTCGTCGATTATGGCACGGCCTTTCTCTCCCCCCTCTTTGAGCCAGAACTGGAAGCGGCGGCTGGCGCCGAGAAACGACCCCATGGCTGTACGTGCCTTCGAGGCATCGAGTGTGCCGGTCAGATAGACTGCGGCCAGGGCGGCAACGGCGTTATCGATGTTTATCTCTACGGGTACGCCGAGGTCGATGCCCCTTATCGTGCCGCCTGGATAAACGAAGTCGAACGATATGCAGCCGTGACCGTGGCGTATGTAGGAGGCGTGGAAATCCCCCTTGTCGCGCGAGTAGGTGTAAGTCTTCACCCCTTGGGGGACGCGCGGTTTCAGTTTCAGTCCCTCATGTATCAGCAGGGCGCCGTCGGGGCGTATAAGTTCGGTGAATCGGGCGAACCCTTCGAGATACCCTTCTTCGGTGCCGTATATGTCGAGATGGTCGGGGTCGGTGGCCGTGACTACGGCCACATAGGGGGAGAGTTCGTGGAAGGAGCGGTCGAACTCATCGGCTTCTACTACGCTTATGTCGGCTCCGGGGGTGAGCAGGAAGTTGGAGTCCCAGTTGCGCAGTTCGCCGCCGAGGAAGGCATTCACCGGCGTACCCTGTTGTTGCAGGATGTATGCGGCCATTGACGATGTGGTGGTCTTGCCGTGGGTTCCGGCGAAGCACAGCGAGCGAGAGTTGCGTGTCACCTCTCCCAAGAGGCGCGCGCGTTTCACCACTTCGAACCCGTTTTCACGGAAGTAGGTGAGTATATTGTTGGATTCGGGTACCGCCGGGGAATAGACCACCATCGTATGCTCCGGGTCGCGGAAGGCATCGGGAATTTCCGAGGCGGAGTCGGTGAATGTGATTTCCACACCCTCTGACTGCAATTTGTCTGTCAGTGGTGAGGGGGTGCGGTCGTAACCGGCCACGCAATATCCCTCGGTCAGGAAGTAGCGTTCAAGGGCGGCCATCCCTATGCCGCCTGCGCCTACGAAGTATATGTGAGAATAAATCATTGCTGCTGTGCTTTATGAGCTATATCGTTTGTGGAATAATCGGTTTTATGCCGTAGCGGGCGGAGCTAATTCGCGGCTATGTCGTGCGCCTTGCGGGCTATTATCTCATCGGCTCCGGGAAGAGCCATAGCGGCCACGTTCGAAGCTATCCCGGCGCGGGCTTCTTCATCGGCAAGCAGGCGCACCACCTCGCCGGCCAGCTTGGCGCGGGCATCGGCATCGAGCACCATCACGGCTGCACCCCGGCGAGTAAGGGCTTCGGCGTTTTTGCGCTGGTGGTCCTCGGCCACGTTGGGCGACGGCACTAATATCGCGGGCATACCTACAATCTGCAATTCGGAGATGGTCGAGGCCCCGGCGCGGGACACAAGGAGGTCGGCACCGCTATATACGAGATCCATGCGCGATATGAACGGGGTGATTTGCAACCGTTCTTCCGTTATGTCGGGCCGGTTGCGGCGGAACTGCTTCTCAAATTCGGCACATTCATCGGCATAGAACTTCCCGGTCTGCCATAACACGGAGGCTCCCGACTCAAGAATAGCCTCTAATCCGGCCTTCATAGAGTCGTTTAGCGTACGCGCCCCCAGACTTCCTCCGACCACTGCCACCAAAGGACGCTCCGGGTCGAACCCCATCTGTTCCTTGGCCCGGCTTTTGTTGAGCCCGGTGGCGATGATGTTTTTGCGTACCGGGTTGCCCGTAAGGGTTATTGTTTCGGCCGGAAAGAAACGTTCCATCCCCTCGTAGGCCACGCATATGGCTTTTGCTTTGCGGGCCAGGAGCTTGTTGGTGACGCCCGCATAGGAGTTCTGTTCCTGCAGCAGAGTCGGTATGCCTTTCTTCTGTGCTTCTTTCAGCATCGGGCCGGAGGCATATCCGCCTACGCCGATACATATGTCGGGGTCGAAGTCGCGCAACACTTTCTTAGCCATCCGCATGCTTTTGTACAGTTTCGCGAGTACGGCGAAGTTGCGCCATAGGCGGCGCCTGTCGAACCCTGCAACCGGCAGTCCTACGATTTTATATCCGGCTTCCGGCACACGCTCCATCTCCATGCGCCCCGAAGCTCCGACAAAGAGAATCTCTGTGTCGGGATAGAGCCGGCACATTGCATTGGCTATTGAAAGTGCCGGGAATATATGTCCGCCGGTGCCTCCACCGGAAATTAGAACCTTCATTTCGTATTAATCATTATTAACAATGTCTGTAGCCCGAGGATTGTTCATTATGCCGGGTGAATCGTCACGCGGTTTATCCGAGCCTCCCGGGGTTGGCTGCCGTCATCTCTTCGGGCAGTTGCTCTATCTCGGCGTCAATCTCGCGCTTCTGTGTCGTCTGCACCGCGTAGCGGCTTACCGAGAGCATGATGCCGAAAGCTATGGAGGTGCATATAATGGAGGAACCTCCTTTGGAAATCAGCGGCAGCGGCTGCCCTGACACGGGGAATACGCCGGTGACGATAGCCATGTGGAACAGTGCCTGAAGCACTATCATCACCGCCATGCCCATAACCAGCAGCGCCGGGAACACCCTTGTGCAGCGGGCGGCTATGGCTCCGGCTCTCCCGAGTAGTGCAAGATATAGCACCAACAGCCCCATCGCCCCGATGAATCCCCAGTCCTCTACTATTATGGCGAATATATAGTCGGAGAAGGCCAGGGGCAGACGCGCCGTCTCGCGGGAGTTGCCGGGTAGTACGCCGTGCCATCCGCCGTTGGCCTGGGCCATGTAGGAATACATCTCCTGGCGGTTCTTGGCATCGATAGGTTGTTCGTATTTGGGAACGGTGTCGTTGCGCCAGCGTTCTATGCGGGCGCGCCATGTGCCGTCGCGTCCGTGGGTGGCCTCGTTGCCCGAGAGGTCTTTGCCTGTTGTCATTATGGCCTCGGTCTCGGCTGCTGTCTCTACTTCGCCATGGCTTTCCTTGTACTGCATCCCGGCGAAAGCTACCACGCCGTAGCACGCCAGCACGAGGCAGAATTTCTTCATCTGTACACCGGCTATAAGCATCATGGCGAACGATATGCCCATCAGAAGCAGGGTGTTGGTAAGTCCTTGGCTGAAGAGCAGCCCGCCGCATATAAGCACGAAAAGAGCCGAGATGGTTATACCGCTGTTCTTCACGCCGTGGCGCTCTTGGGTTCGCGACATTACGAAGGCTATGAAAAGCACTACGGCGAGCTTTAACAGCTCGGCCGACTGCAACTGTATGCCGACCAGCGACATAGAACGCCGGGCGCCGTTGATAATCTGCCCCTTGAACAGCACGTACACCCCTATAGCCACGGCGAAAGCCACGAATACCGGGGTGGAAGGGACGAGCCATTTGAAACGTACACGCGACAATCCGATGGTTATGCCGAGCCCTAAGAGGAGCATGCGGCCATGGCGGATCAGGGGGGCGAATACGTTAGAGGCGGTGACCTCGCGGGATGAGGCGCTGTAGAGTTCCACAACCGATATTACGAGGAGCAGCAGGTATATGCCCCATATGTATTTGTCAGCCTTGCGGGGTGATGCCTGGTCGCCGAGAGATATTTCTTTTTTCATGAGAGACGGAGATAGGGGGGATTAGGAATGTCAGGGACGCAAGGCGGCTACGGCTGCTTTGAACCTGTCGCCACGGTCCTCATAACTCTTGAAGAGGTCGAAGCTGGCACAGCATGGTGAGAGCAACACGGTGTCGCCATCGGATGCCAGCGAACGGCAGGCGGTTACGGCGTCCTCCAAGGAATGGGTATCGCGCACGGGTATCTCAGGTGCTTCCTTGCCGAAATAATCGAGTATCTTGGCATTGTCCTTGCCCATGGCCACTATGGCTTTCACTTTGCGGCGTACCAGGGGGAGGATTTCGGAGTAGTCGTTGCCTTTGTCCTTGCCGCCGAGTATTAGCACGGTGCTGTGCGATGCCGGCATACTTTCCAGGGCGTACCAGCACGAGTTTACATTCGTGGCCTTGGAGTCGTTGATCCACCGTATGCCGTCTATGGTTCCGGCGTTCTCAAGGCGGTGGGGTACACCCTCGAAGTCGCACAACGCACGGCGTATATCTTCCTTGCGTATGTCTAACAGGCTGGCTGACAGTCCGGCGGCCATAGAGTTGAACAGATTGTGGAGTCCGTGCAGGGCCAGGTCGGCGCGAGGTATGTCGATTTCCTCATCAGGGGTCTCGATTATCATGTGGCCGTTGGCATCAAGCCACGCGGAAATGCCGGCGCCCGGGTGCTCGGCAAAGGGGAAGCGCCGGGCCTCGGTAACAACTTTTTCAAGCTGCCGCTGTATCACGGGATCATCCTCCCAGAAGATGAAGGCATCGGTCGGGCGCTGGTTCTGAAGTATGCGGAACTTGGCGCGTACGTAGTTCTCCATCTTGTAGTCGTAGCGGTCGAGATGGTCGGGGGTGATGTTCATTATCACGGCTATGTCGGCGCGGAAGTCGTACATGTTTTCAAGTTGGAACGAACTGAGTTCCACAACGTAGACCTCATGGGGGTCTTCGGCCACCTGCCATGCCAGTGAGCGTCCTACGTTTCCGGCCAGTGCGGCGTCCACTCCAGCCTCGGTGAGGATGTGGTGTATGAGCATGGTCGTGGTTGTCTTGCCGTTAGAGCCGGTTATGCACACCATGCGGGCATCTGTATAACGTCCGCCGAGTTCGATTTCCGAGATGACGGGAATTCCCTTCTCGGCAATCTTCACCATCATCGGGGCGGTAGGGGGTATGCCGGGCGATTTCACCACCTCGTCGGCGTTGAGAATCAGGGCCTCGGTGTGCCCTCCCTCTTCAAAGGGGATGTCGCGCCGGCGCAGTTCTTCAGCGTAACGGGGTGAGAGGTTGCCTGAATCGGAGAGAAACACGTCCATACCTTTGGTTTTTCCGAGGATGGCGGCGCCTACACCGCTTTCTCCCCCTCCGAGTATTACCAGACGGTGGGGACGCGGTGATTTATTGTCATATATATTATTGTGTGGCTCGGTCATTGATTCAACGTATTTTCAGTGTGACGAAGGTTATGGCGGCAAGGAATATGCCTACAATCCAGAAACGTACCACGATTCGTGATTCCGGCACGGCTGCCATGGGTTTCTGTATGAGTGCGTCTATGCCGGAATTGCCGGGTTTTTGGAAGTGGTGGTGCAGAGGGGTCATCTTGAATATGCGGCGCCCTGTGCCTGTGCGCTTCTTGGTCCATTTGAAGTATGCCACCTGCAGCATCACCGACAGGTCTTCGACATAGAAGATGGCGCACAGCAGGGGGAGCAGCAGTTCCTTGTGTATCAGCACGGCCAACACGGCGATTATACCGCCGAGGGTGAGCGAGCCGGTGTCGCCCATGAATACCTGCGCGGGGAAGGCGTTGTACCACAGGAAGCCTATAAGGGCCCCGATGAAGGCGGCGCAGAACACCGATAACTCCTCGCTGCCGGGGATATACATTATATTAAGGTAGCTGGAATAGATTACCGAGCCGCCTAAGTAGGCCATTATGGCCAGCGCCACTGCTATTATGGCCGAACACCCGGTGGTAAGGCCGTCCAGTCCGTCCGTAAGGTTGGCGCCGTTGGAGGTTGCCGTGACGATGAATATCACCACTAATATGAACAGGATCCATCCGCCGGTCTGTGCGTGGTCACCCATCCAGGCGGTGAGGTCGGCGTAGTCGAAATTGTTCTCCTTTACGAAAGGGATGGTGGTCTGGGTGGTCTTGATATTCTGGGATTCGTAGATAATCTCCTCCACCTGGTTCGACTCGCGGTTTACAACCTCGTGGTTCTGACGCATTACGATGTCGGGCGACAGCATCATCGTGAGCCCCACGATAAGGCCGAGGCCTACCTGCCCCACGATTTTGAACTTGCCGCTCATGCCGTCCTTGTTGTGGCGCTTCATCTTCAGATAGTCGTCGGCGAAGCCTAAGGAGCCGAGCCATACGGTGGCTACGAGCATCAGTATCATGTACACGTTGGCAAGGTTGCCGATGAGCAGGCAGGGCACCAGGGTTGCAACGATGATGATTATCCCGCCCATGGTGGGAGTGCCTGTCTTCCGCATCTGACCTTCCAGGTCAAGGTCACGCACGATTTCCCCTACCTGCATCTTCTGCAGGCGGTCTATGATACGGCGTCCGAACACCATTGCGATGAACAGCGACAGGATAAGGGCCGCACCGGCACGGAAGGTGATGTAGTCCATCAGCCTCGCGCCGGGGAATCCGGTCTCCTCCAGTAGGTTGAAAAGATAGTATAGCACTTTTTGTCAAGTAACTTTCAAGATTATTTAATGCTTGCCGATAGGGAGTTATTGCGGGTCGTTCAATGTGCCGAAGGCGCGGCGCACCTCCTCGCGGTCATCGAAATGGTGTTTGACGCCCCGGATTTCCTGATAGTCCTCATGCCCTTTCCCGGCGATAAGGATTACATCGCCCGATACGGCTGTGCCAACAGCCATGCCGATGGCCTTGCGGCGGTCGGCGATGGAAACGGTCTTTGACTGTAAATCGGGCGCATCGGCCAGACCGGCCTCCATGTCGCGGAGTATGGCCTCGGGTTCTTCGAAGCGTGGGTTGTCGGAGGTGAGGAACAGCAGGTCGCTGAGGCGGGCTGCCTCGGCGGCCATTATGGGGCGTTTACCCTTGTCGCGGTTACCTCCGGCGCCTACCACGGTGAGTATGCGGCCTTTGTCGCCGAGAACCTCGCGTATCGCCGTAAGCACGTTGACGACTGCATCGGGTGTGTGGGCGTAGTCTACTATGGCGGTTACTCCGGCGGGGGAGTGGAAAGCCTGGAAACGTCCGGCAACGGGCACGAGGGCGCTCATTTTAACCAGTACTTCCTCGGGGTTCCATCCCAACAGGCAGCATGCGCCGTAGACCGCCGTGAGGTTGTAGGCGTTGAAACGCCCGGTGAACATCACGTTTATCTCCTTGCCGTTGAGGTCGAGCAGCATCCCGTCAATGCGTTCCTCTATGATGCGGCCACGGAAGTCGGCCATGTTGCGCAGGGAGTAGGAAGCTTTGCGGGCGCGGGTGTTCTGGAGCATCACCGGGCCGGTCTTGTCATCGATGTTAGTCAGGGCGAAGGCATCGGCGGGGAGGGCATCGAAGAATTTCTTCTTGGCGTTGAGATAGTTCTGCACCGTGCCGTGGTAGTCGAGATGGTCGCGGGTGAGGTTGGTGAACACTCCTCCGGCGAAGTTCAGCCCGGCGATACGGCGCTGGTCGGCGGCATGGCTGCTTACCTCCATGGCGGCGTAGGTACATCCGGCCTCTACCATCCGCGCCAGCAGGGCGTTTATGGTAAGGGCGTCGGGGGTTGTCTGGGAGGCATGGACGGCCTCGGTGTCGATGTAGTTCACCACGGTGGAGAGCAGTCCGGCCTTGAATCCCATCATGCGGGCCATCTCGTAGATGAGGGTGGCGGTGGTTGTCTTCCCATTGGTGCCGGTTACGCCTACGAGACGCAGTTTTTTTGACGGTTCGCCGTACCAGCGTGAGGCAAGAAGGCCCAGGGCCTCTGCCGAGTCGGATACCTGTATGTAGGTGGCACCTTCGAAAAGGGTCGCCGGCATCTCTTCCACCACGAAGGCTGCCAGGGAGCGCCCTTCTAACGAGGGTATGAAGCTGTGGCCGTCAACGGTGACCCCGCGCACGGCCACGAACATGCCGCCCGTGGTTACTTTGCGTGAGTCTGATTCGAGAGAGGTGATTTCTCTGTCTGCGGGGCCGATGACTTTGCACGGCCCCAGGATGTCTATAAGCTCTTTAAGCTGCATCTGCCTATTGGAATTTATCTTTGTTGTCAGTTTGTTGTTGTCAGTTGATCTGTCTGTTCAGGCTCTTCGCGGCACAAGGGTATGGTCCCTGCTTGTCGGGCTATACGCCTAACGAGAGTGTCACGCGGGTGCCTTTGCGGGCGGGCTCGCCGGCGGCGGGTGTCTGTCCGCGCACAAAGCCGTTGCCCGAGAATACTACCTCGAACCCGGCGGCCTCGAGAGTGGTAACAGCCTCGCGCAGTCCCAGTCCGGCCACGGACGGCACTGTGCCTTTCGGCATCTTGGCCGGGGCGGCGGGATGGAGTTCGGAACTTACCCCGGCGGCTTTGCGCACGGCGCTGTGGCGCCCTTCCTTTTTCGAGGCGTAGAGCATGGGGCGCTTCGTGCCGGTGTTCCCTTCGGCATAGTCGGGGGCATCGCCGAGGAGGCCGCGAGAGTACATTTTCAGCGCTATGTTGCGCATAACCTGGCCGGAGGTGGATGCCGCGCCGAACATGTTGCGCTTGGGGTAGAATGTGAGAACCATGCAGGAATACTGCGGGTTGTCGGCAGGGAAGAAGCCACAGAAGGCCAGACGTTTGCGCCCGGTGTTGTAGGTGCGCGTCTTGGGGTCTACGCTGTAGCATGTGCCTGTCTTCCCGGCTAATGCCACTTTGTCGCTTTTCAGGGATCGCCCTGTGCCGTGCTTCCCCCACACTACCTGTTTGAGCATATACTGCATCTTACGGGCGTTCTCTTCGGAGCATATGCGGTCGCGGATATATGACACGGGGATCACAGAGTCGAAGTTCTCGGTCTGGAGGCGCGTCACAAGGCGCGGTCGCACGTATTTGCCGCCGTTGGCTATGGCGTTGTAGATTGACAATGTGTAGATTGGCGGAATCTGCGATGTGTAGCCGTAGCACATACGCGACAGGTCGATACGCGCCGGGTCGGGATTGAAATATGGGACGCGCTCGCCGGCTATGCCCGTGTGCATCGGTTCGAGGAACCCTATGGAGCGCAGCCGTTCGACGAATGCCTTGGGGTTCTTGTCGTAGCCGCGTGTTATTATACGGGCCATGCCGATGTTCGACGACTGTTCTATCACCTCGCGTACACGCAGCGAGGCGTTGAAATGTGAGTCGGTTATGGGGCGTCCTCCGGCGTAGGCCCAGCTTGCCCCGATTGGTATTACCTCCTCAAGGTTGCTTACGAGGCCGTCCTCAAGGGCTATCATCATTGATATGGGCTTTACGACCGAGCCTGGCTCGAAACCTACCACGGCGTAGTTCAGGGCCTCGATATAGCCGGGGCCGGTCTTGGAGCGTTCGAGGTTTGAGATGGCTTTTATATCGCCGGTCTTGACGTCCATGAGAATGGCGCATCCCCAGTCGGCCGAGCAGGAGTCGAGTACGCGGTTGAGTTCGTTTTCCACGATGTCCTGTAGGCGTATGTCGATGGTGGTGCGCAGGTTATATCCCGGGGTGGCGGGGATGTCGGTCCAGTTTACGATGTTTTTCGTGAGGGGGATTTTTTTTGCTATCCCCGGGGTGCCGTAGAGAAGGGTGTCGAGGGCCATCTCCAGGCCGGAGATGCCGTGTACCTGGTTACAGGTGGCGGTCTGCCCGACGCCGCCGATGGAGCGGCGCGCCATAGCTCCGTATGGATTGGAGCGCTTCATGACCGATTCCACCGTCATGCCGCTCTTGTTAGGGTTGGGGATGCAGAAGAACGGGAATGTCTTGAGATGCTGTAACTGGCTGAAGCTAAGGCCGGCTATTACCCTGAAAGAGCGCGGGCGCTTTTTTGCGTCCTTTTTCAGGGGGGCGGCCAGATAGTCTTTCCATTCGTCGCGGGTCTTGCGTGGGAAGTATGTGGCCATGGAGTCGGCCACGGAGTCGAGGGCCAGGCGGTAGCGGTGTTCCATGAAGCGCTCTGAACGGAAGTCGAGGCGCACGGTGTAGTAGCGCAGGTTGGTGGCAAGTATGGAGCCGTCGTCCGACAGTATGTCGCCGCGTTCGGGCAGTATCGTATCGACACGCTCCATTTCCTTCATGGCCTTGCGGTTCCAGTCGTCGGCATGCACGATGGTGGTGGAGAACAATTTCGATGCTATGGCTCCAGAGAAGAGGAGTATCAGCGCCGAAATCAGTCCGTAACGGAACAATATGTGGAGTTTGTTGTCTTTTTTACGTATCATAGGGGAGAAGAGTGTTGTCTTTCTGCCGGTTGTAGCGGGTGGCTTATTCTTTGTACATTGAGATTCGGTATGGAGGCTGCTCCTGTATGGTCACCCCGAGCCTCATGGAATCGGCCAGATGCTGCATCTGCGACTCGCGTATGCGGCTCATGTAGTTCGATTTCTCGCGTATACGTTCGGTCTTCACAACTTCCAGTTCCTTTTCAAGGGTCTGGATTGTCTCCATTTGTGTCTGGCATGTGTAGCGGTTGGTGATGTATATCATCAGCATGGTTGTCACGGCCAGCACCAGCAGCCAGTTCCGACGCATGAAGTCAAGCGACAGCACCCGGCCATGAAGAGCCTGCAGCCACAGGGACTTTTTCTTGTCCGTGGCCCGTGACGGGATGGTTGCTGATGTGTCGGCGGTTGTAGGCATGGTAGGATGACGGGGTGTTTGATATGGAAGTTTTCTGTTTTTGTGTGATGATTTCTCTGTCAGGTGTCTGAGGGGAGTTTTACCGCGACCCTTAGTTTGGCCGAGCGTGAGCGCGGGTTGCGTTCAATCTCCTCCTCGTCGGGAACTATGGCTTTCGCGTTGCAGAGCTTCAGGGGGGATAGTGGACGCCCGAAGAAGTCTTTTTCCTGCCGCCCTTCAAGATTCCCGGCCCGCATGAAGTTTTTCACCAGGCGGTCTTCCAGGGAATGGTAGGTTATCACGGCCAGGCGTCCCTCAGGTTTGAGCACGGCCAGTGCCTGGGCCAGCAGCGAGCGCAGGGCTGCGATTTCGTCGTTCACCTCTATGCGTATGGCCTGGAAAATCTGGGCAAGTTCCTTTTTTTCGCGGCGGGGGTTCACCAACGGGGTGACGGCTGCGAGAAGCTGTTCCACGGTGGTGATCGGCTCCTTTTCGCGGGCCGAGACGATGGCCTTGGCCAGTTGGCGCGCCTGGGGGAGTTCGCCGTAGAGGCGGAAAATCTCGGCAAGCCGTTCGGGGGATGCCTCTGCTATCAGTGAAGAGGCATCGCGTGGTGCCTGCGGGTTCATGCGCATATCCAGGGGGCCTTCCCAACGGAAGGAGAAGCCTCTTTGCGGGTCGTCGAAATGATGGAATGAGACACCTAAGTCGGCAAGTATGCCGTCTACGGCGTCCGCGTTGTAGAAACGCAGGTAGTTGCGGAGGTAGCGGAAGTTGCCGTGTACGAGGGTGAACGCCTTGTTGCCGGTGAGTTCCTTGTCAGCCATCGCTCGGTCTATGGCCTGCGAATCCTGGTCGAAGCTCAACAGGCGTCCTTCGCGAGATGCATCGAGTTGCGCGAGGATGGCGCGGGAATGTCCGCCCCCGCCGAGGGTGCAGTCAACGTAGGTGCCTGACGGCGTGATATGTAACGCGTCAAGCGCCTGCGGCAGCAAGGCTGGTATGTGGTATTCTTTTGCGGGGATTCCTGTTTCTTCCATCGCTGAAATTTTACCGGTGTTTACCCTTGGTTTTAGGCCGGGTGAATTTGACCGTAAAATTACAAAAAAAGAAACAATTGTTTACAATGCCAAACAGCAAAAAAGGTCGTTTAACACAAAAAAGTTATCCACACTCCTCCGCAGTTCTCATTTGCAAACCGGATGGCGGGGTGTGGGAAAGGTGATAGGTGGGTGTGGGAAGGGGACAGCTGTATCGTTACAGCTTCAGTGTTATCATCTTCCAGATTGTGGTGAAGAATATCTTAAGGTCGAGCCACAAGGAGAATTTCTCGACATATTCGAGGTCTGCCTCCACACGTTTCTGCATATCTTCGAGGCGCGGCGTGGGGCCTCGGAAGCCGCGTACCTGCGCGTAGCCGGTTAGGCCGGGGCGCATCTCGTGGCGCCTCATGTAGTCGGGAATCAGGGCGGAGTAATACTCGGTGTGTTTGAGCATGTGGGGGCGCGGGCCGATTATCGACATGTCACCACGCAGCACGTTGATAAGCTGCGGTAGCTCGTCAAGCGATGACCGCCGCAGGAACTTACCCACAGGGGTGATGCGTGGATCCATCGAACCCGACTGCTCTTCATCGGCCTCGTCGTTGATGTACATCGAACGGAACTTGAGCAGGTTGAACTCGCGACCCTTGTAGCCCGTGCGCCGCTGGCGGAAGAAGATGCCCCCGGGAGAGGTAACGGCTATCCACACTGCCAGCACGACCCATAGCGGCATAAGCGCTATAAGTGCCAACAGGGCGAAAATGAAGTCGAATATCCTCTTTATCGATTTTTGCATCAACGTAGAAATGATAAGTCGTCGGGGCTGCAATTATAACAGGCCGGACGGACGGCTTGTTTTGTTCCGGCAGCGATATAGGGCCGATTTATGTGTATAACGTTAACAATGCTTAAGAAATTGCGCGTGTATCGAAATTTCGTGCCATAGGAGAGAAAAATGCGGCATCCCGACCCCGTGAAGTGACCGCCGAGGGGGGCCCGGAATATCCGGCTGCAAAGATACTACTTTTTTGCCGCCATGCAAAATGTAAGTTGCACGGACTTCATGGTATCGGGAGGTTGATTACACCGATTATCCATTCTGATGCGTTCAATACAAAAGATGGCAGAGATGCACTCATGTGGCTGTGTCAAAATCTAAAAAAACACTTCTCATACTCAAAACGTGGTCACTTTAGTGTTGGCGGATGGTAGTGGCGCCGGACCTCCGGGACGGCAGGCCACCCGAAAAAGCCCAGCCGAATTAGAAATGCTAACTCCTCGGCAAAGAACAACTTACGTTTTTAGGCTCTGCCTCTTCGGGTGGCCTGCCGTCCCGGAGGTCCGGCGCCACTATAAAGTAACCATTGCCAAAAGTGTTATATAACATAAGCGGTGTGTCAAAAAAATGAATTTTGACACACCGCCATTCGGATTGTGTATTACCTCCCATGTGCCGGGAAATTCGATTGTGTAGCTTTCCCATGGTGACAAAGCATTGTATGGGAGGTAGGGAATGTACCTTGGAGGGTAAGACTGTATTGGCGTATCTACCTATTTTTAAATTGATGTAAGACGTATTGGCTTTGGGTTCAGTGTATTGTCGGTTTATAGGATTCATTGCGGACTACTTATTTGAGTTTGTCCTGAGATATATGGTCGTTTATATTTAATTTTGTGATAACATATAGTGCGCGACATGTGGAATATCCTTATCCAAAATAATAAACCATGAAAGAAAAATTACGTCTTTTCATATTGCTATGTCTGCTGTCGGCAGGGGTGGTTCTGAAAGGGGAGAGAACAGGCAGCCCGAAGGCAAATCCGGATGCCGTGGTGATAAGTGGCAACGCGAGGTTCTCGGTGCTGACGCCTGAAATGATCCGTATCGAATATAGCGATAACGGGATTTTTGAGGACCGGGCCACATTCGCTGTGATAAACCGCAATCTCGATGTGCCGCCTTTCAGGACTTCGGAAGATTCCGCGTTCTTATTCTTAGAGACCGACAAGCTGCTGCTGAAATATCGGAAAGGCACGGATCCCCGCACAAATCCGGCCCAAAACCTTTCAATAACGATGGCCCATAACGGGGGTGACACCGTTTGGTATCACGGCAAGCCGGATCCGATGAATCTCAAAGGTACCTGCCGCACTCTTGACGGCAGCAACGGCGACAATAAAAGGTCGGAGTTGGAGAATGGCTTGATTTCGCGTTCGGGCTGGGCGGTGATTGACGATTCATGGACGTCCGCCCGCGCCGATGGAAGCCGTTCGTTCGCATTGGAACCGAATAAGGAGCTTGGCTATGACTGGTGGGCTCAACGGAAAGACCCGCAGGCAATGGATGTGTATTTCCTCGGCTACGGCAGGGACTATAAGAAAGCAATCTCTGATTTCACACGGATTGCGGGGCGGATTCCACTCCCTCCGGCTTACGTCTTCGGCTATTGGTACAGCAAGTATGCCTCTTATTCTTCCGATGATTATCGTGAGATAATGAACGAGCTTGAGGCTAACGATATTCCCACGGACGTAATGATTCTTGATATGGACTGGCATTGGAACGGCAATGCCGGAAGTATGTCCGAGGGACGTGGCGGATGGACCGGCTGGTCGTGGAACACCAACCTGATTCCTGACCCCGAGGGGTTGTTGAAGGAGATACACGCGCGTGGTTTCAAAGCTGCGTTGAACCTCCATCCCGCAGATGGAGTGAACAGCCATGAATCACCGGAATATTTCGATGCGATGAACCGCACTCTTGAGGGTAAATATGATGTGCAGGCCGCGCAGGGGAAAAGTATCCCTTGGTATCTTGACAATGTTGACTTCACCGATGCTTTTTTTAAGACCATAATACGCGACCATGAGCGCGAGGGTGTGGATTTTTGGTGGCTTGACTGGCAGCAGCATCTTACCAGTCCTTACACTGACGGACTTGGCCAGACGTTCTGGTGCAACCATGTGTTCTACAATGATATGGCTAAGAATCGTCCCGGCCATCGTCCTGTGATATTCCACCGCTGGGGCGGTCTGGGGTGCCACAGGTATCAGATCGGCTTCTCCGGCGATGCGCTCATAAATTTCCCGACGCTTGCTTTCCAACCCTATTTTACGGCTACTGCATCTAACGTGGGCTACGGCTATTGGGGGCATGACCTGGGAGGCCATGCCTTCACAGACGAGGCTACGGTAAACGATCCGGAACTTGTGCTTCGCTGGATTCAGTTCGGTGTATTCACCCCCGTTTTCAGGACACATGCCACAAACGACCCGCGTATTGAGCGCCGTATATGGAAGTTCGCAAATCTGCCCGATATACGTGAAGCGGTCAAGCTGCGTTATGCTCTCTTCCCGTATATCTACACAATGGCCCGGGAGGCGTATGACACAGGCATCTCCATCTGCCGCCCCCTTTATTATGAATATCCTGAATCGGAGGAGGCATACTCATTCGAGGGGGAATATTTCTTCGGCGATGATGTGATTGTGGCCCCCATAACAGAAGCATCGGAAAACGGTGTCAGCCGTAAGACAGTCTGGTTCCCGGAAGGTGGCTGGTGGAGTGTGGCTACTGACGAACTTATCCAGGGGCCGGCCACTAAGGAAATGGAGTTCTCGAAGACTGATATCCCCTACTTCTATCGTGAGGGTTCTATCGTGCCGTTGAATCCGTCGGATATCAAGAATGTAACCGAGCATCCCGAACATCTGATTCTGAATATTATTGCTGGAAAAGATGGCAAAGGACACCTATACGAGGATGCCGGTGACAACAGCGACTACGCTACCCGCTATGCCACCACGGAGTTCTCCCAATCCCATGACGGCAAAGTCAGCACCTATATGATACACCCCCGAAAAGGCATCGCCGACAACCTCCCTGCCGCCCGGACATATACTCTGAAAATATACAATACCAATAAACCAAACTCCGTCAAAGTAAACGGCTCCTCTATTACCAATTTCAGCTATTCCCCGGATGGTAAATGCACAACCGTAGAGGTGCCTCTTACACCCTGTTCATCTACGACAACAGTAGAAGTCGAATAACAAAAGTTCCCATCTGTAAGGGTTTATAAATCCAATAAGTGAGTGGAGCCAAAAATTGATTTTGACTCCACTCACTGTATTTTCTTTAATTGATATTAGCTCAGTAAGTGAGCCGCATAAAAGAAAAGTACCCGGAAAAAGCCCTTTTTTGGGTACTTTTTCGGGTGCTTATTTGTTAAATTGCTGATATTCAGCATTACGAGCGGAGAGAGAGGGATTCGAACCCCCGGAGGTGTGACCCTCAACGGTTTTCAAGACCGCCGCAATCGACCACTCTGCCATCTCTCCTTAGGTCGTAGCCAAGTTGGATTATAACAAGGGTTATAGTCTTTTGGCTGTTTGCGGCTGCAAAGTTATGATGTTTTTTTTATAAATGCAAAGAAATCGCGATAAATTTAGTGGCGTACACACGGCTCTTTCTGCAAAATAAGATTCACCGGATACTCACGGATCTGTGCGGGTGGTACGGAGGTGCGGAGATGGTGGTGATGTGGGCGGTATTTGGTGCGTTGTGTTAAATTTGTATAATAAATAGAGGGGTGTGCCGTTATATCTCATAGAACTGATGACAATAAAACGCGCCGCATGTATTCTGCGGAGAAACCTTAGACCTGCACCATGAAAACAAAGATGCATTATGCCTTCGTGATAGTTGTTTGCTGCTGTCTGATGATGGGGGTGAATGTCGGCCTCACATTCAGCTGTGCCGGCATCTTCTATAAACCTGTCACATCTGACCTCGGTATCACGGTGGGAGGCTTCGGCCTTTATATGACCGTTATGTATATCGCCTCGTCGCTTGTGCTCCCTTTGGCAGGCAGGCTGCTTGAGCGTTACAGCGCCCGTTGGCTCTTTACGGGTGCATCTGCTCTCAACGGTGTGGCGCTATGTCTTATGGGGATGATGTCGCGCCTGTGGGGATTCTATGTGGCAGGCGCACTGCTCGGTGTCTCCATCGCCTTCCTGCTCTATATGAGTTATCCGACACTGATTAACAGATGGTTCCATACGCGGATGGGGCTTATGATAGGCATATGCGTGGCGGCATCGGGTCTCGGCGGTATTATTTTCAACCCGCTCGGCGGATGGATTATCACGCAGTGGGGATGGAGGATTGCCTATTATGTTTTCGGTCTTATAGTTATTGCCGGTGTTACGCCTTTGTTGGCATGGCTGCTCCGCGACCATCCTGAGGATATGGGGCTTCGGAAATTCGGGTTGGACGCCGGTGTGCCGGTATCGGGGGGTGTGGCCGTAGGTTGTGACGATACTGGTGTCACTTATGCACAGGCGGTCAGGATGCCGGTATTCTACATGCTGATTGTATTCTCGTTCATCATGATGGGATGTTCGACATTGAACCTGTTTATTCCGGGCTTCACCGAGAATGTCGGATTCTCGGTGGAGCAGGCATCCCTCGCGGCAGCGGCCTCGATGGTGGGTGTGACGCTGGGCAAACTGCTGTTAGGCTGGATTAACGACCGTAACTGCACGGCCGGCGTAGTGCTCTGTACCGGGGGAGGGGCTGTAGGCCTTGCCGTCATCGTGGTCGGTGCGGCGGCGCTTCCTTTGATACTGGCGGGAGGTTTCATGTTCGGCTGGTGCTATGCGGGCGTTACCGTACAGACTGCGATGCTCACACGGGCCGTGATGGGTTCGAAGGATTATTCGAGGATCTTCGCCACGATTTCTGTGGCACTGAGTGCCGGAGGCGCCGTTGCTTCAGGCGGCTGGGGGCTGCTTGCCGATGCCACCTCGTATCCTGTGATTTTTATTTCCGGTGCCGCGTCGCTCATATTGGCAGGAATCCTCGGCCTCGGAGCCCTCCGCATTGCCAAGACCCGGCGCTGACTTTGCGCTCGGTCTTGGATAGGCTTGTTATAGTGCTTGGATGCAAATTGAGATGCTTAAGGCATATTCATAAGCCATAAATCATCGGTTTTAGGGGACGCGTCAAAAAAGGCAGTTACAAGAATTGTAACTGCCTTTTTTGATGTGTCCTCGCAGGGACTCGAACCCTGGACCCACTGATTAAGAGTCAGTTGCTCTACCAACTGAGCTACGAAGACATAGAATATTGATAAGTTTGTATGTGGGCGTTTTCTCAAACGCGATGCAAAGGTAGAGCTTTTTTCTGAACTGACAAAATTTTTTCGAGAAAAAATAAAAAAGGGATTGGAGACGGGGCGATATTTAGAAAGGGAAGGTAGGGAGCGGAAGGCGGAAGGGGGGTAGAAGGCGGTTGGAAATGACAGGTGAAAAAGCAGAAAACGCGGGTTCGTGTGTAAGTTCTGGTATGGTAGGAGATGGATTTGGAGGGGTGGGCGGGGCGTTGTTAAATGAAGTTAATTGAATTTTTGGGTGGATTCTATGAAATGTATTGCGGCAAAACATGTTTTCTGTATAACTTACTGATAATTAGAATGTTGATGGGGGGGGTAGATATGTTGTTCTGAGAGATGTACATCTCGTTAATTTGGGCGTGTGAAAATATGTGAAACAAATGGGGCGAACTATTGCACAGTTTCAAAAATGTTCGTTCATTTGCATGTGTGTTTTTCATAGTATTAGATTAAGATAAAGGTTTAAAGGAAAATAGCTGTCGTGAGACAGCTATTTTTGTTCAAAGCCAATCCGCGCTAAGCGCTTGGTTTTAAAAGGTTATTAGATGCCGATGCCCGGTAACGTCAGACTTTCTTGTCTGTGCGTTCCGGGCATCTATTGTTTTGGGCTGTTTTCAGACGGTATTTGCTGTAGGGGGGAGGGATGTATGTGTTATTTTCGGTGGCGGAAATAGTCGTTATACATCTTTATGCCGAAGACAATGGCCGAGCAGGCGCCGGTGATGCAGTTGGTCACTATCAAGGGAACGTTGCAGGGGTGGCTGAGGAATCCCTGTATGACAAAGAATATGGAACCGAGCCCCATCAAAAGGAATGTGGGGAGGGCTATGGCATCGGTCTGGCGTGTACGTATGGTGCGTATTGCCTGGGGGAGGTAGCCGAATATCATGCAAAGGGCCGCAAGTGAGCCTATTATTTCAAACCAATTCAGGGCGCAATTCATTGTCGTGGCAGTTTGGATATTTCTTTATCTGATTTCGAGTTCTCTATGCCTATGCCGAACAGGGCGTAGTCGTAATACACCGGGTCGTCGGGCCGGAAGCGGCGCAGGGTGGCGGTGAGTTCCTCCACGGCTCGGCGGTCGTTTCCTTTTCGTTGTAAGAGGCCGAGCGAACGGGAAGTGTTGCCCACATGGACGTCCAGGGGTATATATAGCCGGTCCGGCGTGAGGAGTTTCCATACTCCGAGGTCTACTATGCCGTCATCGCGTACGAGCCACCGCAGGGCCATGTTGAGGCGTTTCAGGGCGGTGTCGCGTATGTTTTGTGGCATGCAGCGGCATAGGCGTCCTGGCGAAGGGTCGCGGCATACGTCCGGGGCGTTGGCCTGCGCGAGTTGGTCGTTTATGACTTCGGCGAGTTTCCAGGCCGGTAGTTCGGAGGTGTGTACTTCCCGGGTGCGGGCGAAATCCTCGAGTGTAGGGTAGGTGCTGTATATTCTGTGCAGCCCGCGCAGGTATGCCCTGAGGTCGGCGGCGAAGAACGTGCGGTGGATGTTGCAGTCGGGGAGGTCTTCAAAACTGCGCTCCATAACATAGGCATGGGGCTGCCAGTCCATCATAGAGAACATACGCTCGGCATCGCGGCATATCATCCGGCGGTTGCCCCACGCTATGGTCGAGGCAAGCAGCGAGGCAATCTCGATGTCGGCCTGCGTCTCAAAACGACGGGGGAACTGCACGGGATCCTCATCGATGAAACCCGGCGCGTTTATTCGCCGGGCCTCGGAGTCAAGGAGTTCCCGAAGGTCGGGAGTGACGGTCAGCATACACTTATCCGTTTTTGCGCGGAGAGCGCCGGTTCAGACGTAACACCTGGCACGAGCGGGCAGGCAGATAGAGCTTCAGCCATTCCTTGCCGGTGGGCTGGTAGAGGGGATCGAACTGTGTGAGGTGTTCTACCTTTTCGTCAACATTGCCGTAGCCTCCGAAGTCGGGATTGTCGCTTGACAGTACTGTGCGGTATTTACCGGCAGGGGCAAGGATGCCGTAGCCGTCAAACGATTTCACGGGGTTGAAGTTGAATACGAACACGAGGTTGCCGCGCTTGAACGCGAGCACCTGGTCATCGTCCTTTTCCCAGAGTTTCTCTATGGCGAGTGCCTGGAAGTTGTTTACGCCGGAGACGAGTTCCACCATGGCGTTGTCGAAATTGTTGAGGAATTGATATTGCAAATCCTTGCGGTCTACGAGGTCCCACTGGCGCCGGGCGTACTTGTAGCTCCATCCGTTCCCTTCGCGGGGGAAGTCAATCCATTCGGGGTGGCCGAACTCGTTGCCCATGAAGTTGAGATAGCCTCCGTTTATTGTGGCGAGTGTCACCAGGCGTATCATCTTGTGGAGTGCGATGCCTCGGGCCACCGTGGCATCGTTGTCGCCCACCATCATGTGCCAGTACATCTCCTTGTCGATAAGGCGGAATATGACGGTCTTGTCACCAACAAGGGCCTGGTCGTGGCTCTCTACATAGGAGATGGTCTTCTCGTCGTAGCGGCGGTTGGTAAGTTCCCAGAATATGGAGGTGGGGTGCCAGTCCTCGTCTTTTTTCTCTTTGAGGAGCTTTATCCAATAGTCAGGGATGCCCATAGCCATACGGTAGTCGAACCCTAAGCCGCCGTCCTTTATTTTGAGCGCCAGGCCGGGCATGCCGCTCATCTCTTCGGCTATGGTTATGGCGTGGGGGTTGACATCGTGTATGAGTTTGTTTGCCAGCGTGAGGTAGGTTATGGCGTTGGTGTCCTGGCCGCCGTCGTAGTAGTCTCCGTATGAGCCGAACGCCTTACCCAGGCCGTGGTCGTAGTAGAGCATCGAGGTGACGCCGTCAAAACGGAAGCCGTCGAAGCGAAACTCTTCGAGCCAGTATTTGCAGTTCGACAGCAGGAAGTGCAGAACCTCGTTCTTGCCGTAATCGAAACAGAGCGAATCCCATGCCGGATGCTCTCCGCGCGAATCGCCGTAGAAGTATGTGGAGCGTGAGCCGTCTATGCGTCCGAGGCCCTCGTTCTCGTTCTTCACGGCGTGGGAGTGGACTATATCCATTATCACGGCTATGCCGAGGGAGTGGGCGGTGTCGATGAGGCTCTTCAGTTCTTCCGGGGTGCCGAAGCGCGAGGAGGGAGCGAAGAAGTTGCTCACATGGTAGCCGAACGAACCGTAGTAGGGATGCTCCTGTATGGCCATAATCTGTATGGCGTTATAGCCGTCGGCGGCGATACGGGGCAGAATTTTGTCGCGGAATTCCACGTAGGAGCCTACACCCTCGGTCTGCTGGGCCATGCCGATGTGACACTCATAAATCAGCAGGGGGCGTGTGTCGGGTACGAATTTTTCGGTTTTCCATTGGTAGGCTTTCGGGTTCCATATCTGGGCTGAGAATATGTTGGTCTGCGGATCCTGTACCACGCGTGTGGCATAGGCCGGTATGCGGTCTCCCTCGCCGCCGGGCCAGTGGACGCGCATCTTGTAGAGTTGCCCGTGCTTCAGGGCCTTGGCAGGGAGGGAGAGTTCCCAGACGCCGTTGCCCGCCGGGGCCAGGGCGAATTCCGGGCGTTCCTGCCAGTCGGAGAAATCGCCGATAAGGGAAATTGCCGTGGCGTTTGGGGCCCATTCGCGGAACACCCATCCTCCACGGCGGCGGTGGAGGCCGAAGTATTGGTGGGCGTTGGCGAAGTCGCCAAGGGTCTTACATTCTTGTGTGAGGTCTTCTTCTTTTCTTATGGCGTCGAGATGGCGTCCGTCTATGGCGGGGGCATACGGTTCCAGCCATGGGTCGTTCTTATAGATGGCTAATTTCTTCATCGGAAAGAAAATGGTGTGGTTTCAGGTTGTGTTGTAGGGCGGGATTGTCCCTTATGGATAAACGGGATATGCCGCCGCATTGCTGCAAATTTAACTTTTTTTTTGTTCATATGCAAACGATTGGCTGTCCCCGCTCCGGATATATGATACGCGAAACGGCGGTGTGTCAAAATTCGGAGACACCAATCTTCCAACGAAAGACATTATCCGAGGTAACTTTATAGTGGCGCCGGACCTCCGGGACGGCAGGCCACCAGAAGAGGCGGGGCGCACCT
>CAJUBM010000023.1 GCA_910584735.1 uncultured Muribaculaceae bacterium
TTTCGGGTGGCCTGCCGTCCCGGAGGTCCGGCGCCACTACCATCCGGTCACACTATATCATCTAAAGGGGATGCACATCCTGTAATAGGCCCAGGGAACCGGGAAGGCCACGCATCCGGCATTTTCCCTACCCTGACACCCATGGCTGCCATAATTATAGGCATAGCCCCGCACCATAAAAAGAATATACTTGGTCATCTTCCTGACAGTCAGGTCAGACACCACATAATCAAAATTCTTCAGGTAGGGATATACCTGCCAGCGGGTAGGTTCCGGCCCTCCGCCGACCAACCGATCATATTCCCCGAGACCTTTCAACTGCGCGGCCTGATGCTTCCCCAGACAGACGGCTAAAGAGTCGCCAAGGTTCAAAGCGAACACCGACACATCCGGTCTGGACAGCAAATCCCCCTCCGTGACGCCGTAGGGGAACTTCTTCAGTATCTCGCGTGGCATAATGAAATATCCCCCGCCATGTTTGCCACGCAATATCACAGCCCTTTTCACCTCTATGGTATCGACCATGAAAGCCCCTTCGGCAAGATATTCCGCCGAGTCAATCGGTATAACCTTACGTTCCGGCTCGGGCTCAGTTTTGGCAACCACCTTACCCGACCGGCATCCGACCATCAGCACGGTAACGGCCACGGCAAACGCCAGCCCTACCCCTCTAAAAATCTTTTTATCCATATTCATAACCTTATACTTTATATTCATTTTAATCACTCTTTATAGTTGTAGTTAAACAGTTTGACAATCCGATTGGAATTATCCCCGATGCTTATCACACGACCTGCTATGTCGTATCTGTAATAAGTGTTCGCACCCACCGCATCTTCGATACGGACAACCTTCCCGTCATCATCATAGTAAAGCAACGTAACCAACGCGCCATACCGTTCCGACATTATATCTCGCAAACGGGAATAAAGGCTGTCGTCAATCTTACCATCCCCTAAAATGCTATTATAATAGACCTCATCTATATCCATATTTTCAACAATGGCGACCAACCGGAAATAATCGCTTCCGGCCCATACATACGATGCAAACGAACCATCGGCTCGTTCCTCCATGCGGATATTGTTCATACTGTCATAGTAATATTTCCCGGTAGTACGCATGTTTGCCGCAGATTTCCCCTCCCGATATTCCGCAGGTACGGCTATATTATCTGCCTTATATTCGAAACGTTCCCTGAACATATCTACAGCGCTTCCGTTTGCCAGCACTTGTTCCACTCGTTCAATAACCGGCGAAAAGCAGTGTTTGTACACCATCTTCTCATACGGAACCCGTTGCTCCACAGTGCCTGACCGTGATGCCTGCTCCGGTCGGCAGAATAAGGTACGGAACGTGCGTGAGCCGCCATAAGATGTAGTTATCGTATCGGGCAGACGATACTTATTATAACCCATATCGGTCTGTGTCTCGCAAAAACGGCCGCTCTCATCAAACACACGCTCCACCATCCGTACAGGATGCATAAGATGGGTGCGTATCGTATATGCCGACCCTTCGACTGACACACTGTTGCCACTTCCTGCCATAACGTATGACGATGCATAAAGCTGGCATATGGAATCATTCATCCCCTTTCGGTCATTCTCATATATGGTGCTGACACTGCGGGTTAGCTTACCCGTCCGGGAAAATTCCTCCGTAAGAAATTCAAGTCCCCGCTCCTGGTCAAGGGAGGTATAAGGGTCATAAACCGTATGCGAATGAATCGCCACAGATGCCGGGAGGTCAGGGTATCCGTTATCGTAATTGGTAAAATGGTGTACACGGCTCGTCCCGTCAGGGAAATTCTCGGTAACCCGGGAATACCCCACAGGCGCACCATGCAGGTTCGGGTCAAACGCAAGCACGGATGATGATGTCCTGAACTGCACCTCGTATCTCTTCCCCTCGGCGTCAACAGCATCAGTTATCTTATAATGGCACTTTATGGGCTGCAACAACACCCCCGATGAACGTCCTCCGTCCGTATATGAAAAACTGCGGTAGAGAAACTCATCATCCTTGGACTGCGAAGTACTGTTATATATCCTCGCTATCCTGATTCCCCCGCCTAACGCATCCGCCGCATTAAGGCGCACACCTCCACGGCCATCATCCACCTCTTTTGAATAGTTGTTCCCCTCATACTCGAACCGGGAATATCCGCCGGTAGGATAAACAATCTTGGATAAGGAGCCATATTGTGCCAATGTAGGATTTACGGGGCGACTGTCAAGATTATTCATCGTGGTTTTTACTCCGTTATAATACCCCCATTTATCCAACATGCCGGAAAGATACGCAGGCATCTTGTCGGGATATATATACTCGAAACGGTATATCCCCGCCTCACCCTCTCGTAAGGTATATCCGCAAGCCAGACTGTCAAGGGTCAGGCGTTGGGTCGGGCTGTCGGAATAATGAAATTTATAAGTCCTCGAACTTTGGGAGTCGTGTACATACAGACGTCCCAGACGGCGCCAGTTTATATGGACCGTCGTAGTCGGGAAAGTACAATAGGCAGGCCGATTAGTCATCCCATGCCAGTTTAGCAGCATCGGCAGAAATGTATTGGGCCGTTGTCCGACCAAATCACAATTCTCATTTAGGCACGACTGATAGTCATAATCAAGTTGGTTATATTGGATTTCAAAAAAAGTCCTATCATTATACTCCCCGCTGGGATTCTTATCTAAGACATCAAAAGAAAATCCGATACTTTGATTACCAAGTGTCACACGCGAGGGATAAACCGGGAAAATCAGAGAGCCTTGTGTACTACAGAGCGAATAGCCATATGCCCCGTCATATTTGGAGGACTGACGCTGCTCGTACCAGTCTCTGTAAAACCGTGCCAATTGCAACTGGAATTCCTGTTTAGGGCGGCTGTACTCAAAAACGGCCTTACGTCCGTCAAGATACCTTATCTCGGTCAGATACCATGTAGTAGCCATAACCTGCGCCATATCCTGATTGTCAACAGGCACAGCGAATTCAATGGCGTTCTTATTACCGCCGAAAACATAGCGCGTACCGTCATCGCCTATAAGAGTAAAACCCTTTATATTGTGGGAGCGCCCGATATAGAAGTTTATACCTTCCGCAGGGCCGAAATCCTCCTTGCGGTTGTACATCATAGTGAAACTGTTCGGATCATACCAGTTAAACTCAACCTTTACTTCGCGGTCACACTGCACCATCCACTCCCCGTTTTCGTTAAGATAGAAATTTCCATGATAACCCGGGATATTGAATGAGAATCTATCGCACTCATAATCAACGAACATCTCCCTTTTCACCCGGTCAAGGATTTCTTTACGGAGAGCCGCCGGATTATTCCAGTTGCTGAATTTCTTATATTGTTGATAATAGTATCCTGATTTCTCAAAACCCGCGGATCCCGACCATCCGGTTGGCTTCTTGGTATATTCATCCGAGAAATTACCGCGCATCTGCCGCGTTATCTGTCCTCCACAACTCAGCACCCACCCCATGCCGACATAACCGGGATGCTGGTCGGGCTTTATGCCGCCACCCATATATTCCAGCGAGACCGGGATGATATGTCTCCCGTCATCAAGCGTGGCTAACGGTATCGACACCGCCACCCTGCCTGTGTACAGCGATGTCGGCACATCTCCGAATTCCCCCAACGATGCAGCCCCGCTGCTCGGCAGATAGTTCGGCATCTGTATCCGTTGCGAATAGCCACAGAACGCACCCAAGCACACCGCAATCAAAACAATTACACCTCGGAAGTTCACCTCCGAATAAATATCATAATAATAACTATTGCTTCGCATAATCACTTTTCCTTTCTACGTTCGTACTTCGGTCCCGGCCCCGGATAGCGCCACCCCGGTATGCATAGACGATAGAAAGCATACTTGTCCGGGAATTCAACGGGGTGTCTGTGGGAGCCCTCAATATCGGCAAAGCACGTAATATGATTAAATAGAAACCCTCTGACAAGATATATATAATATATATCAGGAGGCGTATCAACTAAAACTTCCTGGAAATGTTTTGAAAACTCTCGTTTGGGGAAATGAGGATAAAGAGTGGTAAAAAAATTGAACTCACGCCATGGGAAAAGACCATAAGCTTCCCATTTCGAAGGATGTCTATTCATAAGGAACCCTATCTCCATATCCCAATAAAAGACTGCCGCTTTCGGACATCTTAAGACATCTTCCTCCGTGGCATCATACGAAAGCAGGTTAGCATATTCCCTCGGCAATATGAAATATTGATTAGTCAATGTTTCAAGGATAACAGGGTTATCGAGATGGATTGTATCAACCCAATAGAAACAGTCCTGATAATACCCTTTATACTGATAATATCCCTTAGCTTTATAAGCCTTGGAATACTCATCTTCCTCCTCCTCATCATCATAATCATCATAATCATCGTCATCGTCATAATACTCGTTACTATAAAGCGTATTATGACCCGAGATATTTTTCGTACAGGAAAATATCGATAAAAAGGCAAAAGTCACTAACAAATATATAACATAAATTGGTTTCATAGGCTTTCATCATAATTAGAAGGATTTAAATCTACACGTCAGCGCCATATCGGTGTACAATACCTGTAATACGCACACGGATTCTTGAACATTATCGGCTTATCAGGGGAGCAATCCATACATACTCCTATTGCGCAATTATATGTATCTCCCCTAACTAAAAATAAACAATAGGCATCAGGGAATACATCACGTTCTATATATGTGAAATTCTTTAGAGTTGGCAGCCCCTCATGTTCCGGGTCAATCTCATAAGGGCCATCATACTCTTTGCCGGTAATGTCAAGCCACTCCATATAAATCGGAGCTTTTATGCAAAAGAACAATCCCGGTGCACCCGATTCAAGATCAAGAAAAGCGGCTCTCGAATTACATAAAATATCCATCTCTGTACAATTATGTTTCAACATCTTTGCTTCATCAAAAGGTAACACGAAAAACCGATAAGCATAATTACGCCAGATACCGGAGTTTCCACTCCTCAACACAACCGGATTTTCAATCTTGATAGTATCAACGAAATATGCTGTATTGCTATAATTTTTAGCACTACAATCAAACTCCTTTGGAATAATATGCCCAACAACACACCCCTGCAACAAAAAAGTCAGCATGCAGAATATAATATAAAAAACTCGCATAATTATTCCGTCTTTCTACGTTCGTACTTCGGACCCGGCCCCGGGTAGCGCCACATCGGTATGCATAAACGATAGAAAGCTTGTTCGTAAGGAAATACAATAGGTTTCCTACCGTAGTTTAGCGTAACTTCTGTAAAACATGTCATATAATTGAACGCATCGCCCCTGACTATATACACATAATATATATCCGGGGTTACAGTGAGCAAAACCTCCTGAAAATGTTTGGAAAATTCCCGTTTTGGGAAACGAGGATGCATGATATTGGTAAAAAATTGGAAGTCACGCCACGGGAAATAGCACCAAAAGAGCCACTTTGCCTGAGGCCTGCTTGCATAGAATCCGTATGGCAACTCCAAATCAAAAACCGCTGCTTTTGGATATCTTAAGACATCCTCTTCTGTAGCATCATACGGCAATTGGTTAGCATACTCTTTTGAAATTATAAAGTACTGCTTGTTAATCGTTTCCAAAATAACAGGATTCTCAATATGAATGGAATCTACCCAATAGAAATTATCATCACACCCCCTCTCCATATCAGTATGGGAGATGTCCTCTTCTTCATCGAAATCATCACAACACATCACATTCTTGGCACAAGAACATAGACTGATAATAAAACAAATAACCGCAAAAGATAAAATACATAGTTTTTTCATGGTTCTTCTATCTTTAGATGTTCTAAAATATAGTTCGCTCTTACCCGAAGCTCAAAATTGTCCATAGGTTCAATCCTGACTTTACCACGGCCGGCTTCTACTATTCCCTCAGGCTTCCTTTCCTTATCCGGCTTTTCTATTTTCGCATTACGCAGCATCTTCTTAATCTGCGAAGGATAAAGCTCCTCACTTCTATCGGGAGAAGAGGAGTCAGGCGTCATCAGACCCTTTGAATAATGCACCAAACCTAATGTATGTCCGATTTCATGAGCCGCAGTCAATTCGGTGGGATGAGCCTCACTCACGGTAATCTCACGTCTATTCATCGCGCCTCCGTTTATGTTGGAATCTTCGGAATCTTTAACAAAGTAACAATTTGCTATCCCGGTGAAATCTAAATGAACCAAAGGAGTCATTAATTGCGGGAATTCCAAACCTTCCGGATTATCGGGGACTTCGGCTGTAAGTTCAAATAGCAGCGACATACCGTTGACCGTGAACCTACCCGATTGCTTGTTCCAAAAATCTATACCCGTTTGTAACGATTCCAAATATGGCGCAAAAGTATAATAAGTAGCCTTAACGGTTATAGTATTGTTTGACATATCTACCAACACAACATAGTCGCGACCCGTGGGGTCGATGCGGTTCACGGGGTCGGAGCCGCAGTAGAGGTAGGGGCTTTCGCCTGGGCGGTTCAGGGCTGAGGGGTCGGGAGAGAGGAAGCGGCCGTTGACGGGGAGGTGGGTGCGGGCGCCGTAGTCGAGCAGCGACGAACCCATATGGGCGTTGCCCTCCTTACCGTTGAAACGCGGTGAGGATACTGACGAGTAGCTGCTCTCGGCCATCTCCTCGCCGTAGGGATAGTAGTGGTGGAACTCCTCTACAGCTCCCTTTTCGGAGGCCACTACGCGCACACTCCCCAGATGGTCGCGCAGATAGAAGTGCCAGCCGTCAGCGTCAAAATACCCCTCCGGCCTCAGGAACGTTACCTTGGTTTTCCGCGACAGAGTATTGTACTCATACCTGTAGTCACCGCTATAATAATAGGAGGTGACGGGAAGAGGTCGCGATATCGGCCCGGAGATACCTCCGGGGGACGTACCCGCTGAGGTGGTATTGAAATCGCCGCTGTCAAACCATACGGGTTCATCGCCAGCATATGACCTCGCAGCAAATAAACATAACGACATTTTTATACTCAGCATAATCACTTTTCCTTTATAGGTTCGTACTTCGGCCCCGGCCCCGGATAGCGCCACCTCGGTACGCATAAACGATAGAAGGCATACTCGTCCGGGAAGTCGATTGGTTTCATATTATCGCCATCTATTTTTGAACCTGTCATAAAATTGAATCCGTCACCTCTGACAAGGTACACATAATATATATCGGGGACTGCAGGAAGTAAAACCTCCTGAAAATATCTTGAGAATTCCCGTTTCTCATAACGAGGGTAACGAGTCTTTATGAAAATTTGCAACTCGCGCCATGGAAAAGCATATATGAACTCCCATTTTACCGGGCGCCTGCTACCATAGTATCCCGGCGGAAGTTCCCAATTAAAGACTGCTGCCTGGGGATACTTTAAAACATCCTCCTCTGTTGCATCATAGGGAAGTTCCTCGGCACACTTCTTAGGAAGTATAAAATACGGTCCAAAAGAAGTGAGGGAGGTTTCCAAAATAACCGGGTCTTCAATATGAACTGTATCAATCCAATAGAAATTATCATCCCCAAGAGGAGGGGTTCTCATTCTGGCAGATAGATAGGTATAATCACGTCCTTTCCTTTTAATCGGTTTTAAACCGGTATATGAACACGAGGATAGAAAGAATCCAACAATTAACCAATATATTATATTATTTTTTCTCATTGCTCCATCACTTTATTCCTGGATGTTGTAAAATATAGTGTACCCATGTTTCTAAGTCAAGGTTTCCCATGGGATTAATCTGTACAGTTCCTTGACCAGCATCTAATGCATCTTCGCCTATTTTCTCTTTATCAGGAATGCCTTTAGAAGCTGTAAACAACATCCTCTGAATCTGTTCAGAATATATAGTCCAACTCCTATATGGGGAGGAAGATTCGGTTGTCATCAATCCCATCTCTGAATGAACCAAACCTAAAGTATGACCAATCTCATGAGCTGCCGTTGTACTGGAATAATGCGAATCGCTTACCGAGATAAAACGTCCTTGATCCGTCTCTCCATGCTTAAGAGTATTCTCTAAATCAGCCAACTGGTAAGAATTTGCTGTACCAGTTTGGTCAAAGACAACGACTGGATTGATAAACTCATGAAATGTCCTGTCTGTAGGGGTTTCGACAACCTCGGCTTTAAGATCAAAACGAAGAGCCATACCGTTGATCTTAAATTTATACGACAGCTTATTCCAATAGTTTATACCTTTTTGCAACGACTTCAGGTATGGAGCCAAAGTGTAATAGGTAGCTTGTATTGTTACGGTACTGTTCGACATATCTACCAACACCACATAATGATTGCCATCGGGGTCGATGCGGTTCACTGGGTCGGAGCCGCAGTAGAGGTAGGGGCTTTCGCCGGGGCGGTTCAGGGCTGAGGGGTCGGGGGAGAGGAAGCGACCGTTGAGGGGGAGATGTGTGCGGGCGCCGTAGTCGAGCAGCGACGAACCCATATGGGCGTTGCCCTCCTTACCGTTGAAACGCGGTGAGGATATTGAAGAGTAGCTGCTCTCGGCCATCTCCTCGCCATAGGGATAGTAGTGGTGGAACTCCTCTACAGCCCCCTTCTCGGAGGCCACTACGCGCACACTACCGAGATGGTCGCGCAGATAGAAGTGCCAGCCATCAGCATCGAAGTACCCCTCCGGCCTCAGGAACGTTACCTTGGTTTTACGCGACAGAGTATTGTACTCATACCTGTAGTCGCCGCTATAATAATAGGCAGTGACGGGGAGAGGGAAAGATATCGGCCCGGAGATGCCTCCTGGGGACGTACCCGCTGAGGAGGTATTGAAATCGCCGCTGTCAAACCATACGGGTTCTTCGCCGGTGTAGAACCTCGCAGCAAATAAGCACAATGATATGTTTATACTCCGCATAGTCATTCCGTCTTTCTACGTTCGTACTTCGGACCCGGCCCCGGGTAGCGCCACATCGGTATGCATAAACGATAGAAGGCATATTCGTCAGGGAATTCGACCGGCCATCTATCATTACCCTCAATATCGGTAAAACACGTCAGATAATTAAACGCATCTCCCCGGACAAGATACACATAGTATATGTCGGGAACTACAGGGAGTAAAACCTCCTTGAAATATTTGGAGAATTCCCGTTTCTCATAACGAGGATAACGATATTTGGTAAAAAAATTAAACTCGCGCCATGGGAAATCTAATATAAACTCCCACTTTATCGGACGCCTGCTTCCATAATACAATGGCGGAAGTTCCCAATCAAATACTGCCGCTTGTGGATATTTTAAAACATCTTCCTCCGTTGCATCATAGGATAGTTCCCCGGCATACTCCTTCGGAAGTATAAAATACTGCTCTGTTGGAGCTTCCAGTACAACCGGATTCTCAATATAAATGGTATCTACCCAGTAAAAATTATCATCTCCACGGGGAAGTGTTTTCATTCTGGCAGATAGATAGCTATAATTACGCACTTTCCTATCACCCGGTTTCAAACTGGCATATGAACATGAGGATAGAAAGAATCCAACAACAAACCAATATATAATACTATTTTTTCTCATTGCTCCATTACTTTATTCCTGGATGTTTTAAAATATAGTGTACCCATGTTTCTAAGTCAAGGTTTCCCATGGGATTAATCTGTACAGTTCCTTGACCAGCATCTAATACATCGTCACCTTTTTTCTCTTTATCAGGCTCACCTTTAGAGGCGGTATACAACATTCTCTCAATCTGTGCAGAATATATAGTCCAACTCCTATAAGCAGAGGAGGATTCGGTCGTCATTAAACCCATATCTGAATGAACCAAACCTAAAGTATGACCAATCTCATGAGCCGGGGTTGTACCTGAATAATGAGAATCACTTACTCTAACAAAATGTCCTTTTTCGGTTCCTCCATGTTTACGCTCACTATTTATTTTACCCAAACTATAAGAATTTGCTGTCCCGGTCAAATCAAACTCAATTATTGGGTTAATAAACTGATTAAAAGTCCTGTCTTTCGGTAACTCCAAAACCTCGGCTTTAAGGTCAAAACGAATAGCCATACCATTGATCTTAAATTTATACGACAGTTTGTTCCAATAGTCTATACCCTTTTGCAACGACTTCAGGTAGGGGGCCAAAGTGTAATAAGTAGCCTTAACGGTTATGGTGCCATTTGACATATCTACCAGCACCACATAGTCGCGGCCATCGGGGTCGATGCGGTTCACGGGGTCGGAGCCGCAGTAGAGGTAGGGGCTTTCGCCTGGGCGGTTCAGGGCTGAGGGGTCGGGAGAGAGGAAGCGGCCGTTGACGGGGAGGTGGGTGCGGGCGCCGTAGTCGAGCAGCGACGAACCCATATGGGCGTTGCCCTCCTTACCGTTGAAACGCGGTGAGGATACTGACGAGTAGCTGCTCTCGGCCATCTCCTCGCCGTAGGGATAGTAGTGGTGGAACTCCTCTACAGCTCCCTTTTCGGAGGCCACTACGCGCACACTCCCCAGATGGTCGCGCAGATAGAAGTGCCAGCCGTCAGCGTCAAAATACCCCTCCGGCCTCAGGAACGTTACCTTGGTTTTACGCGACAGAGTATTGTACTCATACCTGTAGTCGCCGCTATAATAATAAGTGGTTACAGGGAGAGGAAACGATATCGGCCCGGAGATACCGCCTCCGAGAGACGTACCCGCTGAGGAAGTATTGAAATCGCCGCTGTCAAACCATACGGGTTCTTCACCGGTGTAGAACACCGACCGGCGTAATGCGCCGTCAGCACCATAGATATGCCCCTCGCCCGGATTTGATGCCGCCGTGGTCTGGCTTCTCTCGCAACGCACAGACCGCAGGCGGTTGTCGGCATCATATGTCAAAGAGGTGAAAGAGGGTGACGGCGAGAACGTGAGGTTGCCGTTGGCGTCATGCTCGAACGCCAGCGACTTAAGCGGATATTGCGGCTCCAAAGGGAGGGTCACCGCTGAGTTCAACGCCACCAATCCCTCCTCCGGGAAACGAGATATAGGCGCCAACGATTTCAGTCTCACCCCATCGTACTCATATCCCTGCCGGTTGACGAAGTCAAAAGCCCACTGCTGCGAGCCGTCCTCAAGGGTCTGGCGATCCTTCAAACCCTTGCGGTAGACCGTAAGGAGATTGCCAAGTTTGTCGTAGGTGTATGATGTGGAATAGTCGGGAGTATTCGCAAAGGTCACCGCCCCTCGCGAACCCTCATCGGAAGTATCGGTGTAACGCGCCGACAATAGCCGTCCGGCAAGGTCATACCTATAGTCGTAGTAGCGCCGCGACAGCCCGGTATTCTCCCACGTGCGCCATTCGCTACCGCTTATACTGCCGTTGAGGCATCCCACACTGCCATCACGGCGTTTCTCATAATAAAGCTGCTCTACGAACTCCGAACCTCCGAGCCACTGCAGCGCCCCCGACATGGTATAGCGATAAGACTGCCCCACTTTCTGACTGTTACCATGACGCCGCAGACTGAGACGTCCCAGATTATCGTAACTGCTCTTGCTTACGATTACCGGGGAGGCGCCATCGTGGCTGACCGTCTCCAGCGACAGATTCCCGGCACGGTCGTAGGTATATTCATAAAGATCGGTATGCCGGTCAGGGGTGTTAAAAGGCGGTCTGAGATTCGTAGGGTTGAACCATGCCGAATGTGTGCGCATCATGCGCAGCGGCTTCCCGTCAAGACGCAGCCGCATATACGACATCGTGTAGCCACCCATATGGTTGGCCGTGCGCGTCTGCACCACACGCCCCGAGGCATCATAATATGAGGCGGTCACCTCCGGCGCCCTACCGTCCATATCCCACACGGCCACACCGGCTACACGTCCGCCGTTAGCGATTTCGCCTCCCCAGTCAGCTACTTCCTTAAAAAGTGCATTGTCAAATTCCGGGACAGCACGATAAGACAGCGAGTCGGCATGCTCGGGCCATGCTTCAAGAAACTCATAGGTGTCGTAATATACCGCCTTTGTCACCCAAGAAGCATCCCCCGGCAAATTAGCCACGACATATCCACCAAAGTTCCCTTCCTTGTTCGGATTAATGTATGCATCGTATTTTTGCTTCTTATATTTATGTATAAGCGTATTATGGTTGTCAGATGTTTTCACTATCCCCTCCGCCAACCTGCGTACACGTTCATCGTAAGCATACCATCGCCATTTTCCCTCTTCCCGCAAATTACCATCGGAACTGAAAATAAGACGGTCATAAGCATCATAGACATATTGCTGCTGCCCGGCTCCGGGTGTGGTCTGCGTAAGCATACGTCCATACTCATCGTAGGTAAAGAAATAGGCCGATGCGGCAACCTTTCCACGCCATTCGGCAGGGACAGTCCCGACAGGATAGGAAGCCAAAATATCATATGCGACAGGAGTGAGAATACATTCAAGCTCCCCCTTGATGTTATACAGGAAATCGGTGACACACTCCGTTCCTTGGGAGGGATAGGTGATGGTGCGTATCTGCACTCCGCGCCGGTCGGAAACGCGTGTAACGCGGTGTCCGTCCTCATCGGTGACATCCACCGCCTCCAGTTCTCCCGCCCCGTACCAGCTGCCTCCCGCAACGAGCGACCCGCCCGGAGAAAGATGGTAAAGCCGCAGCGTCCCCTCCTTATATATATAGGTGTCCGATATAGTGCCTGAAGACTTATGCCGCGCGCTCCCCGGATTCTTCCTTACGGTCTTCCCCCCGTAGAGACGTCCGGGATAATCCATGGAGGCAAAACCGAAATTCCCTTCTCCTCCATGCTGAGAAGCGAGCATCCCTGCCGCCGAGCAGGATGCCGCCGCATCCGATGCCACATGGAACGGCAGATATTCCTTTACCGGGCGCCCCATGGCATCATAATCGACAACGCCCGATACCACGCTCAGTCCATCAGCCGGAGAGGGCGACACCTTACGCAAAGAGCGTCCGAGGCCATCGAAATATTCGGTAACGATAAAGGCGTTATCTGCCGAAACCTCACCTTCCGTATGAAATTCGGCCACAGACACAAAGTTACTTGCCAAATCATTTCCCGGAATCACTGGAACAAGATGTGATACCTTTAGAGCAGCATCTTCCATCTCCACCGCCATAGCCGCAGACAGCGACACACTCATAGCGGCCACGACCCACAAAATGCGTGATTTTGACAAATGCTTATTCATGGCAGTGATAGATTTTATATGTTGAACGCTGACCCGATGCGGTTTCGACAGATACCAGATAATATCCGTCAGGAAGTCCGGCCACCGACAAATCACATTTTCCTGAGTCGGCAGTCCCCTCCCCGGTAAGCCATACTATGCCGGAAGAATCCGCCACGATGGCTGTAAAAGCCTCTCCCGACAATGTCTCATCCCCAAGGGGAAGCCCCACCATGTCTCCCGAAGAGATTATTACGTCCGAGCCGTCCTCACCGGTTCCGCCCCTTCCTTTTCCCTTAGCTGTACGGGGTGGAGTGCTTCCATCTCCCGACCCACCTTCAGAGAAATCAACACCAAGTACGCTGCATACCAAATCATTATCCAAAGGTACGCCATCGCCGCCCCTTTCAGAGGGATAGGTGTACGAGAACTCATGAGCGGTCTCTACAAAACTCCCCCGCTCGGTTTTCACCGATATAGCCAGTTCACGCGCAACAGGCAATATATCATCCTCGGCGTACCAATATGTAAGCCGCCATTTCTCTAATTCCCAAAGAATCTCCGCGTCCATACGCCGCACACGTAACGAATCACCGTCCGGGAACAGCATAAGCCCTGCCACGCCTACCGAAGATTTAACCGAGGTCTTGAATACAAACCCCTCATAGGCATTACCTACAGAGACAAGGCGTTGCAACGTGTCAATCCGTTCGGCACCCGGCAGCATCGGCACAGGCGCGATAGCGATACGGGAGGAATCCCCTCCGAGACGCATCATCCCGTTCTCTATACCTATTATATGCAACGCTCCACTATCAACACGCCAATCCACCCGCATACCCCTCGCCGTAACATCGAATACAGAATCCGACAACCTACGTACACGACAAGGATAAGTTCCATCTTCCGGGAAGCCGTTCAAATCCCACACGACATTGCCATGGGGTCTAACCTCCCTATCCCTCTCTTCCATAAAATTCACGCCGGACAGCGCATGACGTGTTACGACTCTCTCATAAGAGACAGAGCCATAGCAGCTTAAAATAGTGAACGTTAGTAAAAATATAATGGAGGACAGACCGGGCTGCAGGGGTGTTTTATACATGGCGGAGATGAATTTTTGATGAATGTATGTCGGATATGGCAAATTTACAATTTTTTAATGATTTTTCCAAAAATAAACATCTTTGACAAAAAGTTTTTTCGTATGTTTGTCACCCTACAAAGAAAGACTTATGAAACGTACACTCTACATACCTATCTTGGGGGCAGCAGCCCTCTCCGCACTCTTCGCTGATGCCGAAAAACTGGTGATACTCCAGACCAACGACACACATAGCCAGCTTGACCCTACAGAAAAAGACCTCGGAGGTATACAGCGGCGAAAGGTGTTGGTCGACAGCATACGCTCGGCTGAGAAGAACGTTGTCCTGGTAGATGCCGGAGATGCCGTGCAAGGTACGCTGTTCTTCACCCTCTACGGCGGAGAGGCCGAGATGAAGATGATGGACGCGTTAGGGTACGACATAGCCATTATCGGCAACCATGATTTCGACAACGGCATGGATGCCCTGAAAAAGAATGTCTCATCTACCAAGGGCGTGGAGTGGCTTTCGACAAACTACGAGTTCGATGACCCGCAGCTTGATTCGATTTTCGCTCCATATAAAATCCTCGATATCGATGGCCGGCGCATAGCCTTTATGGGGATAAACCTTGACCCCAAAGGTATGATTGCCGAGGGAAACTATGACGGCGTACACTATCTTGACGGACTTAAGGCGGCAAACGCCACGGCATGGGCGCTTAAACATAACGAGAAAGCCGATATGGTGGTAGCCGTGACGCATATCGGCTATGACGAGGTGCCTCCGTCCGACAAGATGCTGGCCGCATCATCGGAAGATATTGACATAATCCTCGGAGGACATAGCCACACCGTACTCACCCCCGGCAGCGGCATGGAATGGCTTGACAATGCCGACGGCAAGCCGGTGTTGGTAACGCAGAACGGCAAGAGCGGCCTGCTTATGACACAGGTTACCATCGACCTTGACAGCATAGGCACACTTCCCCCCGTCTATAAGCAATACGACATAACCAACCGCCTGGACGCGCGGGTTGACCAAACGCTTGACACCGTGCTGAATCCTTACCGCAAAGGCGTTGCGGAACTTATGGGGCAAAAGATAGGACGCGCCTCCTACGAACTGAAATATGACGAACCGGGACTGCTAAACTTTGTCAGCGACTTCTTGTTAATGCGTGGCGAAGAACTTCTCGGCAAACGTCCCGATTTGGCGCTTGCCAACAAAGGGAGCCTGCGGAGGGGACTGCCAAAAGGAGACATCACCCGTGGAGAAATAATCTCCATGCAGCCTTTCGCCAACAAGGTGGTGGTAATAGATGTAAAGGGGAGCGAGCTTGCCAAGGCGTTCGATATAATGGCCTCGCGTGACGGGGACGGAGTGAGCGCCAACGTCGAAGCAGTCTACGACCCGGTGACAAAGAAATGCACCTCCATACTCATTGACGGCAGGCCGATTGATCCGGAAAAAACCTACACCATATCGACCATCGACTATCTCGCCAACGGCGGCGACTACATGGAACCGCTTACCACCGGCAGCAAACTGGCGCGATCAGAGGAAATCGTCTACGATGACCTGATAACATACATCAAATCCCTCAAGAACAAACCCATCAACCCATCACGCAAGGAGCGCATGCACAGATAAACATCCACCGTTAATACGTGGCGAAGAAATGATACTTCCCAATCGGCGGCGAAAGGTATGTGAATTTTTCCTCTGAAGGAGCCAAGGAGTTAACCGCCATATGTCCGCACAATCCACGTGCGGCTACGGCATGGGCTATAAAGCCCATCGTATAACGGCAGTTGACCTCTATACAGGGCGCTATCCTGTAGGAACCATCGCCACAACGATACACCAACATATCCACTCCTAACGGCCCACGATAACCGTGGGCCGCTGCTATTTCTTCCAAGGCCGCAGAGACGGCCCGGCGAGTGGCATCCAAATTAACGCCCCCCGCCATCGCAGCCAGACGGCGCACTATCTCCTCGTCAGACGCCAACAGATTACCGCCGTATGTAGTACCCCCGTTGAAGAACATCGAATAGCCGCAGAACGACATACCATCCTCCCCCATCCAAAAGAGCATCGCGAAGTCGCGGACCCCGTCATAGCTTTTCTCCAGCATAACCGACCCCTGGCGACGCATAATCCCCTCTATCCCGGTCTCTCTCACAGAATCATAACGAAAAACGCCACGCCCGCTCGACGACCACGGAGCCTTAACGTAGAAATCGGGGTAACTCTCGGCAAAATCACGCACATCCTGCATGCTCCTTGCCTCCGTTATCCCATCCTCCCCCAGCATACGCCGCAATTCCATTGCCGTACGCCGGTGGGAGAACCGCCGGTGCATCTCCGCATCATCCCAATGGCTCTGCCACATCTCCTTTCCGGCCCCGAACCGTTCAAAGACCTTACATGTATATGAACTCCATCCCCAGGGTTCCAACACATCAACATCCACTCCCCGCAAAGAGCTTATAAATCGCGGCCCGGGGCCGAAACATCTCTCTATCCCCTCACACCAAACCTCCAGCCGGGCGTCAGACGCATCCGGCACCAGCACATAATCATCCTTTCCTCCCAGCCACCATGGCAAAGCCTGCCCGCTGACGGCCATATCCCGCCCGGCGGCAGGGGGAGTGAAGTTCCAATGCCCTGAGGCCAAGGCAATATCGTTCTCGGGATTAAACAAAAATACCTTTTTCATATGAATGACACCCGCAAAATTACGAATTTTTCTGTACCTTTATGCCCCGAAAATCCCAACCTATGAGTGACGTTATAAAACTGCTGCCCGATTCGGTAGCAAACCAGATTGCAGCCGGAGAGGTGATACAGCGCCCGGCATCGGTGATAAAGGAACTCGTTGAAAATGCCGTTGACGCCGGCGCCACCTGTATAAAGATCATCCTGCGCGATGCCGGCAAGACCCTTATACAGGTAATCGACAACGGTTGCGGCATGTCCGACACTGACGCCCGACTTGCTTTCGAACGCCACGCCACATCCAAGATACGGCAGGCGGCCGATCTGTTCGAACTCCACACCATGGGATTCCGTGGAGAGGCACTTCCATCCATAGCAGCAGTGGCACAGATAGAGCTGCGCACAATGCGCAGATGCGACCGCATAGGCTCGCATCTGGAAATCGCAGCCTCGAAATTTGAAAGCCAGACTCCCGAGGCTTGCGCCCCGGGCACCAACCTCATGGTGAAAAATCTGTTCTTCAACTTCCCGGCACGACGCAAGTTTCTGAAAAAGGATTCGATAGAACTCTCCCATATAATGCACGAGTTCGAACGGCTTGCCCTGGTGAACCCCAACCTCGAATTCCGGCTCACGCACAACGATGTCACCCTTCACCAGCTTCTGCCCGGCTCATTAAAACAGAGGATAGCATCGCTGTTCGGGAAATCTCTTGACAAGCAGCTTATCCCGGTAGACACCCATACACCGCTGGTAAAAATATCAGGATTCGTATCTCTTCCCGGCAACGCCCGCAAGCGTAACGCCCTGCAATATTTCTTCGTAAATGGCCGCAATATGCGTCATCCGTATTTCCATAAGGCCGTTGTCTCATGTTACGAGGAACTTATTGCCGCCGACCAACAACCCAACTACTTCCTTAACTTCGAAGTCGACCCCCAGACAATAGATGTTAACATACATCCAACCAAGTCGGAGATAAAATTCGAGAACGAGCAGCCAATCTGGCAGATATTGCAGGCCGCCATACGCGAGTCGCTCGGGAAGTTCAACGCAGTGCCGTCCATTGATTTCGACAATGCAGATGCACCCGACATCCCCGCTTTCGACCCCGATGCCACCGCAGACCACGGCCTGAACATCGACCCGGAATATAATCCGTTCGCAACGCGTCCCTCCGCTTTCAATTCGGGAAAAATCACACCCGTAACACAACCATCATCAGCTATGCGGTGGGAACGCGCACAGAAAGACGCCACATCCGACTGGGACAAACTGTATGCAAATTTCAAATCCGCCGCCACCGACGACCCCGATTGCTACAACCCGTTCGGCGATACGGCCACAGAGCAATACAATCCGGCGCAGCCACACTCTGCCGTTCCGACTGATTCCATACAGCCTCCAACCGAAATCCCTTCGGTCCTTAATACATCGCAAATGGAAATCAGCGGCTTTAACAGCCACTACCCCGCTGATGAAATATCGGCAGGTAAAGGAATCATGCAGGTCGCGTCACGCTATATACTCACCCCCGCTGCCGGCGGCATACTTGTCATAGACCGACAGCGCGCCCACATGAAAGTACTGTTCGAACGTTTCATGGCCATGGGGAAAGAGAACACAGGCGAAACCCAGCAGGTACTCTTCCCCGAGACCGTAACCCTATCCCCGTCGCAGCACGTGATTCTCGAAAGCATAAAAGATGAAACCGCTACAGTTGGTTTCAATCTCACCTACCGGGCAGAGAACGTTTGGGAAATAACCGGAATACCCTCATCCTTAGGGAAACTGAACCCTAAGGACCTGCTTCTTAAAATGATTGAAAGCGTAGAAACAGGCATAGGGGAAGGAGCCGCCGAGACAGCCGACGCCATACACCGACACGTAGCCGCCGCCATGGCCCGTTCCGCCGCAGTGCGTCCCGGTGATATTTTCTCAGGTGCAGAGGCCGAGCATCTCCTGGCCTCCCTGTTCGCCCTCCCGAACCCCAATTACACTCCTGACGGGCAAAAGATTATGTATCTGATGTCCATCCAGCAACTGGCAGCCAACCTTTAAAGTAGAGATAAAAAATCGCCCTTCCCGGCAAAAAAACTCTAAAAAAATATTGTAGGAAGCCAACTAACTGCTAAATTAGCGAAAAATTTCAGAAATCCATCTTTTTGATGGACGCCAGCCTTAAATCGCACATCATGAAAAAACGTCTGCTACCCCTGTTTATGGCAGGGGCAGTCCTGTCCGCTTCAGCCGTTGATACGGAAAAAAGCAGTGACCTCTTACATCTTGACGCGGAAGCTCGTGTGGATTACGAATACTTCCGCACCGACGGACGCACAAACACGGCAGAGTCCGGCTTCAAAGGGAAATATCTTGCCCTCAGAGCCGATGGGACCATAATTCCCGGACTTACCTATTCATGGCGGCAACGCCTGAACAAAATGCACCGCGACCAGTCGTTTTTCGATGCAACCGACTGGATTTATCTTAACTACGCCGTTGACCGCTGGAATTTCCAGGTAGGAAAGGAGGTCGTAGCCATGGGTGGATGGGAGTATAACCGTGCCCCGGTAGATATTATGTGCGGCTCGATATTCTGGCACAACATACCATGCTACGACCTCGGCGTTTCGGTTTCATATGACCCTGCGCCTGCCGACCGCATCACATTCCAGGTGGTGCAAAGCCCCTTTTTCACCACCGAAAACCGCAACATGTTCGGCTACAACCTCATGTGGGACGGACGCCACGGCCTATTCCACGCCCTATGGTCGGCCAACATGATTGAATACCATCCCGGCAGATACATCTCATATATCGTGCTCGGCAACAAGTTCACCTTTGACAAGGTGGAAATAGAGCTTGACCTGATGAACCGCGCCGCCTCCCGCCAGACCTACTTCTTCAAAGACTGCTCGGTGATGGGCGAGGTGGCATGGCGCCCGACAGAACGATGGCGCGTCTACGGAAAAGCATCCTATGACATAAACCACACCGATACGGATGCCGACCTGACAGTATTTTCCGGCACGGAGATAACCGTGGCAGGCGGAGGTGTTGAATTTTTCCCGCTGCTGAAACAAGGCCACAGCCTGCGCCTGCATGCCGGCTGCTTCTATGCCTGGGGAACAAACACCAACCCCGCCGACGTACTACAGGATAAGACCCTGATGATAACCACCGGGATTACTTGGAAAATGAACTTCTTCAACCTCAAAAAGCACTGAGCACTATGGAACTCAAAGCACAGACGGAGGCCGCTCCGGCCCCCGCAGTGAAATCCGAGAAAAAAGCCGCAAAGAAGAAAGCCGCAGCCGGACGTCTCTCGGGGATAATATGCCTTGCTGTAGTTTTCGGACTGTTCTATTACCTGGGACAAGCAATGGGTACCGCCAATATGCTGAACACCATGATGCATACGGCTCATGACCTGCTTATAAACACCGTGTTCTACCTCATGGGTATATGTGTGCTCACCGGTGCCCTCGGACGCATATTCATGGAATTCGGCGTAGTGAAACTCCTCGAGCATATACTGCGTCCGCTGATGAAGCCTCTTTTCAATCTCCCCGGCGTTGCATCCCTTGGAGCAGTGATGACGTTCCTCAGCGACAACCCGGCTATCATCTCTCTTGCGTCCGACAAACGCTTCAGTTCCTACTTCAAGAAATTCCAGTTCATATCGCTCACCAATTTCGGCACGGCCTTCGGCATGGGACTGCTGGTGATAGTGTTCATGGTGGGTCAAGGCTATTTCTGGCAGCCTGTGATAGGATTTATCGGCGCGTTCTGCGGATGCATCGTCTCCACGCGTATCATGCAGCATTTCGTGATACGCAACTATCCTAAGTTTGCCACAGAAGATGCGGTTGAGACCCATCACCACGACAAACCCGAGGAGGAGGAAAAGACCGAAAAGACATTGTTCATACGCATACTCAACTCCCTCCTTGACGGTGGACGTTCGGGTGTGGACGTGGGCCTGGCAATAATCCCCGGCGTACTCATCATCTCCACATTTGTGATGATAATGACCTTCGGCCCGTCAGCCACAGGCGAATATACCGGGGCCGCCTACGAAGGTGTGGCCCTTCTCCCGTGGCTCGCCGGGAAAGTAAACTTCATCTTTGAATGGCTGTTCGGCTTCGGCGACCCCCACCTCATCGCCTTCCCCATCACAGCCCTCGGCGCGGTCGGTGCCGCCCTCGGACTGGTACCCAACTTCATAGCCCAGGGGTGGGTGGACGGTAACGCTATCGCCGTATTCACCGCCATCGGCATGTGCTGGAGCGGCTATCTGAGCACCCATACCGCCATGCTTGACTCCTTAGGCTATCGCGACCTCACTCCCAAGGCAATCCTGGCCCACACCATCGGAGGCATCGTTGCCGCCGTAACCGCCCACCTGCTATTCATACTTGTAGAATTTCTGGCAGCATCGTTCTAAATTTGCTGTTAAAAAACACACGGGCAGTTGCACGGACGGGAAAGTTTGCGTACCTTTGCGGGGTAATTTTTTCTAATGGAAACGATAAAATTCACCAAGATGCACGGACTCGGAAACGACTACGTGTACATCGACTGCATGGAAGGCTGCCCCGACCGTCTTGAAGAACTGACACGGGAGATGAGCAACCGGCACTGCGGCATAGGGGGAGACGGGATAATCCTTATCCTCCCCTCTGAGACCGCCGACTTCCGAATGAGGATGTTCAACGCCGACGGCTCCGAAGGCGCCATGTGTGGCAACGGCGTACGTTGCATCGGCAAATATGTTTTTGACCACGGTCTGACCGACCGCACCTCTATAACGCTCGAAACTCTTTCGGGCGTTAAATATTTAACATTGTTCCCGGGTGCCGACGGAAAGATAGCGAAAGTGACCGTAGACATGGGAGAGCCATGCTTCGAACCGGCGCGAATCCCCCTGGACGCCCCGTCGAACCTCGGCGTCAGAGTTACTGTGCCATCCTCCGGGGAAGAGATAGAACTCACCGCAGTTTCTATGGGCAATCCCCACGGCATAATTTTCACAGACGATTTATCCGATGCGAACGTGCTGGGCATAGGCCCCCGGCTGGAAACCCATCCTATATGGCCCGACCGGGCGAATATCGAATTCGCCCGCATTGAGGGAGCCGGAGATATACGTATGCGCGTGTGGGAACGCGGTTCCGGCGAGACAATGGCCTGCGGCACAGGAGCCTGTGCCACCGCCGTGGCAGCCGCTTTGACAGGACGCTCAGACCGCGATGTTACCATCCATCTCCTCGGAGGAGACCTTGAGATAAAATGGGATGAGGCCACGAACCATGTATTCATGACCGGCCCGGCTACAGAGGTATTCTCAGGCATATATGCCCGTCAGCAATAATATTTCCTCTTCCCCGACCAACAACATCCCAAAACCATTATCCCCAAAACCAGACTACGACGTGTTTAAGATTAACGATAATTTCTGTAAACTTCCCGAAAGCTACCTGTTCTCAGAGGTAGCCCGAAGGATTAACGCTTTCAAAGAGGCCAATCCCGATACCGATGTTATACGCATGGGCATCGGCGACGTAACTATCCCCATCTGCCCGGCAGCCATAGAGGCTATGCATAAGGCCGTAGACGATGAGAGCCGCACAGAGACATTCCATGGCTACGGCCCGGAACAGGGCTACCCGTTCCTCCGCGAAGCCATCGCCGAGAACGATTATAAAGCACGTGGAATAGAAATCTCCGCCGATGAGATATTCGTAAGCGATGGCGCCAAAAGCGACACCGGCAATATCGGCGACCTCCTGTCAGCCGACAATATCGTGGCACTTACCGACCCGGTATATCCCGTGTATGCCGACACCAACGTAATGGCCGGACGCGCCGGACGTCTCTCCGAAAACGGTAGTTGGGACCGCCTGGTCTATCTTCCGGTATCGGCCGAGAACGGCTTTGAACCCCAGATTCCGCAGGAACATGTCGATGTGATATACCTCTGCTATCCAAATAATCCAACCGGCACGGCACTCACCCGCCTGCAATTGAAGAAATGGGTCGACTATGCCCGCAAAGAGGGAGCCTTAATTCTTTTCGACTCGGCTTACGAAGCATTTATACATACTCCCGATGTCCCCCACTCTATTTTTGAGATTACCGGGGCAAAGGAGGTAGCCATAGAATTCCGCAGTTTCTCAAAGACAGCAGGCTTCACCGGAGTGAGATGTGGTTATACCGTAGTTCCTAAAGATTTGAAAGCCAAGGATGCGGAAGGGCGCGAAGTGTCGCTCAACCGTCTGTGGAACCGTCGGCAATGCACAAAATTCAACGGTGCATCCTATGTATCACAACGAGGGGCTGCCGCCATCTACACTCCCGAAGGACGCCGACAGGCCAGCGAGGCGGTAGAATATTACATGGAAAATGCCCGCGCCCTGCGTCAAGGATTATCCGAGGCCGGATTCGAAGTATATGGCGGCGTGGATGCTCCCTATGTATGGCTAAAGACGCCGGGAGCGATGACCTCATGGGAGTTTTTCGACTGGCTGTTGGAAACCGCCAATGTGGCCGGTACACCCGGTTCCGGCTTCGGGCCCGCCGGAGAGGGCTATTTCCGACTTACGGCGTTCAACACCCACGAAAACACCCGCCGGGCCATAGAGCGCATCAAGGCCGTGGGCCAAAAGTCTTGAGTCCGCGAAGCATCACCATATGTGAGGCTCTCCGCGCCTCACTATAATTACATAAGGATTCCCCGTATATCGAGGATTACAAATACGATATTTTAGGTTTGACAACGCTTCGACAAGAAATTTCTAAGGTTACGAAGCGCTCATCTCCATTTTTGTTTCCAAATATTTCAATTTTATGTCGTTATTACGATTCGATGTGGTCAAGGAAGCATCCGACCGCAAGGCTGTGCCGGTAGAGATTCCGGCAGACCGTCCCGAGAAATACTATGGCGAAGCGGTATTCAACCGTCAGAAGATGTTTGAATACCTCCCTTGCGACACCTTCCAAAAACTCGTGGACGCCATAGACAACAAGCGTCCCATCTCGCTTGAACTTGCCGACAGTGTTGCTTCAGGCATGAAGAAGTGGGCCATTGACAACGGCGCGCGCCATTATACCCACTGGTTCCAGCCACTGACGGGAGGAACCGCCGAAAAGCACGATGCGTTCATCGAACATGACGGCAAAGGCGGAGTTATAGAGAAATTTACAGGCAAACTGCTGATACAGCAGGAACCCGATGCCTCCAGCTTCCCTAACGGCGGAATACGCAACACTTTCGAAGCCCGTGGTTATTCCGCATGGGATATCTCCTCACCCGTATTCATAGTAAACAACACCCTGTGCATCCCAACCATCTTCATCTCCTACACCGGCGAGTCGCTTGATTTCAAGACACCGCTGCTGCGCGCATTGAACGCCGTAGACAAAGCCGCAACCGCCGTAGCCCGCTATTTCGACAAGGAGGTGAAGCATGTGGTATCATACCTTGGGTGGGAACAGGAATATTTCCTTGTCGATGAGGCCCTCTATGCCGCGCGTCCCGACCTGGTACTTACCGGCCGCACCCTCATGGGGCACGAATCGGCAAAGAACCAGCAGATGGAGGACCACTACTTCGGTGCTATCCCCTCGCGTGTAAAAGCGTTCATGCTCGATTTGGAGATAGCCTGCCACCGCCTGGGAATCCCGGCCCGTACACGCCATAACGAAGTCGCTCCAAACCAGTTCGAACTCGCCCCTATCTTTGAGGAAACCAATATCGCAAACGACCATAACCTGCTGCTGATGGATGTTATCTCGGAGGTGGCCCGGCGTCATAACTTCCGGGTGCTTCTCCATGAGAAACCTTTCGCCGGCATTAACGGCTCCGGCAAGCACAACAACTGGAGCCTCGGCACCGATACAGGTACACTTCTCTTCGCCCCGGGCAAGAATCCCCGCCAGAACCTGCGCTTCATCACCTTCGTTGCCAACGTAATGGCGGCGGTACACCGTCATAATGCCCTCCTTAAGGCATCAATCTCCTCGGCTACGAACGCCCACCGCCTCGGCGCCAACGAAGCTCCCCCCGCCATAATCTCTATCTTCACCGGCAAACAGATAGCAGACATCTTTGAGAAACTTGAAAAGTCGACCGAGGACGACCTCATAGAATTCGCGGGCAAGGAAGGTATAACCGTAGGAGTGAGTCAGATTCCTGAAATCATGCTCGACAACACCGACCGCAACCGCACCTCTCCTTTTGCCTTTACCGGCAACCGCTTCGAGTTCCGCGCCGTAGGTTCGTCAGCCAACTGCGCATCAGCTATGATAGCGCTCAATGCCGCCGTGGCCGAGCAGCTTGCCGAGTTCAAAGCCCGTGTGGATGCCCGCGTAGAACGTGAGGAATCGCTCTACCATGCCATCCTTGAAGAGGTGAAGGCCCTGATTATAAAATCAAAGCCCATACACTTCGATGGTAACGGCTATTCCGAGGAGTGGAAAGCCGAGGCTGCTCGTCGCGGCCTTGACTGCGAGACATCCGTGCCCCGAATAATCGATGCCTACCTGCTACCCCAGTCGGTTGAGATGTTCAAAAACACAGGCGTGTTCAACGACCTCGAACTCCGCGCCCGTAACGAGGTGAAGTGGGAGACCTACACCAAAAAAATTCAGATTGAAGCCCGCGTTCTCGGCGACCTGGCTCTGAACCATATCATCCCAGTGGCAACACGTTACCAGTCGGTGTTGGTAGACAATCTGGTGAAGATAAAGTCACTCTTCCCCGAGGCCAAGGCAAACGAGCTTACCGCCAGCGACCTCTCCACCATTGAGAAGATGTCGATGCACATGGCCGTAATCAAAGAGGAGGTTGACCGCATGGTGAACGCACGCAAGGAAGCCAACCGAATCACCAGCGAACGCGAAAAAGCCATCGCCTACCATGACAACGTGCTGCCATGCATGGAAAAGATACGCTACCATATAGACAAGCTCGAACTAATGGTCGACAACGAAATGTGGCCTCTCCCGAAATACCGCGAGATGCTCTTCATACGATAAACCACGAAACAAATCCGGCAATGCGCACCAAATCTCGGCGCATTGCCGGATTTTATTTCAAACCATAATATACCGTTATTAACCGTGGAACCCCTCAAACATGAATGTGGCGTGGCAATGATCCGCCTGCGCAAGCCATTGGAATACTATCGCCGGAAATATGGCACCTATGCCTGGGCGCTGAACAAACTCTACCTGCTGATGGAGAAACAACACAACCGTGGGCAGGAGGGTGCCGGCATCGGTGTGGTGAAGATGCACTCCGAACCGGGTCATGAATATATATTCCGCGAGCGAGCCCTGGGTGCAAACGCCATATCCGAGATATTCTCACAAGTGATGCCCCGTTTCGACAAGGACCATATAGACTTGATGGATGCCGCCGATGTTGAAAAGCTGGAGCCGTTCGTTGGAGAGATATACATGGGGCACCTGCGGTATTCCACCACGGGGAAAAGCGGCATATCATACGTCCACCCGTTTCTGCGGCGTAACAACTGGCGCTCGCGCAATCTGCTTATGTGCGGTAATTTCAATATGACCAACGTTGACCGTATATTTCAGTCAATTGTAGCCAAAGGGCAACATCCGCGCATCTATTCCGACACCATAGTGTTGCTCGAACAACTCGGATATGCCCTTGACAAGGAGAACCACCGCATCTACCGCGAACTGCGTGACACCCTCTCCGAACAGCAACTCGGCATCGCTATAGAGGACCGCATAGACCTCTCATCCGTCCTTCGCAATGCCTCGCCGGAATGGGACGGCGGCTTCGTGATATGCGGAGCCACCGGCTCGGGCGACATGTTCGCCCTCCGCGACAGCCACGGCATACGCCCGGCGTTCTACTACATAGATGACGAGATTGTGGTACTGGCATCAGAGCGCCCGGTAATACAGACCGTGTTCAACGTGCGGCGTCAGGATGTGAGGGAACTCACCCCGGGGTCTGCCCTGATAGTATCTAAAAACGGTGATATAGAGATTTCCGACATACTCGGACAAGGAGAGAACGCACGTTGCTCGTTCGAACGCATATATTTCTCTCGCGGCAGCGATGCCGACATCTACCGTGAGCGTAAGGAACTTGGACGGAGGCTTGCCCCTGATGTACTGCGTGCCGTGGGAAACGACCTGCAACACACCGTGCTATCCTTCATCCCGAATACGGCTGAAGTTGCCTTCATCGGACTTGTGGAAGGATTCGAGGACTACCTCAACGTGATAAAATGCCGCCAGATTATGGAACTCCAGGCCAACGGCACAATGTCGCCCGACACACTTAAGGAGATTATGGATAAGAGGCTGCGCGTGGAGAAGGTGGCGATAAAAGATATAAAGCTACGCACCTTCATCGCCGAAGGAGAGTCGCGCAACGACCTTGCCGCCCATGTCTACGATGTGACCTACGGATGTGTGTCAAACGACATAGACAATCTCGTGGTTATAGACGATTCGATTGTGCGCGGCACAACGCTTCGCCAGTCAATCATATCGATGCTTGACCGCCTGCATCCGCGAAAAATTGTCATAGTATCCTCCTCACCGCAGGTGCGTTATCCCGACTATTACGGTATAGACATGTCGCGCATGAGCGAGTTTGCCGCTTTCCGTGCAGCCGTGGCCCTTATCCGCGAACGTGGTATGGAAGACCTGCTTGAGAAAATCTACAACAAGGCAAAACAGCAGATCACCCTCCCCCCGGAGCAACAGGAGAACTGCGTAAAAGCTATATACGCACCATTCACCGATACCGAAATCTCGGCAAAAATGGCCGAGATGCTTACTCCAAAGGGGACCAAAGCCAAGGTAGAAATCGTATATCAGACCCTGGAAGGCCTGCATGCCGCCGTACGTTCCTCACCCGGTGACTGGTATTTCTCCGGGAACTACCCCACACCGGGAGGCACCCGCCTGGTGAACCTCGCCTACATTGACTGGTTCGAAGGCAACACCGACAAACGTGCCATGTAGCCTGTGCCGCGCTGTGCGTATCTCCCTCATCTATCAAGGTAACTTTTAAAGCAGCCGGATGGTAGTGGCGCCGGACCTCCGGGACGGCAGGCCACCCGAAGAACAAT
>CAJUBM010000024.1 GCA_910584735.1 uncultured Muribaculaceae bacterium
CCCCCCCCCGCAACGGATAGGTTGTGTTGTATCGCCGAAGTGGTTGCTTAGTTTGCCACGGTGGCGGAATCCTCCGCTACGGTATTCTCCGTGCGTGAGGTGAGTTGCAGGTATTTGGCGTTTATGCGGGTGCTGATGTTCGTGCAGAGTTCCTTTACCTCATCGGCCTGGGTAGGGTCTAATTTCATATCCAGGCGGCTGAAGGAGTCGGTAAGATGGATGTAGCGTGACACGTAGTCGGCATAGGACTGCTCTGAAGAAATCGTATCAATTGCCGCCTCCTGGGCCTTGAGACATTCCAGGTAGTTGTCGTAGTCCTTTTGTCCGTCACAGGAGTAAAGGAATGAGGCCGCTGTAAGTGCCATTATGGCATATGTTGCTTTTTTCATTGTTTTAGGAGTGGATAGGGGTTGGTCAGGCTGTTTTTTCAGCAGCCGGTGAATATTCGCGGATGAAGATTACCGATACGGCCCCGAGTATGAGCGAGCATCCGGCAATCACCATCATCATATATTGCGGGGCAAGTTGGTCGGGGGCGCCTATCATGGATAGAATCCATCCGCCGAGCAGTGCGCCGACAATCTGCGGAACGCATATCGAGCAGTTGAAGAGGCCCAGGTATGCTCCGATATTTCCTTCGCGCAATGAGTTTGTGAGGATCGTGAATGGCCATGCGAGCATTGCGGCCCATGCGCATCCGATGAGTGCGAAAGATACGAACAGGAGATATTGGTTAGTAAGATAGCCGGCGGAGATAAAGCCTACGGCTCCCAACAGCAGGCTCAGCGAGTATGAGAACTTGCGGCTGCGGAACATGGGGAGTACCACGGCCCACAATACGGAGCCTATGGCTTGTATGGCGAAGAGTATGCCTACCCAGTTGCCGGCATCGTTATATTGGGGCGATTCGGTGTTTAGAACCACCGAGGTATGGAATCTGGCGTTGTTCGGATCAGGGAGTGTTACTTCCCGGCTGCCGTCCACGAACAGTTTGCCGGTGGCGGGGTCGTGTGTGTATATGTCGGCCAGAATCAGGTGGGTGGCTCCGTGCATCATCGACATGCGGTCGGTAATGGTGAAGCTGTCGGCTGTGATTGTATCGTTGCCGTTTACAATCAGGAGCGTTCCGCGCGATTCTATAGGTGTCCCGAAAGTATATTTCTCCGAGCCGTCAACAGAGGCAATCCTGCTGTCTGAGATTATGTCGGAGGTCATGGGGATGCCGCGCAGCGGGAATGTTACGGCCATCGGACCTGAGCCTGCGGTTACAGAATCGGTCTGTGTGGTGACGGATTTTACCGATGTGGCAGGCACGAAAGTGCCGTCAGAGAGTGTTATGCCGGCGGCGATGGCCTTTCCGTGAGCTACGACCAGGTTGCTGTCCGCGTCAAGAATGAATTTGGCCGAATAGCTTTCTTCCACGTTGCCTCGTTGTCCGAGTTGCTCGATAGATAGAATCGTGGTGGTCTCGGGGCAGTCGAAGGCATTCTTGGCTATTGTGCCGTTGGTGTAGGTCCACATGAACAGGAACGCGAACCAGCAGAAGAACTGTACGATGCCAACCGTCCAGAATGTGGAAGGTGCGTTAACGAGCAGTTTCAGAAGGCCGGGACGCTTTGTCTTTTCACCTTCTTTAGGTGTTTCGGCACCTCCGTTGTATTCTTGGTAAAGGGCGGGGGGCCATTCCTTCACCTTGCAGAGGGTGTAGATTACGCATCCGAGCAGTATGGCTGCTCCGGCATAGAACGAGAACACTACTGTCTCGGGAATTACGCCGGCTGCTGCTGTGTTCTGGAAGCCTAACCATGTGAGGAGGAAGGGGAACACATAGCCTACGATGGATCCGGCGTTGCATAGAAAGCTTTGTATAGAGTATGCAAGCCCTTTCTGTTTCTCATTGACCATGTCGCCCACGAGCATCTTGAATGGCTGCATGGCCATATTGATGGATGTGTCGAGGAGCATCAGTGCTACCAGTCCGATGATTATGGCAGAAGATACGGCCAGACCGAAACTGCCGGCATTGGGCAGCAGGCACATAACCAGGACTGCTACAACGGCTCCGATGATAAGGTACGGGAGGCGTCGGCCGATACGTGTCCAGGTGCGGTCGGAGGCGGTTCCTACTATTGGTTGCACGATAAGTCCCATCAGCGGTGGAAGAATCCAGAAATAGCTGAGGTCGTGCGGGTCCGCTCCGAGGGTGGCAAATATACGGCTTACGTTGGCGCTCTGCAATGCGTAAGCAATCTGTACCCCAAAGAAACCAAAGCTCAGGTTCCATAGCTTCCAAAAGCCTAAGTCGGGTTTAGTTTTCATGATGAGGATGAAAGTTTAAGATGATGTAAGCAAATTTGTTAGAGGCATTAAGGTAAGGCGGAGAGATGTGGAGAGGCGCGCGGCGATTAAGATAAGGGAGGGAGGAGGGCTTGGTTTCTCAACCATTCTATTTCCTGCGGCCACAGGTTCTCTTCCGGGGTTTCGAGAATCAGCGGTATGCCGTCCATGCGGGAATCGCGCATCAGCATGGAGAAGAAGTTGCTTCCGAGTTCGCCGGCGCCGATGGGCGCATGCCGGTCTACACGAGAGCCGAGCCCTTTCTTGGAGTCGTTAAGATGCATGCCGCGCAGGTAGCGGAATCCTATCACCGAGTCAAATTCCTGCCAGCTGCGTGAATACCCGTCGGGGGTGGCGAAATCGTAGCCTGCGGCGAAGGAGTGGCATGTGTCCACGCATACGCCTACGCGTTCCTTGTCTTCGACATGCGATATTATTTCGGCAAGATGTTCGAACCGGAATCCCAGGTTGGAACCCTGTCCGGCGGTCGATTCTATAACCGCCGTTACTCCGGCGGTTTTTTCAAGGGTGATGTTTATCGAGTCGGCGATAAGCCTGAGACATTCATCTTCCGCCATCTGGTTCATGTGCGCTCCGGGATGGAAGTTGAGCATCGTAAGTCCGAGTTGCTGGCATCGTTTCATCTCGTCAAGGAAGGCTTCGCGAGACAGGTGCAGCTTCTGTGCATCGGGAGACCCGAGGTTTATCAGGAAGCTGTCGTGTGGAAGTATCATCGCAGGAGTGAAACCGAGGCGCTCGCAGTTCTCGCGGAATATATCGGCGTCCTTAGCGGGGATGGCCGGAACTTTCCAACGCGAGGGGTTGCGTGTGAACAGCGCGAATGCCGTCATACCCATCTCTGAGGCTATGACAGGGGCAGCGGCTACTCCTCCGGAAGTAGAAACATGGGCTCCGATATATTTCATTGCGGGAAAAGTGAAAAATGATGTCGCGTAACTCGCGTATCGGGAGAATCACAAAGATGCCGGTACGTGGTGGCATACGTCTTATGGACGGACAAAGGTACGAACTTGTTTTCAATTCTCAGCCGAATTACACAATATTTATTAAAAAAACATACCTCCCGGATAATGATGGAGGCCGATGCCGGGCTTTCTGTATATCCCGCATGGGAGATTGTGTTGAAAAATATTCTCCTAAGGCAATATAAAGGGCAAAAAAGTTTTAAGGGAAGTGAAAAAATAGTAATTTTGCGACCATGGAGATGAGTCTTTCCGAAGGTTATGCTCCATACGAAAAATTTGACATCTTACTCTCTGATTCCCTTACTCACAAAGACATTGCCTATGGCTTTCGATACGCTTGATGAAAAGATTTATGGCCTTATCGGTTATCCGCTGATTCATTCCTTTTCTAAGGACTTTTTCAATAAGAAGTTCCGGGCGGAGGGAATAAATGCCAGGTATGTTAATTTCGAGATTCCTGACATCGGTGACCTCATGGAGGTTATTGCCGAGACTCCGAATATTTCGGGGATGAATGTCACCATCCCCTACAAGGAGCAGGTTATTCCGTATCTTGACGAGGTTGATCCTGTTGCCGCGCGTATCGGGGCGGTGAATGTGATAAAGTTCGTTCGTGGAAAATCGGCCAATGATTTCCGGCTGGTGGGTTTTAACAGCGATGTGGTGGGTTTCACCGATTCGATACGTCCTATGTTGAAGCCGTGTCATAAGGGAGCGCTGGTGCTTGGCACCGGCGGTGCCGCAAAGGCCGTGTGCGCCGGGTTGGAACAGCTTGGTGTGGCTCCTGTGCTTGTATCGCGCAGAAAGCGTGAGGGTGTGTTGACCTATGGGGATCTTACGCCTGAGATTATGGATGCCAACAAGGTGATAGTCAATACGACTCCGCTCGGTATGTATCCCCATGTGGATGAATGTCCTGATATACCATACGGTTGCATTACGCCTGAGTTTTTATGTTACGACCTTCTGTATAACCCGGAAATTACGCTGTTTATGCGTAAGTCGGCTGAACGCGGGGCGGCAGTGAAGAACGGCCTTGAGATGCTTCTTTTACAGGCTTTCGTGTCGTGGGATATATGGAATCGTAAGGGTTAGTGTGATTTAATTGTTTTATAACTTATAAATATTCATTGTTTTGCAGTTTTTTGGTTCTGCGGCGGTTGATAGTGATAAACCCCGTATGGGTGATGTTGCCAAAGGCGTGTACGCATTGGTGGTGATATTCTTCCTTTTTCCGTTTAAATACGTTTTGGGAGAGGAGATTGTGTCTCCTGCGATAGCGTTGTTCTCGGGGTTGGTTTTCGCCTTTGTATTCCCTATGCCTTACCCCACGTTCAACAAGAAGGCATCGAAATATCTGCTCCAGGCATCGGTTGTCGGACTTGGTTTCGGCATGAATGTTACCCGGGCTTTGCAGAGCGGAGCCCAGGGGATGATGTTTACGATAGTGTCTGTGATTGGTGTGATGTGCTTCGGTGTGTTGTTAGGCTACTGGCTGCATATCTCCCGGAAGACGGCATACCTTGTGTCGTCCGGCACCGCTATCTGTGGCGGTAGTGCGATTGCGGCGGTAGGTCCGGTGTTAAAGGCCAACGACCACGAGATGGCTGTGTCGCTGGGTGTGATATTCATCCTCAACGCTATAGCCTTATTTATATTCCCCCCGATGGGCCACTATTTCGGCATGTCGGACGCACAGTTCGGCACATGGGCCGCCATCGCTATACATGACACCTCGTCGGTAGTGGGGGCCGGTGATGCTTTCAGCCCGGAGGCATGCCAGATTGCTACTTTGATAAAATGTACACGCGCTCTTTGGATTATCCCTCTGGCATTTGCCACGATGTTTATCTTTCGCGATAAAACTTCAAAGGGCGTATCGATTCCGTGGTTTATATTCCTTTTCGTCCTGGCTATGGTGATAAACACTTATTGCGGTTTGCCTCAGGTGTTTACCGATACTATAGTGTACGTATCGAAAAAGGCGTTGGTTGTGACATTGTTCTTCATCGGGGCAAGTCTGTCGGTGCCGATGGTGCGTAAAGTCGGCGTACGCCCGTTGTTGCTGGCCGTGCTGTTATGGATTATAATAGGTGTGAGCAGTTTCTTCGTGGTAATGAACACCATTGACTGATACATCCCATAGCGATACGCGCCGACACTCGAGGGCGCCTCTCCTGCCTGTGCTTGCTGCATATGCGGGAGGAATAGTGGTATGTGTGCTGTCGGGTATATCCTCTCTTTGGCTCATTGGAGGATGCTTGTTGGCTGCCGTTGTTTGGGTGGCGGTGCGGCGAAGGGGATGGGCGTTATGGTTCATAGCCGGAGGGATGGGGGTGGCAGGTGCGGTAATCTCCCGGGCTCCTGATATTGATACATCAACACTCAATCATCAAAGAAGTTATTACTCCGGCCGGGTTGTAGAGGTTGCTCCGGGTGCCTGTTCGCAGAAAATGATTGTAGCGGTCGATTCGGTCTCGGGCAGGGAAGTCGGAGGTTTTAATGTTCGCATAACCTTGCTTTCCGCTCTACCGCCTATTACTATTGGCGACCACGTAAGGTTCCGAGGCGCCCTTTACCAACCTCCGTATGGGGCAGCGGTGGGAGATGTCGGGATGAGATGGTATTATCTGCGTAAACATATTTCGGCAGTAGCCCCGAGGGTTTATGCCGATGATTTCCATCTTGAAGGGTATGAACCGGGAATTGACACGTGGCTTGACGCAAGACGCGAACAACTTGTGCGGGCCATATTGAGGAGCGGCCTTGACGAAGATTGTGCAGAATTGCTTATAGCCGTTCTTACCGGTGACAGACGTTTTCTTGACGATGGTCTGCAAGAGGATTTCCGCCGGGTGGGATTGGCTCATGTGCTGGCTTTGAGCGGTATGCATGTGGCGGTGATAGCTTTTCTTATTTCGATATTGCTGTTTCCGTTGCGTCTTATAGGCCATAATCGTTGGCAGTGGTGGATTACATTGGCAGCTTTGTGGGCATACGGAATGTTTACGGGGATGTCTCCATCGGTGGCAAGGGCTGTAATAATGGCCACGTTCCTCCTTCTGGGGCGGATTTTCCGATGGAATACCGACCCGCTCAATAATATGTGTGCCGCCGCGTTGTTGATACTGTTGTTCCGGCCTTACGATATTTTCTCGCCGGGATTCCAGCTTACATTCATGGCAGTGGCTGCGATACTGATGTTTGCGTGGCTTCCTGGAAGGGTTCGAAATCCTATTGTGTGCGGATGTATGCAATGGGTTGCAGTGTCGGTGTCGGCCGTGGTGGGAACGGCTCCGTTGGCGGCATGGCATTTCCATACCTTTCCGTTGTATTTTCTGCTGTCAAACCTGCCGGTAGGGCTGTTGTTACCGATATTTATGGTCTTCGGCCTGTTCTCTACGGCGCTTTCTTCGATAGGGTCGGGATGGAACGGGCCTTTGTCTGTTACGGACGGTAGTTTCTCCTTGGTCTCTGATTTTGCCGCATGGGTGGCATCGTTTGAGGGTGGAACGGTTGATGGCATATTTTTTCCGGTCTGGTTGTTGATACCATATTATATAGGTATGGTAGCATTGTGGCGAGGGTTGGTGTCATGCAGAATTTTTTATGTTGTGAATGGTGTTGCACTTATGGTCTTTGCCATGCTGATGGCCCGGATGGGTAACGATTCCCGGCAAGAAATGGCAGTTTATCCGTTGCATTATGAATATGCTACCTCGATGCTTGTATGTCAGGCCGATACGGCCTATCTTTACACCGATGCTACCGGTGGGGGGATTCGTGGAGCCACAGGGTATGTACGGATGATGGAGGATGAGTTGCTTTCACGCGGAATCCGGGCGGTAGCGCTTGCCTATCCCGGACTTGTCGCAGAGGGGCATGAATGTAGGGTGGGTGAATGGGTTATCAAAGGGAAACGTTATGTACTTCTGCCTGAATATCTTTCGGTACATAAGTATATGGCGAAAGCTGATTATGTTGTTGTAGGAAAGGGTTTTAAAGGGTCTGTTTTGGACGAGGTGTCGGTTTTTTCGCCTGACACGGTGGTTCTATCTCCTACGCTTCCTCCATTGAAATGCGCACAGTTAGCCGATACGCTACGCGCTGCATCGGTTCCGTACAAATACATCCATTGATTTTACCCTCTATGCCGGTTGGCTTTCCCTCTGTATCTAATTTATAATTCTGGCAAATAGTGAGTTATGATTTCAGTAGACGGTAGCCGTGGGCGAAATAATGGCGTTCAAAGTCAACAGGGCGGATTATGACATTGTCAAATGTTACGATATCGGCATCAATAGTGACTTCCGGCGTGTCGTGGCGGCGTCCCCGGGATGTTTCGTAGGCTTTTAATTGGGAGTCAAGTTCGGCTATCGAAAGTGTTGTGGTGATGGCGGCTACGGTATTTGTATAGGTTTTCCCTGCCGATTTTTTCCCCTCTCCGGCTGTACGGTACGGCTCACAGGCACGAACCGGGCCGTATGTGCTGCGGAGCCATTCAATGGCAAGCCGCACCTCGTTTTCGGCTTCAGGGGACGGCAGGTTACTTCCTAAGCCTATATATGCTTCGTACATCTTCGCCGAGATTTGAAAATTTTACAGGTTCTTATTCCTGGGGAATATCTTTTAGTGACAGCCCGATGCGTTTACGGTCAAGGTCGACGGATATTACCTTGACCTTTACCTGCTGCTGTATGCGCACTACCTCGGAAGGGTGGCTTACTCTTTTGGTCGCCATCTGTGATATATGTATCAGACCGCTCTCATGTACGCCTATATCAACAAACGCTCCGAAGTCGGTTATGTTGTTTACCAGTCCGGGAAGTATCATCCCTTCCTTAATATCGGAGATGTCTTTTATCGTCTCGTCGAAAGAGAATTCAGAGGCTTTTTCGCGAGGGTCGCGTCCCGGTTTCTCAAGTTCTTGGATTATATCGGTAAGTGTCGGTAGACCCACTTCGTCAGATACATATTTTCCAAGGTCGATTTCCTTTAGGAGCGCCGGGGAGGCGACAAGTTCTTCCAGAGTATGCCCGTTGTCGGAAGCCATCTGCGACACTATGCCGTAACGTTCGGGGTGTACGCCTGTGTTGTCAAGGATATTTTTTGAAGTCGGTATTCGGAGGAAGCCTGCGGCCTGCTCGAATGCCTTGGCGCCGAGGCGGGGAACTTTGAGTATCTCGCGCCTGGAGTGGAAGTCTCCGTTTGCGGCGCGGTAAGCTATGATGTTGGCAGCCAAGGCATCGCCGATGCCTGAGACATATGACAGCAGTTGGCGCGAGGCTGTGTTTATGTTTACTCCTACGGCGTTTACACATGTTTCAACGGTCATGTCGAGTGAGCGTTTGAGCTTCCCTTGGTCCACATCGTGCTGGTATTGCCCTACGCCTATTGATTTAGGGTCGATTTTCACGAGCTCGGCCAACGGATCCATCAGCCGCCGACCTATGGAGACCGCTCCCCTTACGGTGACATCCTCGTCAGGGAATTCATCGCGGGCAACTTTGGAGGCGGAATATACGGACGCGCCGTTCTCGCTTACTACGAAAATCTGTAATTCCCGGGGCATTGGGATGGAGCGGACGAAGCGTTCGGTCTCGCGGCTGGCGGTGCCGTTGCCTATGGCTATTGCCTCCACCTCGTAACGCTCAATCAACTTTGTGAGGCAGCGTTGCGCGTCAACGGTGTAGTTGCGCGGGGGATTGGGGTAGATTACCTCATGGCATAGCAGGTTGCCGTTGGCGTCAAGTACCACAACCTTGCATCCGGTGCGGAAACCGGGATCTATTCCCATCGTGCGGCGGTTGCCCAAGGGTGGGGCGAGAAGCAGTTGACGCACGTTGTCGGCAAAAGCTCTGATTGCTCCTTCATCGGCCTTCTCCTTGGCTTCGGCAGCGATTTCCGTCTCTATGGAGGGACGGAGAAGGCGCCGGTAACCGTCTGTTACCGCTTTCTCTATAATGGTGGCAGATGCCGGGGTGGTACCTTTGCGTATGAAACGTTGATAGAGATGCTGGAGCATGCGGTCATCGTCAATGTCGATGCTGACCCGTAGAAGCCCTTCGGTCTCGCCACGGCGCATAGCCAGGTATCGGTGTGAGGAACAACGGACAAGAGGTTCGGATACATCGAAGTAGGTGCTATAGTTCGCAGCCTCGTCGACTTTTGATTTTACGACTTTCGATGATATGCGGGCATGGCGGCGGAATGTGTTTCTGACACGCTCGCGGGCTGTCTCGTCCTCGCTTACCCATTCTGCAATTATATAGGATGCGCCATCCAGGGCGCTTTCGCAGTCAGGGACGTTGTCGTTTACGAAACGTGTCGCTGCCGAGGCCGGATTTGCGCAGGTCCCGGCCATGATTATTTTTGCCAGAGGCTCAAGTCCGTTTTCACGGGCTGTCTGGGCTTTTGTGCGGCGGCGCGGTTTGAAGGGCAGGTATATGTCCTCTACGACGGCTGACTCTGTGGCAGCTTCTATCCGCTCTTTTATGTCGTCCGTCAACTTTCCCTGGGCATCGATGGTCTGCAATATGAATTCCTTGCGATGGAAAAGCTCTTGCAGGGCGTTGAACCGCTGTTGTATGGCGAATATCTCTACCTCGTCCAACCCGCCTGTTGCTTCCTTGCGGTATCGGCTTATGAAGGGGATGGTAGCTCCTTCGGAGAGAAGTCCCAGGCATGCGGCTACGTGCTTTTGGGGCAGTTGCATTTCGCGGGCTATTATTTCGGTTGCAGACTGTGGCATGGATCTAAGATGGTTGGGGTAAGTTTGTCCGTACAAGGCCGGGATTATCGGGGGCGGCTTATTTACGGCGTCTGAGGGTTATAACCGTTATTTCGGGCGTGGCCCCTAAACGCATGGGCATCCCTACGGTGCCGGCTCCGATATTGACGTAGAGTTGGTGGTGCTCGTGGGCATCGGTGTAGAGGCCGCCCCAGGTGGGGTAGCGCAGCGCGGCGGGCGATATTCCCATCATCTCTATCTGCATGGCATGTGTATGGCCCGAGAGGGTGAGAGGGATATGTATTTCATCGTGTCCGCTTATGGAGTCGGTCCAGTGGGCCGGATTGTGTGTGAGCAGAATCTTTGTCACATCATCTCCGGGGGTGGGATAGGCCCGTAGGAGGGAGCCGTAGACGGGGAAAGGCGGGTCTCCGATATTTTCCACTCCGATGAGTGCTATCGAATCGTTGCCACGGCGCAGCCAGCGGGTCTCGTTACGTAGCAAATCCATTCCCGAACGTTGCAGGGCCGAATAGAGAGCTTCCATATTCCGCTGTTTGTCGGCGGGAGAATCCCAAGTCATATAATCGCCGTAATCGTGGTTCCCGAGTATGGCGAAGACTCCGTCTGAGGCATGTAGGCGTCTCAGTACGTTTACGAAAGGATGTAGCTCGGATGATTCGCGGTTCACAATATCACCCGTGAATACTACCACATCGCCTTCCAGGTTGTTTATATCATCCACCAATGAGGAGACATAGGACGTATCGTTGTCGTACGTGCCGGTATGGAGGTCGGAGAATTGGACTATGCGGTAGCCGTCGAAGCTTTCCGGCAGATCGGTAATCTCTATCGTGACCTCACGGGTGTCGGTGCGGAAACGATTTATCAACGCACCCCACCACATACCTAAAAATATGGCTGTCCCGATTGTGATGCCGATAACGGTGATTGGTTTGATGCGCTTATGGCCGAAAAGGCATGGCACGGAGGCAATGAGGTCGAATAGTACAGCTGTGATTTTGGGGACGTAGACGGTGAGATAACCGAACAGCAACCACATCTTCGTGAGCAGCACATGGTTCGATCCGTTACGTGCCGGCACTATTATGGCTGTCATCAGCAGAAGGACCATTGTCACGGAGGTCCATAGTTCCGTACGGTACCAAAATCGTCTGTGGGTCTTTACCCGCGAAGAAATCTGGCGCAGGATATACCAGTCGACCGCCAGATTGACTACAAGGATTGACAGTAAAAGGAAAAGCGATGCTCTCATCGGTGATGTGTCAGGGCGCTATTATATGCTTTCCCCTTTTGCTATGAGTTGGTTGCGCAAAGGATTGGCATACATCCTGAAGATGCTCTCGCGCATGAATGTACGTTCTTCTGCTGTTATGTCGGGAAGGTCTACCTTGTCAAGCTGCCGGTCGATGTAGCGGTTGAACTCTTCTACATCATTGGCGGTATAGTGCGATTTGAATCTGTCGGTATGGTTCACGTTGTCGAACGCGATGTAGTTTACCGGGTATATCTCATAACCAAGATGAATGGCCCGGTCGATTATTTCGCATGCATGCCTTATTATCTCGGCCTTGTCGTTGACCGCGACAAGCTTTTCAAGCTCCGGGTTTATAGGATGTCCTATCGAGAAATGTACACGGCCTTTGAACTGGAGTATTCCGGTTTCCATGCTCAATAGGTCGTCGCGCTGGCATTTCTTGAATTCAGGGTCGCGGCGCTTTGAAAGGAATTCCTTGGCTTTAAGATAGTCGTTGGGGTCGTATTCGTAGGAGATTGATGTGGGGATGATGTTGAGTTCCATCAGCTTTTCCGCCACATTGGATGATTCTCCGGCCAGGGCGAGCATCTTCAGCACGCTGTCCTGTGTTACATCGTTGGAATCTTTGGCGCGTCCCTGTCGCTGGGCAATCCACACCGATTTGTTTTTACGCTGTATGCAATAATGTATATATCCGGAAAGCTGTTTGGCAGCCTCCAGTGCTTTGGTCATGCGGAGGTTGCGTTTTACGATGATACCTTTGTTGAGGCGTACGAGCCGCTCGATCCACTCGTAAATCAAAAGGTTGTCGCCGAGCGCGACTTCCTGTGCCGGAAGTCCCCGCCGTATCATTGCCAGGCCGAGAAACGATGCGTCCAGCACGATGTCGCGGTGGTTGGTGATGAATAAGGCGGCTTTTTGGGGATCGAAGTTCTCGATGCCGGTCTCCGTGACCCCTGCCGTGGTATTCTTTTCAAGCATCAGCAGGATGTTTGACATCACCAGTTTCTGGAAATCTTCCTTGTTGTCGAGCTTCCTCAGATTTTCCCGTAGTTGGGGAAAGTCAACATCGGGAATCACATAACGGATTGCATGCTCGAAGCCCGGGTCTGCAAGCATGATTTCCATCTGTTGCTTGAAATCACAATCATCGTAGGGTGCTATATCCTTATATTCTACAGGGGTTTGCATCATGGCAGATTATATGATGATGCCGCTGCCACTGACATGGGCTTTTGATTCTTCCGGGATTAACCGGGATGATGTCTGTTGCGGACGGCAGTTCATTATTAACGGAATTTACGGCAAAGTTAAAAAATTACGTCCAATCAGAGAAATAAAAAGAGATATTTCGTGTCTCTGGATTGGCGGCATAATTGTTGGGGCCGGATTGTTGCCGTGTTATATAGCGTAATGTTATCGCGATTTCCGATAGGTATGGCGCCCGTGGCGCGTAGGATAAGATATGAACGCCATGGTTGCTCTTAATTAATGTATTAAAGTCCCGGTACGGAGAATGTCATAGTAAAGTGGGTCGGATTCATCTTCCGTGAGAAGTACAGGTTCAATCAAGGTACTTATCTTCCGGCGTAGTTTCCATAATAATGGCGTGTCCTCAAAGAAATTGTCATTCAATTTCTCCACCACTACTGCAATATCAATGTCGCTGTCTTCGGTATAATTGCCTTTGGAATATGAACCGTAGAGGTACACAGCCTTTAATGGCAACTTTTCAGCTACCATCTCCTTGTATCTCTTTGCCAGTTTTAGAGCTTGCTCTTTATCCATGAATGCAATTCTTTGGTGGAGTTAATCAATGTAATGCAGTAATCGGGAGTAAGGCTTTTCAGCAATCTCTCCTTATAGGATGGATAACGTGCTTCGATGTTAAGAGGTTCTAAGGTGTCAATGAAATCAAGTTGGTCTTCACTCATTTCATTATCAATACCTGTCTTGGAGGCAAGTCTTGAAAGGGTATGGATTTTCAAAGGTGGTTCTTTTAATACCCTGCTCCAATATGCTTTCAATACCTTTTCAATGGCCTGAAGCCCACATAGAGATATCTGCGAGTGTCAAGCATAGCCTGGGCTGTGTCCAGATCATATTCTGACATCTCAATCCAATATGTCACCTTGTCATTTGTCATATATTTCTTAGCACAACAAACTTACTGATTATTTCTTACCTGGCAAAATTTAGAAGGGATTTATGTGGATAATTTCGTTCTAAAATCGGGATTAAACTCCGGAGGTGGGTGTAGGGAGGGGCAGGGAGGGTCGGGACAGGCGATGTTTCAGCCATCGGCAGGCGGTCAGTCCTAACAGAGGGAGTGACACGCCGGCTATAGAATATATTACCCAGAAGATGTCGGTATGGTTATAGTGGATTACCATGTGGCACCCGATGTGGCCGAACGGCAGGTCGTACCACCATATTTTTAGTAGGCTTACCGCTTTGAACGATATGATGTGGAACACGAATATGTAAAGTGTGTTGTCGCCGATGAATACCAGCCATCGGCGTAATAACGTATCGCGGTTCGATATGAGTGTGGAAAGATGATGTACGAGCAGAAATCCGGCAAGTCCCGTCAGAGGGAGGGTTATAAGGTCGGGGAGTTTGCAACCGTTGTTCATGCCCGAGAAATGGCGGGTCGCGGCGTAACATAGGAAGGCGGCATAACATAGCGATATGGCCCAGTGCGGCCTTATGTAGTCCTTATAGGTTCTGAAAAGCACTCCCGCGCCGAAGAAGAATATTCCCCAACATTCTCTCCATCCGCCGTTTGGTATGGTGGTAATCTTTATGGCGAAACTGGTTCGCAGCCAAAGGAACAGGAGCATGCCGATACATATCAGCGTTACTGCTGCGGTAGGATGCAGCCGTGTGCGACTGTCAAGGAGCTTGTAGAGCAGCATGAACACTATGCTCGCTACCAATAGCCCACGGAAGAACCAAAACGCTCCGGCCATGAATTCGTTGTAGCCCGACATGGAGGTTAAGATAAGGACAATGCGTGTCATGGCACTCTTCAGTGTGTAAGGGTGTGTCACACCCCCGGTCCAGTTGCCATATTCCTCGTTAAGTATGCCGAGATGGAACCACAGATTATGCAGAATCAGAAAGATGAGGCTCCATTTGAGAAAAGGGAGGTAGAGGCCGCGTATGCGTTTGCTTATAAACAGCCATGGCTGCGCAAGGTAACGTCTGCTGAAAAAGTAACCCGCTGCCATAAAGAACAGCGGCATATGGAACGTGTATATGAAGTTTGTTATAAGCTCCGGGGCTTCAGCGTGGCCTATGACCATAAGTATTATGGCGATGCCTTTGCAGATTGATACCACGGAATCACGCGAAGAGGCCATTTTGTCGGGAAAAAGGGTTGTGTTTTGAAGGTGTTGTATCGGGATATAATAATCAAGCGCCCGGAAATTTTCCGGGCGCTCTGCATTTTGTGAAGAAGTAGCGGGACCGAGAATTGAACTCGGGACCTCCGGGTTATGAATCCGACGCTCTAACCAACTGAGCTATCCCGCCAAAAAACAGGTGAAACAGGGTCTCTTCCCGTTTGCGACTGCAAAGTTACAACCTTTCGCCGATTCTCCAAAATTTTTTCCAAAAAAATTCCGATTTTTCCGGAATTGAAGAGGTGAAGAGATAAATGTATGGTAGAGGCAAAAGAAAAGATTAGGCAACAGGCAACTCAAAAGCAAAGAAGTCTGACGGATGTGGTAAAGCCCCCGGTCGGAGAGGCGGCCGGGGGCTGAATGAATTAAATGATAATGGATTAGCGAACGGCGATTTTGCGGTTGCCTACGATATAGAGGCCGGGTAGGAGACCGCGGGTGGCTTCACTGCGGATGACGCCACGACGCACAAGGGCGCCCGAGGTGGTGTAGACATCGACGGGGGCATTGGGGTCGTCGAGGCTGTCGGGAAGAACGGTAATATTGCCGGAATCTTCAGGTTCGCCGGGTTCTCCCCATGAGTTCCAGTCGTCCCATTTGCTCCAGTCATCTCCATCCGCAGGGTTGTCGGGTACAACGGGTTTATAAAGGTCGTTGTCGCCGTAAACACGAAGCTGATGGATTGAGGTGCCGTACTGTGTTGCACGCTTGTTGCCTACCACGCGCACATAGTGTGCGTTGACAGCGGGAACTACGGATGTGCGTACGGTGCCGCCGGTGCAGTTGCCGACATGTGCGGCCTGAGTAAAGTTGTCTCCGTCAAGCGAGGTGAGTATGTCGTAGTCGGTGGCATAGGCGGGATTATCCCAGACTATTTCCACCGCGTTGACGGGATAAACCTCTGCGAGGTCGACGGTGATCCATTCTCCGTCGTTAAAGAGGCTTCCCCAACGTGTGTCCTCGTTGCCGTCGACAGCATATTCAGGTTGTGTCCCGGCGTTTTCGTAAGAGGATGCGGTGACGTCTTTTCCAAGTGCCAGGTCCTGGCCTTCGATGGAGCGTTCTCCTACGAAGTCGATGGAGCTTTCATCGGTATTTCCGGCGAGATCGGAGACGGTTAGATGTGCCTCATATTCGATATCGCGGTACATGCCGTCAGCATTGAGGGTCACGGGTTCCCCTGTCTTGGCGATGGAATAGGCCGATGAAACAGTACCTCCCGAACTCTTGCGCAGTATTTCGAAGTTGTAGGTAACATAGCCTTCGGGATGGGTGGCGGCAGCCTGCATGGTAACGCCGCCGTTGGTCGGCTCTGCTGAAAATTCAGTGATTTTAGGCGCCTGGTCACACTCGCTTGCGGATAGGCGGCGCGAACCGTAGACTTCAAGTTCAAAGATGCTGAAGCCCCATTCGGTTGCCCGGCGGTCACATTGCACCCTGATGTAGCGGGCCGGAAGGTCGGTCCATGAATGTTCGGCCCAGCCGGCCTTGTTGTTGCCGGTGACGGATACGACATCGGCCCAGTTTTCGCCATCGAGCGAGAGTTGCACACGATAGTCGGCGGCGAAGGCGCCCTCCCAAAGGATGCGGGCGCGGTTCAACAGGTAGTCGTGCTCAAGGTCAACGGCTATCCACTGGTTATCACTCTTCTGACTCTCCCAACGGGAGGCCGCATCGCCATCGTTTACTTTGTCGGCCGTTTCGCCTGTAGCACTTGATGCAAAGGCCGGATGCCCGCTGGCGAGGTTCGCGGCAGTAATGTCGCATACGCTTACGTTTGCCTGGGCCATTCCGTTGAAGTCGAGCACGAAGTTACCGGGGATGTTCGACTTGAATGTCATAGTCCGTGTGTCGAAATAGGCATCTTTGGCAAGCACGGGGATATAGTTGCGCAGCACGGTGACTTTAAGGTCGTCGATAGGATATTGAGCCTGGAACTGGTCGAAAGCCTCGATTGAGTACTTTCGTGAGTCGCCCACGATGAGCGATGTGGAGGCGGGGGTGATATTGAGCGAAGTCAGCGAGGGAGTTTCGCATACACGGATTGTAGTCGAAGAGGACATGCCGCCTGGCATGGTGGCTGTGAGGTTATAGACGCCGAACCGGGTAGGGGTGAAGTCGTTGCCTGTGATTGTGGCTTCCTTGTCGGCAGTCCAGGTAACGGCTGCAGGTTTTGACACTCCGCCGAGAGTGAAGGTGCTGGCTGAAAGGGTAGCTTTTGAGTGTTGGTCCATGATGGCAGGTGCATCCACGAAGATAGCCACCACATCATCATCGGAGGCCGATGCCGGAACGCCGTGTACGCGGAAATCGAGCAAAGAATAACCGTATTGGGAACCACGGGTCAGACCGCGCATACGCACGAAGCGTGCGTTGGCTCCGATATTTGTCTGTTTCTCGCCGGCTGATGATGCAGATTCGGTGGCGGCGGTTACCCATTGGCTTTCGGTTGGTTGTGTGCTGCCCGATGCGAGTTGTATCTCGTAGGAGGAGGCGAAAGCGGCCTCCCATAGGATGGCAACGCGGGTGATGTAGGCCTCCTGGCCCAGATCTACGTAAATCCACTCATTGTCGGTGTGAGCGCTGCCCCAGCGCGACGTCAGGTCGTCGTCGGTGGCATAGCTGGCGAGTGTCCCGGCATTTTCCTCGCTTGAGGAATACGCCTTCTTGTTGCGGGCAAGGTTGGCAAGCTGGGGTGCCACGGTGAGTCTGTGGCTGAATGCCTTGCCTCCGATGGTGGCGGTGATTGTGTATACACCGGGCTGCGATGGTATGAATTTCGGAGTTTTAGCTACCTCTACATTGCCGCAGCTTACGTTCCATGTGACCTCCTCATCAAAGGGGTTGCCGTATTGGTCGGTGGCGTCAAGTGTAAACTCAAGAGGGTAACCCGTCTCGGCAATTTGCAAGGCGGGGAGTATGGCGGCGGTCTTTACTGTGGGTTTGTCATTAACCGTGACAGGAAGCTCTGCGGTGATGTTTCCGCTGGAGGCGGTGACGGTGAATCGACTTCCTTTAGCGGCATCGGTGTTGATTTTCAGTATGCCGTTGGCAGGAAGTTCGGCCGGAGCTCCGGTCGACAGTTCCCAGACTATCTCACCTTGTGCTTGGGCGCCATATTGGTCGAGCAGTATGGCTTCAAGTTCGGTCGATGTCCCCCGGGGCGCTGTAAGTTCTCTTTCTGGGAGTATGCGGATGGACGTCGGTTCGGCATCTGTGGTGAATACGGTGAGACCGGCCGGAGCCTTGACGGTCTTCAACAATGCCTCGCCGCGATAGAAGCGAACGGTGCGGTCGGAACTGTCCGGGTTATAAACCATGTAGGTCATCTGCCCGTCCTCGCGGCGGTAAGCGTTGGCCGTGGGGCTGTCACTCCAGACGGTAAAGTCCAAATCTCCGTAAGTCAGGTGGTGATGAATTACATAATAGGAGATGTGGCCGGTGTCGGTGGCACGGGCCATTGAGAAGTTTTCATCGTAGGCACGATCAAAAATCTGAGCCGCCTCCTGCGGTTTGCTACGCTCAAGGTAGCAGAGCACCACATTGCCCACCGACTGTTTGGCAAGCGCCGGTGTATCATTGTTGACATCGGTGAACCACTGGTAGGCCGAGCCTTCGAACATTTTCTCAACATCCCAGCGGGCGAAGTCAAGGTCCTTACTCAGGTAATTCAGGCAAGGGCTTACGGGCATCCACTGGATGGAATGCATCCACAGAGGATCACCCGAAAACCATGTCCACCATCCGATGCCTTTACAGGTGATGTTGGTATTGTATGGACTCTGATATTTGGTATAGTCGTAGTTAGGGGTGCGGTCAGGGTATATGTGGTCGCGGTCGAACCAGTATTCGGCCACGCCGTTGCTCTCGGTCATGTAGCCGAAGATGCCTGCATCGCGCATGGCTTTGTCTCCCAGGGCTACTCCCAGGAGGTAAACCCCGCCCCAGCCTTGCATGGCCTCTGACGATGATTCCTGACCGTTGCCATTGTCGTTGCCTGCATCACCAAGTCCTCCGGCGTAGCTGTGCCCTACCCAGGGATCCAGTGTGCGCAGGAATGGGAAACGGGTGTCCGAGCGATCCCAGTTGGCGTAGTCTTTGGCCAGGAGTGTGAGCATGGGCCCGTATTCATGAGCGAAGTCTTCATCCTCAAGGCAGAGGAGGGCTGCCGCATAGGTGAAGTAACCGTAATGGAAGTGGTGGTCGTTGAAGCTCTCCGAGTCATAACCGGCATCAAAGCCCAACAAAGAGCCCCAGGATGGCATGTAGGCGAAGAAATACTGCTCTTCGCCGGGGGTGTAGGTAAGCCAGTTCACGAGCACCTCACGCAGTTTGCGGCGCGAAATCTCGTAGGCCTCGGTGTTGCCTGTCTGTTTGGCAAAAGTCATGTTAAGAGCCATCTGTGTCAGTCCCTTGCCACCCCAGTATGTATCAGCGCCGAAGTTTCCGTTGGCCGCATAGTTGTCAATCAGCGCCTTCATGCGTTCCGGACTGTAGGAATCATCTTTCGGCGTGGCATAATAAGGCATCATGCCGTCGAACCTGTATGCGAATCGGAAGGTGTGGCTTACGCCGGTATCATCTGAAGCGCTCAGTTTCAGAGTGCCACGCGGGGTGAGGTATTCGTGGCCATCGAACGCAAAAGTGCGCGTGGTGTTTTTATAGGCATGCGGCAGGAAGCCCTGTAGCACGGGAGCCGGTTCGCCGTCTTTACGCAGGTTCTCGGCGGTGACGGTCCATGATGTATGGATTAAGGCTCTATTTTCCTCGTAGTTCCATTCAAGGCGTGTCTGGCGGGGTACGCTGTAGGCATATTTCTCGAATGTAGCCAGGTCGTGGGGTGTGTTGAGGAGCGCTACTATGACGTATTGCTGTTCACCCTCAATGACCATCTTGTCGGAGCGCATCGATACTTGGGCACCGTCTGGCAGATATAGACCGTAGAGGTCGTTGCCGATGTTCACACCCAACACGTTGCCTCGTGGGGATGAACCGGCCTGACCGTCTTTGTCGAAGAAGAGGGGCTTGGCCGAGAACGAGATTTGGGGTACCATCCCCTCGGTTTCAATCCAGGTGAAGGGGATTCCGTGGGCCATTGTAATCTTCATCTCTTGGTGGCCGTCGGCCGAGGGCATGCGCATCACCACATCCCAGTCGCCCCAACGGTGGGCATAGGTGGCATCGGCGCTGAAGTTGCGTCCTCCCACGGAGATGGACGAAGAGGACTTTACCTCTGTGCCGTTCTCATTCCAATAAGTAGGGTAACTCACTCTTACTCCCTCGGCTCCTGTGTGTAACATCTGGGGAAGGCTCCAAAGGGCGCCGCTGTAACGGCTGGCAATAACGTCCGTCCACCAGTCGTTGGTCGGGACGGGGAGATTGTCCGGGTTGTCGATGTAACGTACTCGGCCCTCGATACGGGTGCCGGAGAAACCATTGTGATCCGGGGTGGATGCTTTGTAGGTTGGTGGGAAAGATGCATAGCTTCCCGCGCCGACGGCTATCGGATTTTGTGCCGTCGCCACTCCCATACAGGCAGCAGTCATGGCAACTGCAGCCAAAAGGCGTTCAAACATAAGGTTAAACTTTACTAAGACAATAAGGAAGGATAAAATTTGTGTGCAAAGTTACGCAAAATCTTCTAAAAATAGACCCTCCGGCGCATTTTCGTCCATAAATTGTTGACTACGTATGATGTTGGCTGCTTGTGATAATTGTGTCTTAGTATATTTCCAAGGAGTCAGAGAGTGTAGCCGACTGAGATTATCAGGTTGGAACTGCCGAGGTTGCGGTGGAGCTTTACAAAATCGCTGCCGTAGCTTGCCTGTAGGGAGATGTGGCGGTATTGCAGACGTATGCCGGCATGCCATCCCATTTGGAATCGGTTAAGATGTGCATCGCCGTAGTCTTTTTCGGAAAACAGATTGCCGTCGGCCGGCCCGAGTTCCATTCTGTCCAATATTCCTTCAAGCTGGGAACTGTCGGCTCCGGCCTGTATTCGATTTCGGTTATGTCCGTAAATTTGGATTCGGAAGTTGAGCCCGGCGAATGGAGTGAATGTCAGATTGTGGTATAAAGGGATGCGCAGACTTATGTCAACAGGCACGTTCATATTGATGAAAGTGGTGCGCTGTTTTATATTAACGAGATTGTATTGTTCGTCCTGGTAGTATGTTTTTGAACGTGTAACCATATGGAGATCCAACCCTGTGCCGATATAGAGCGGTTTGCTCTCCGAGATACGGAAGTCCATATTGTAGCCTACGGCACCCCCGTTGAAATAGACATTGTCAAGGTCTTTGGGATACAGCGTGTTGAGGTCGTATGACAGGGAGAGCCTTTTCAGGACGGTTGGAACTATTGAGGCGCTGTCCTGGGCATAGGAGGGGAGGTTTGTTACCAGGATGGTGAATACGGTTATGAAAGCAATAATCCTTTTCATAAATGAAAATGTTGCCGGGATATATATTGTTGACGTATTTTCAACAGTTGGTTGCCAAATAAGCTACATTTCAGAACGACGTATCCATGTCTCATATGATGCTTCCGACTGTTTCTTTTCAATGAAAAACTCACAGTTTTAAAACACCCACAGATACTGTATTGTTGCATGGGGGGATGCCGGTCGGGGTGGGCCGATAGTGTTAAGTGGAAGGTTGCGATACACTGCGCCCCCGCACGATGTGTCGTGACGGGGGCACTGCTGTGTTACGGACTGGCCGCATTGACTGGTATGTCCCTTTTTGGGGATGAGGATAGGCCGGAAGGGGAAATTATGCCCCGAGCCGGCTCTTAATCGGAACTATGCATCCTGTCTGCGAGGTTTGTCAAAGCCGCATGCCGACTGGAAATCGGCGAAGAAATCATGGCCCAGAGCCATTGATATTCGGCATAATAGCTCGGTGTCAATGCTCCCCTTGCGCAGGATTTTGTAAACATTCGTGCGATCGCAGCAAATCTCCTGTGCCAGCCACGCCGCAGGGCGCCTCTGTCGGCGGAGTTCGTCTCCGATCAAAGAACCGATGTGGACCTTAATGCCACACTCTTCGGTTGTTGATAATATCGGCTGGGAGACCATACTAATAACTTTGAAAATTATGTGGTAGAAAAGTACTGTAATGGAGAGGTTTGGGGTTTCTCCGCCACAAAATTACAAAAATTATACTATACAAAAAAGCGTCCACCCGGAGATGGACGCTCGGAAAGATGTGAAAAAATATTAAAACAATAAGTATTGTATAAAATGACAAGACTTTGTCACCGTTTTATGTGATTAGTGCCTGTTTGTGATGGATGCTCCTGTGCCGGATTCTTGTTCGATGATGTGCCTGACGTTGACTTCGACGTTGGCTGCGGTGCCGGCGTCAATCTTGCCGGTATTGGCCTTGAGGTTGCGTGCGTTTACCGTGGCCCCTGTGCCGGCATCTACCTCGAGCATCGAGGTGTTGCCGCTGAGAGTTACCGTGGCTCCGGTGTTGCAGTCAACCTCTACCGAGGTTGATTTGATTTTGCGAATGTTTGCTGACGCACCTGTATTGCAATCAAGCTCCACTTTGTTTGCAGTGAGCGATTCAACTGTCAGAGATGCCCCTGTGTTCAGGTCGAACTCCACATCCCTATAGGTCTTAATCCCTGATGGAATAGACATGGATGCACCCGTAGAAATATCGAACTCCGTAACCTCGGGAGCCTGTATATAGACATGTATTCCATCTACGCGGAGATTGTGGTTGCGGGCATATCTGATGGTTAGCTTTCCTTTTTTGACATCGGCCGTGACATACTGGAGTTGTTCGGCTGGCCCCGTCATCCTCACAGCTTTTTTAGGCCCCTGGGTGAAGGTGGCGCTGATGCCTACTCCGATTTCGATTTCATCAAAATTGCCGACGACCCGTGTTGATTCCTGCGAGTTTTTCTTCGCGGCAGAGACGCATGCTGTGGCTATTACCAACAGCGAGGCTAAGAGTAATGTGATTTTCTTTTTCATATCATTCAATTTGTATTCTTCTATGTCGTGGATGTCGCGACAAGGCGCGACCTTGTTTATTAGACGCAAAGGGATGGTAAAGGTTGCCGGGAAATGTCACTTTTTTTATAAGGTGCCCTTTTTTTGTGAAATAATGCGTAACTTTGGGGTCAGCAACCTATGCGGCCGGTGGCCGATGGTGTGCCCCCGGATTATGAAAAAATATCTTGTGACAGGTGGCGCGGGGTTTATAGGCGCCAACTTTGTGAAATATCTTTTGGAAGCATATGGAGGGGATGTCGAGGTTGTTGTCCTTGACAAACTTACATATGCAGGTCATGTAGAGAGCCTTTCGGCCGAACTTGACCGGGAGAATGTGCGTCTGGTTGTGGGCGATGTAAACGACGGCCCGCTCGTAGAGGGGATTATGGAGGATTTTGATCCTGACTATGTGGTGAACTTCGCCGCCGAGAGCCATGTGGACCGTTCGATAGACGGCCCGCGTCCGTTCCTCGAAACCAACATAATGGGTGCCCAGACGCTTTTGGAGGCAGCACGGTGTTGCTGGCAGTTGCCGGAAGGAGGTTTCCGGCAAGGGAAGCGTTTCCTGCAGATTTCTACAGACGAGGTTTATGGCTCGTTGACACGCGATAGCGGCGAACCGCGCAAACTCCATCTTGACGGGCCGCTTGAGACTGTTGTGGCCGGGCGGCATGGCCTTAAGGCTTTCGGTCCCGGTTTCTTCACGGAAGAGACACCGTTGCACCCACATTCCCCATATTCGGCCTCAAAGGCTTCGGCTGACATGATGGCTTCGGCCTATTTCGACACATACGGTATGCCGGTATGCGTGACGCGCTGTTCCAACAACTATGGCCCTTACCAGTTTCCCGAAAAGCTGATTCCCCTGGCGATAAGGCATATCATTAAGGGAGAGAAGATTCCGGTTTATGCCCGTGGCGAGAATGTGCGCGACTGGCTGTTTGTCGCCGACCATTGCCGTGCCATCGACCTCGTGTTAAGGGAGGGTGAGGACGGCCAGGCCTACAATATCGGGGGCTTCAACGAGCAGCAGAATATAGACGTGGTGCGTCTTTTGATTGATACCGTGAGGCGACTTGCCGAATCGGAGCCCCGCTACCGCCATATGCTGAGCATCGGGCCGGAAAAGGTAGACTACTCACTGATAGAGTTTGTGGCCGACCGTCCGGGGCATGATATGCGTTATGCCATCGATCCCTCGAAGATTGCCGGACGCCTCGGCTGGTACCCCGCTACATCTTTCGAGGACGGAATAGAAGCCACAGTGCGTTGGTGCCTTGATAATGCCGACTGGGCCGAGGCTGTGACCGAAGGCACGGGCGGTTATCTGTAACGGGTATTTATGAAAGGAATAGTACTTGCCGGAGGTGCCGGAACCAGGCTCCATCCGATGACTTTAGGGGTGTCGAAACAGCTTTTGCCGGTTTACGACAAACCTATGATATATTATCCTGTCTCGGTGCTTATGCTTGCCGGGATAAGGGAGGTTCTGATTATCTCTACCCCCGAGGATCTGCCGTCGTTCAGACGTCTGTTAGGCTCCGGGAAAGAACTCGGCGTGGAGTTCAGTTATGCCGAGCAGCCGCGCCCCGAGGGGCTGGCACAGGCGTTTATAATCGGGCGTGATTTCCTCGCCGGTGATTCGGCATGCCTGGTGCTGGGTGACAATATCTTCTACGGGCAGGGACTTACGCCAATGCTCCGGGAGGCGATGGATAGCGCAGCCGGAGGGTATGCCACGGTGTTTGCATATTCCGTGCAGAATCCTCGCCGTTACGGGGTGGTGACGCTCGGGCCTGACGGAAGGGCTGTGAATATCGTGGAGAAACCTGAGCATCCTGAGAGCGACAAGGCCGTGACGGGACTTTATTTCTATCCTTCCGACGTTGTAGATGTGGCCGCATCTGTGAGGCCGTCGGCACGCGGGGAGTTGGAAATAACCTCGGTCAACGAATATTACATGCGTTCGGGACGGCTGAATGTAGAGATATTCGGCCGTGGGTTCGCATGGCTTGATACCGGCACTGTTGATTCTCTTATGGAGGCCTCGGGGTTCATACAGGCCATACAGAAACGGCAGGGACTTTATGTCGCCGCGTTGGAGGAGGTGGCTTTCCGGCGTGGCTTTATCGGCCGTGACCGCTTGAAGATTCTGGCTGCGGCTATGGCAAATACCGATTACGGCGCGTATCTGATGAAACTTGCCAATTCATAATCTCATAGATTGATTTAACATACCGACTTGGAAACCAAAGTGTTCGATAATACCAGACCGAGGCTTTACCCTTTGCCTAAGCTCGTTGACCCGCGTGGGAACCTGTCGTTCCTACAGGATGGCGACCAGGTGCCGTTCGATATAGCGCGTTGCTATTGGATTTATGATGTGCCGGGCAATGCCAATCGCGACGGCCATGCTTTCTACACCTCCCGGGAGGTGATTATTGCCCTTTCGGGGAGTTTTGACGTGGTTCTTGACAGCGGCGACGGCAAACCATCACGGTTCCATATGAACCGTTCGTATAATGCCCTCTATGTGCCGCCGATGTACTGGCGTGAGATGGATAACTTCTCTACCAATTCCGTGGCCATGATAATTTCATCGACTCTCTATTCCGAGGAGGACTATATACGCGATTATGAGAAGTTTCGTTCGATTGCCATGTCGGAGAACGTATGATGCATATTGTGTAGGATATAAGTTATGATAAAGAATGCGCTAAAGGAATGTAGGCTCTTGGACTTGCCCAGACACGTGTCCGACCGAGGTTCGCTCACCGAGGTGGAGAACGACGATTCGTTGCCTTTCGCTATCCGGCGGGTATTCTATGTCTATGACGTGCCGGGCGATGCCGAACGGGGCGGCCATGCCCATCGCCACGACCTGGAGCTTATCATGGCGGCAAGCGGCAGTTTCGATGTGGAAATCTGCGACGGGGAGGAGACACGTGTGTTCACCCTGCGGCGCCCCTACCAGGGGTTGTTCGTGCCTGCGGGATTATGGCTCCAGATGAAGAATTTCTCATCCGGCTCTATAGCGCTTGTGCTTGTCTCGGAAAAATATACGGAGGAAGACTATATCCGCAATTTTGAAGACTATCTCACTTATCTCAGGCATAGAAATAGCTGATTTCCGAGTCTTATTTTAGAACCCTGCTTATTGTAGCTTTTATGAGATACCCGTTTTTGGATCTGGCGCCGGTGAACGCGCCGTATATAGATGAAATTTGTAAGGCGCAGGAGCGTGTGGCGCGTTCAGGCAGGTTTATCGGCGGTCCTGAGGTAGATACGTTTGAACGCAATCTGTGCAATCTTACAGGGGCGTCTTACGCTGTGGCCGTGAGCAACGGGCTGGACGCTTTGCGGCTTATTCTGCGGGCGTGGGTGGTTATGGGTGTTATGAATCCCGGCGACGAGGTTATAGTTCCGGCCAATACCTATATCGCATCTGTCTTGGCTATAACTGATGCAGGTCTGACCCCGGTGGTGGCCGAACCCTCGGCTGAAACTTTCAATTTGGACATTGACAAAGTAGAATCGCTTATTACGCCGCGCACACGGGCGATAATGCCCGTCCATCTCTACGGGCGTGTGTGCTATTCCGAACGTCTTGGAGAGCTTGCCCGCAGCCGAGGTTTGATGATTATAGAAGATAATGCCCAGGCTATAGGGGCTTCGTGGCGCGGTATTTCTACGGGTAATCTCGGGGATGCGGCAGCTTTTAGCTTCTATCCAACCAAAAACATCGGAGCATTGGGTGATGCCGGGGCTGTCACCACGTCTGACAGGCTGCTGGCTTATACGGTAAGGGCGCTCGCCAATTACGGCTCAGATCGGCGTTATCACAACATATATGCAGGCTTCAACTGCCGGATGGATCCCTTGCAGGCAGCGGTGTTGAATGTAAAACTCCCGCATGTTGATGAGGAAAACGAATACCGGCGCTCAATCGCGGCCATATATCTTAAGGAGATTAAAAATCCGCATGTCACCCTTCCGTCTATGCCGGAGGATTCTCGCGAGCACGTATTCCACCAGTTCGTGGTTCTGGCCGATAACCGTGACGCGCTGATGGCTTATCTGGCCGATAACGGTGTGGGTTGCGATATTCATTATGCCACTCCAGTGCATCGCCAGCCCTGTTATGAGGCTACCTTAGGCCAACGTTCCCACCCGGTAGCGGAATCACTTGTCGACCGCTGCCTCTCCCTGCCGATTACCCGCTGCACCTCCGCTGACGATGCTCATGCTATCGCCGCCATCATCAACCGCTTCCCGGTGTAAAGAAGGGGTGGGACGGGTCGTATGATAGGTTAGTGGAATTTCTTCAATCTCTGTGGATTTATCGGTGGCATGTTCTCCGATTGGCTCATTCTTGTCTATTGGAAGAAGAAATACTATTGATATAATCAACGTTACAACTAACGCTGTTATTCCACCGGCAATCCACCAGTTATGGCTGTATTTTATGCGGACTTTTTCTTCAGGATTGGGTTGTTTTATTGGGGGAGAGGACATAAAGATATTGAAAATGAATGTAAATGACAGTATGCATATCATTGCTATTATCATGTATATGCCACAGACTATGGGATGCACATCTTTTGTAATGCCTACACCCAAAACGGAAATTAGCGATATAAATGCGGCTAAGATTCCCAAAATCTGCATGTTGTGAGCCCTTTCATCGTGGAGCATTTTCTCTGTCTCCTCTTTGAATCTTTCGGTAAGGGATGCCGCTTGTTTATTATTGCGCTCTATAGCCAGGTTTGATATACGCCTTAACAGATCGTTTGCACGTTGTTGGTATTTGTTTACAAAGTTTGATAGGAAAAGTATGTTTACAGGTTTTGATGCCGCAGAAATAAATGTGATGACAGGAATATTGTCATTTTTCTTTTTGGAATCTATTTGAATCATCTTATTATCAGCGACCTGATAATAAGACCATTCGAAAAGACCTCTCACCTGCATCGGGGATGCCGTGCAGTTCTTTAGGCGATTGAGATGTTGTGAGAGTTTGTTGATGGCAGTTTACTACTGGTGCGATAAAATCGCGTTAGTTTAGAAATCATCAAATAAAGAGAG
>CAJUBM010000025.1 GCA_910584735.1 uncultured Muribaculaceae bacterium
GGCTCTGCCTCTTCGGGTGGCCTGCCGTCCCGGAGGTCCGGCGCCACTATAAAGTTACCATTGACAAAAGTGTTATATCACGGAAGCGGTGTGTCAAAAAAGATGAATTTTGACACACCGCCTGATTTTTTACCCGGCTGTAGAGGGTGCTGTCAGAATGATTCGGCCGCTTAAAGAGGCTAATCCCTGTCTGTCAAAATTTATTTCTTGTAACTAACACCTAAAAAACGCCTATTTCTCACTTTTTTGAACACCGAGGAGGTATTATTGGCGATTTTATTTGTAAATTTGCCAATTACTAACACAAAGACTACAAAAGACTGACATAAAGAATGGCAAAAGTTATCATAATAGGGTGCGGGGGCGTAGGCACCGTGTGCGCTCACAAATGCGCGCAGAACCCCGATGTGTTCACCGACATAGTGATTGCCTCGCGCACACGCTCCAAGTGCGATGCCGTGAAGGAAGCCATAGAGAAAGCCGCAGCCAAGGAAGGACGCCGCCTGCCGACAATCACCACCGCCTCGGTAGACGCCGACTCCGTAGAAGCCCTCTGCGAGCTTTTCCGTGCCGAGAAACCGCAGTTAGCCATCAACCTGGCCCTACCCTACCAGGACCTCACCATAATGGATGCCTGCCTTGAGTGCGGCGTGAACTACCTCGACACGGCCAACTACGAGCCGCGCGACGTGGCACATTTCGAATACTCATGGCAGTGGGCCTACCGCGAACGCTTCGAGAAGGCCGGCCTGACGGCTATCCTCGGCTGCGGCTTCGACCCCGGAGTGTCGGGAATCTTCACAGCCTATGCCGCCAAGCACTATTTCTCGGCTATGGAGACCCTCGACATCGTAGACTGCAACGCCGGCAACCACGGCAAGGCTTTCGCCACCAACTTCAACCCCGAAATCAACATTCGCGAGATAACCCAGAACGGCCGCTACTGGCAGGACGGCAAGTGGGTGACCACCAAGCCACTGGAAATACACGCCTCCCTTACCTATCCCGAAATCGGCCCGCGCGACTCATACCTACTTTACCACGAGGAACTGGAATCGCTCGTAATAAACTTCCCCACCATACGCCGCGCCCGCTTCTGGATGACCTTCGGACAGGAATACCTCACCCACCTGCGCGTGATACAGAACATCGGCATGGCCCGCATAGACGAAATCGACTACAACGGCCAGAAAATAGTGCCGCTGCAGTTCCTCAAAGCAGTGCTGCCCAACCCCCAGGACTTAGGGGAGAACTACACCGGCGAGACCTCCATCGGCTGCCGCATCTCCGGTAAGGACAAGGAGGGGAACCCCGCAACATATTACATCTACAACAACTGCTCCCACTCAGAGGCATACCGCGAGACAGGGATGCAGGCCGTAAGCTATACCACAGGCGTACCGGCCATGATCGGAGCCATGATGTTCCTCACCGGGAAATGGAACAAACCGGGCGTGAGAAACGTTGAAGAGTTTGATCCCGATCCGTTCATGGAACAGCTTCCCATCCAGGGACTCCCCTGGCACGAGGTACTCCAGGGCGATCTCGAAGTAGACAAAATCAACTAATCCCCACCAACAAAAAACCGCACAACCATGGCTGAAGACAAATATCATGAAGCACTGACACGGTCGAAAGTCACCACCGACGACTCCTTCGTAAAGACCGAAGTAGAACGTATCCTGGAAAAGTCGCTGAAAGAAAATATGAACACGGACGTCTACAAGTTCCTGTTCAACTGCATCGACCTCACCACCCTCCGCTCCATCGACTCTCCGCAGTCCGTGGCCGACTTCACCGAGCGCGTCAACGCTTTCGACGAGGAGCATCCCGAGATGAAGAACGTAGCCGCCATATGCGTCTACCCCAACTTCGCCCCGGTGGTACGCGCCGTGCTGGAAGTATCATCGGTAGACATAGCCTGCGTGTCGGGCGGATTCCCATCCTCTCAGACATTCCCCGAGGTAAAGATTGCCGAGACGGCACTTGCCGTGGAAGGTGGCGCCGACGAAATCGACATTGTGATGAACCTCGGCGACTTCCTTGATGGCGACTACGAGAGCGTCTGCGACGAGATTGCCGAGATAAAGCACTCGTGCCGCGACGCCCGTCTCAAAGTAATCCTCGAGGCAGGCGCACTCAAGACCGCCGAGAACATACGCAACGCCTCGATTCTCTCGATGTACTCCGGCGCCGACTTCATCAAGACCTCCACGGGCAAGGAATATCCCGGAGCAGACCTCCGGGCCGCCTACGTGATGTGCCAATGCATAAAGGAGTACTTCGACCAGACAGGACGCATGGTAGGCTTCAAACCCGCCGGCGGCGTACGCACCCCCGAGGATGCCGTGAGCTATTATTGCATAGTGCGTGAAGTCCTCGGCGAGCAGTGGCTCACCAACGAATTCTTCCGCCTCGGAGCATCCGGGCTGGCCAACAACCTCCTGTCGGCCATACTCGGAACCGAGACAAAATTTTTCTAATCCGCGAATCCGCCACTGAGCGGCCACACAGTGTAGACCAATGGAATACTGGACGATAATAGACAACCGCCATGCAGGGCCTTTCACCGCCCGGCAACTTGCCGACATGGATATACGGCCCGATACCCCCGTATGGCACGAAGGACTGCCCGACTGGGTGCCTGCCCGCGAAATAAGCGAGATAGCCGCAATAATGATTGCGCGGCAGAACGCCCACGCACAGCCCCAGGCTCCCGCACCGGCCTACAATGCCCCCGCGCAGCCCTACAATGTCCCGGCGCAGCCCACGGCAGGGACAGAGGCTGAACCGTGTCCTCCTACCTACCTGGCATGGTCTATAATCGTCACCATACTCTGCTGCCAGCTTGCCGGCATACCGGCAATAATATTCTCGGCACAGGTAAAGTCGGCCTACCGCCGTGGCGAGATGGCAAAAGCACGTAAGATGTCGGAGTGGGCACAGTGGTTCATCATCATAGCCATAGTGCTGGGCGTACTGACCATCCCCCTCCAGCTGGCGTTCAGCCCGTTCTCCCTCATCGGCAAATGAGCCGTAGAAGACGCATATACAGGGCCGCGGCCATCCTGACGGGTGTCGCGGCCCTGCTGTGCCTCTATCTGGCACTGGTGCGGCACACCGGGTTTATGCCCGGCTGCCCGTTCCGCCGGATTACCGGGTTGGACTGTCCGGGATGCGGAAGCCAGCGCGCGTTTCTCGACCTGCTCGGCGGCCACCCCATCCGGGCACTACGCCACAACCTGCTACTCCTACCCGCCGCTACCTACCTAACAGCACTGGCCATCCTGCCGAAAGAGAACAGGCTGCGCCAACGGCTTACATCGGCTCCGGCAATCTACATAATACTCGCCGCCATAATCGGGTGGTGGATAATACGCAACATACTCCCCTTACATGAACCTTGAATCACATATAACCCGCTTCACCCTCCCCAACGGCCTCAGGGTAGTGCATGAATACGACCCCACGCAGGCCATGGCCGTCGTAAACCTCCTCTACAACGTAGGCTCGCGTGACGAATCGTCCGGACAGACCGGCATGGCCCACCTGTTCGAGCACCTCATGTTCGGCGGCTCGGCAAACATACCCGACTTCGACGGCGAACTGACCGCCGCCGGAGGGCAGTCGAACGCATGGACATCCACCGACTTCACCAACTTCTACGAAATACTCCCGGCGGCAAACATCGAGACGGCCCTCTGGCTCGAAAGCGACCGTATGCTCTCACTGGCGTTTTCCGACAAGGCCCTTGAAATACAGCGCCAGGTAGTTGTAGAGGAGTTCAAACAGGTATGCCTCAACCGCCCCTACGGCGATTCCGACCATCTGCTGCGGGCCATGTGCTACAAGACCCACCCCTACCGCTATCCCGTGATAGGAAAGGAATTCTCACATATCGAGCAGGTCACGCAGGACGATGTACGCCGCTGGTTCGCCTCGCACTACGCCCCGAACAACGCCGTATTGGCCGTGGCCGGAAACGTGACGCCAGACCGCCTGCACACCCTTGTAGAAAAATGGTTCGGCCCTATACCGTCACGCCCCGTAGCTCAGCGCACATACACCGACGAGGCCGAACCTACAGAGGCGCGCCTCACCGAGACCTCCGGCAACGTGCCGCACACCTCCATAACCATAGTCTACCCCATGGACCGCTACGGCACGGAGGCCTATGCAGCCGCCGATGCCATATCCGACATCCTTGCCAACGGCCGCTCCTCGCGGTTCTACCGCAGGCTACTCATGCCCGGGGAACACTTCACCGAGATAGACGCCTCCATACTCGGTTCGGAACATCCCGGCCTTCTGCTGATAAACGCCCAGCTGATAAAGGACGGCCCGGAGGCCGAGGCCCGCGCCATAGCCGCTATCAACAATCTCCTCGGAGAACTTGCCGCCGAGGCACCATCCGGGCGCGAACTCGAACGCTGCAAGAACACCGTAGAGTCTGACCGCACATTCTCCATGCTTCCCCTGCTGCAACGTGCCCAGACCTATGCCATGGCCGAGATGCACTCCGAAGCCCCCGGCGATGCACTGCGCCGTTACCGCGCCCTCACCCCCGCCGTGGTACGCGACACCGCCGCCTCCCTGTTCCGGCCCGAACGCGCCCGCACCCTCATCTACCGCCCGGCCGTAACTAATTTGTAATGGCGCCACTACCATCCGGCTTGCTATAAAAGTTGCTGAAGGTGGAGCAGGGAAATACATAATATGGTGGTGCAATGGGAGAATATGGCTGCACAGACGCCGTGAGTATTGGGCGTTTAGTGAAAATTTCTTAACTTTGCGCCCGGATAAGGAGCAGGCAAACGTCCCCCTCCGTTTCTATCCTCCCTGATGAATTATAGCATACTTGACTTTCTCGGGCTCCTCGGAGCCGTCGGCCTCTTCCTTTATGGAATGAAGGTTATGAGCGAAGGGCTGCAGAAGGCAGCCGGTGACCGCCTGCGCAACATCCTGTCGGCCATGACCCGCAACCGCTTCACCGGCACCATCACCGGCTTCTTCATTACCGCCCTGATACAGAGTTCGTCGGCCTCGACGGTGATGGTAGTCAGCTTCGTGAACGCCGGCCTTATGACCCTGGCGCAGTCCATGGCCGTGATAATGGGTGCCAATGTCGGCACAACGTTCACCGCGTGGGTGATAGCGCTCTTCGGTTTCAAGGTTGACATATCGGCCTTCGCCCTGCCTCTTATCGGTCTCGCTGTACCGCTGCTGTTTTCAAAAAAGAGCCGCACCAAGTCTATCGGCGAATTCACCATAGGTTTCGCCTTCCTGTTCATGGGGCTGGACATGATTTCAAAATATGTCCCCGACCTGCAGAGCAATCCCGAGATGTTCGAGTTCCTGCAACATTACGCATCGATGGGCTTCGGCTCGGTCTGCATATTCCTGCTGGTGGGCATACTCGTCACCATGATTATCCAGTCGTCGGCCGCAATGTTCGCCATAACCCTGATTATGTGCTCCAAAGGGTGGATTACCTTCGACCTGGCATGCGCCCTGGTGTTGGGTTCCAATATCGGGACCACCATCACCCCCCTGTTAGCGGCCATGAGCGGAAACGTCGCCGCAAAGCGTACCGCCATGGGGCACCTGCTGTTCAACGTCTTGGGTACCCTGTGGACCTTGGCCGTATTCTTCCCCTTCGTTGAACTCAACTCATGGATAACCGAAGAGATAGGCCAGGGGAATCCAGCAGCGCTCTACCAGTACGTCAACGACCTGAAAGCCAACAATCCCGATATATACAACCAACTCTACGCCAACTCTCTCCCTACGGCCGACGGCGAGATACTACACCATCGCACCATAATCGCCTCCATGCAGGTGAGCGTGTCGTTCGGGCTCTCCATATTCCACACGGTGTTCAACCTTATCAACCTCTCCATAATGATATGGCTCACCAACGTGTATGTGAAAATCGTAGAATTCCTCGTACCCGCACGTCACCACGGCGACGACGAGTTCCAGTTGAAGTTCATCTCGTCAGGCATCCTCTCCGCCTCCGAACTCAACATAGCCCAGGCAGAGAAAGAGATGTTCGTATTCGCCGAACGCGTATCGCGGATGCTGCCCATGGCCCGCGAACTGGTGCGCACACGCGACGGCTCAGACGATTTCAACAAGCAATACTCGCGCCTCGAAAAATATGAGGAAATCTCCGACCGCATGGAACTCGAGATAGCCAACTATCTAAACCGATGCGCCGAGGGACGCCTGTCAAACGAATCGAAACGCCGCATCTCATCAATGCTCTCCATCGGCTCCGAGATAGAATCGATAGCCGACTGCTGCCTCGGCATCGGCAAAATCCTGCTCCGCAAACAGGAGGGCAACGCCTCATTCAACGATGAAATCCACAAGAACATCGACCTGATGTTCGACTACGTGGCCAAGGCCATGGACAACATGCTCCAACTCCTCGAGATGCCCGAGACCCAGAACGAGCACGACATAATAGTGTCCTACAACCGCGAGCGCGAGATAAACAACCTGCGCAACCAGCTCCGCACAGCCAACATCGAAAGCATAAACGACCGCCACTACGAGTACCAGTCGGGCATCTACTACATGGATATAGTCTCCACACTTGAAAAAACCGGCGACTACATAATAAACGTGGTAGACACCATACGCGACGAATACCGCAAACTCCACCCCGCGATATAATATAGGGCCATACCCCGCTATGCCTACCGAAAGCACCGACTCCATCTCCGTAACGACCGATTCCTTAGCGACCGACTCTGTAGCGGCGGAGTCGGGCAGCCCGTCATTCGCGCCGGTGCCATGGGGGAGATGTGCCGAAATCCAGGCCCCAACATCCCCTACAGACAAAGCCCTCTACACCACGCGCCAGCCCGGATGGATGGAGGGGGTCGATGTTCCTACCCGTGCATATAACCCTGCCGACAATGCCGGTGTGCTGTCACTGCTCCTGGCGCTGTTCGTGCTTATCGGCTTCAACATGGGCCATGTGAGACGTCTGTTCCGCTCGCTCCCACAGAAACTGTGGTCGGTTCGCCCGCGCGGCAACGCCTTTGACGAGAACACCACCAACGAGACGCGTACCCTCGCCCTCCTCGTCATGCTCCTGTGCTGCTTCGAGGGTGTACTGCTATACCTGTGGCTCGGCAAACCGCCGGAGGGCCACATATTCGCCACCGTGGGGCTGCTGAGCGCCCTTATGGGGGCATACTATCTCTTCGAACTGGCGGCATGCTGGACCGTAGGCTATGTTTTCTCAGACCAGGCGCGGTCGCGCTCGTGGCGCCGGGGGCTGAACGCCTCCTCGGCCATGTTAGGGCTTTCCCTGGCAGTGCCCGCATTGGTGGGCCTATTCTATCCGGCATGCACCCGGGCAATGCTGACAGTGGCCGCATCGCTTTTCATTTTGTCACGGATAGCGTTCATTGCCAAAGGTTTTAGAATTTTTTACACTAATTTTCCCTCTCTGCTCTATTTTATTTTGTACCTTTGCACCTTGGAAATAATACCAGTCATAGGACTGTACATCTCCGCTACGGAAATTTGTAAGTCTCTCTGAGCACGGGCTTTTACCGAAGCCTGCGCACAGGGCATTATCTATAGCAGAAACGTGAAAGTAAAGAAGATTTTAGTATCTCAGCCCAAGCCAGCGTCCGACAAGTCGCCATATTACGACATCGCCCGCCGTTATGGCGTTGACGTGGTTTTTCGCCCCTTTATCAAAGTCGAAGGACTTTCTGCCCGCGAGTTCCGCCAGCAGAAGATAAACATCAACGATTTCACAGCAATAATATTCACCGCCCGCCAGGCAGTGGACCACTTCTTCCGCCTGTGCGAGGAGATGCGCATAACCGTGCCCGACACGATGAAATATTTTTGCACCACCGAGACCATAGCCCTCTACCTGCAAAAATACATAATATACCGCAAACGCAAGATTTTCCACGGCCAGACCGGGAAGCTCGACGACCTCATCCCCTCCCTGACAAAGCATAACAAGGAGAAGTATCTCTACGCCATCTCCGATGTACATTCCGACACCACCAACATCCTTGACCGCAGTAAGATAAACTACACCAAGGCCGTGATGTACCGTACCGTGTCGAATGATTTCGGCCCCGATGAGAAATTCGACTACGACATGCTCCTGTTTTTCTCCCCCGCAGGAATAGACTCCCTGATGAAGAACTTCCCCGACTTCCGGCAGGGAGACATACAGATAGGGTGCCTCGGAGCCTCCACCGCCAAAGCAGTGGAAGTTGCCGGCCTGCGCCTCGACCTGGAAGCGCCCTCCTCGAAAGCCCCGTCCATCACCGCCGCGCTCGACCTCTTCCTGAAAGAGCACCAGGAAGAAGCACCCGCTGAATAATCCCATATGCGCCAATACCGCCTCCCGAAGAAACACCGGCTGTGTTCACAGACGGCCATCGACCACCTTTTCCACAACCCGACTGAAGGTGGAGGTTCGGCATTGGCCTATCCATTGCGCGCCGTATGGGCACCCCGCACAGGCGCCCACTGCCACCCACCCGTAAAGTTCCTCATATCCATCCCCAAGAAGCGTCTGCACCACGCCGTTGACCGTGTGCTGATGCGCAGGCGCGTACGCGAGGCATACCGCCTGCAACGCCCCGTGCTGGTTCCCGAGGACACGGACAAAACCATAGACCTGGCGTTCATATACGTGGCCGACAAACCCGAAAGCCATACACGGGTGGCATCCGCCGTAAAACGACTTCTAAAAAAAATATTCCCACCCGAAAGCACCGGCCACTCCGATATAAGGAACAACAAGGCGCCTCAAACCCCGCGACACGATGAAACCCTCTGAGGCCCTCGGCAAAGGCGTAAACTTAATGCTTATAGGGTTGGTGAAATTCTATAAGGGAGCCATCTCGCCGCTTCTGCCGCCGAGTTGCCGCTACACACCCACCTGCTCGGAATATGCCCTGGAGGCACTGCGCATACATGGCCCGCTACGCGGCTCAATCCTCGCCATCAAACGAATCCTGCGCTGCCATCCCTGGGGCGGCTCAGGATACGACCCTGTTCCTCCGGCAAAATGAACGCACCTCTGAACACACTGTTCACCGACATACATGCCCACATGCTTCCCGGCTCTACCGATGCCCCGGAAGGCATACTCGTATCCCTAACCCCCGAAGAGGCCGAACGCGTGTTGTCCCACCCCGACCTGAAAGGAAAATTCTCAGTAGGCATCCATCCCTGGGACACCGGCCGTCCCGTAGACTGGCCTCGGTTTGAAGAGATGCTGCGCCATCCGGCGGTGATAGCGGTAGGCGAATGTGGCCTTGACCGCCTCAAGGGAGCCCCTATCGAAGTCCAGGAAGAGATTTTCAGGCGCCAGATACACCTGGCGGAAGCCTTAGGCATGCCCATGATACTCCATGTGGTAAAAGCGCTCGACATCCTGCTCAGACTCCGCCGCCGGGAACGCCCCTCGACCGAGTGGGTCCTTCACGGCTTCCGTGGGAACGCCGCACAGGCCACGCAACTGCTTAACGCGGGCCTAAGTCTCTCCTTAGGCCCGCGTCACAACCCGGAAGTCGCCCGCATCACACCGCCCGGGCGGCTATACCGCGAGACGGACTCTGCCGTCTGACACCGCTATCCGGCTAAAGCGATGTGACACCCGGACTTAAAAATCTGACGGATTCTTACGGTGCGTATATCCGGGGTCATAGATGGAATTCAATATGTGGGCCAGCCTACGGCCACCCAATACAAGCTGCTCCTCTATCACCGGCGCCCACCGTGCCACCTGGTTATAGCTGAGGCTGCTTCCATCGGGGGTTTCATCGTAGACACGGGCCGCCACCTCCTGTGTGCGCCGCGCCCAGTCATCGAGATTGCCGCCTACGGCCACAACACCTTCGGCATCATCCATACGGTCAATCTGCTGCTGCCATTCGGTATAGCTCCAACGGTGGGCCGACTCCAACAGATTTGAATCCCAGATAGAATGTAGGTTGGTATCGCGTCCGAAATAGCGCACCTTCACACGGTTCCCTCCCAGGTCCGTGGCGTGTCCCATATGCATGGGCTGATGCATGTCCCCCACAAGGTGTACCAGCATCTTCATGGCAAGCGCCTGCTCCTCATGCGACTTCGCCGGATCGGACAGTACACCGATATTGTAGCGCACAGCCGTAACCACATCCCCGTCGGGAGCCTGCGGCTGGGTAAGATAGGTCTTGTCAGCATCCACGTTCTTGTAATGCCAGGTCTTGGAATAGGCATATTCCGGCGTATGGCTGGCATTGTCGAGCCAGTTGGCCCAGTACACCGGGCTCATCCCGTCCAACACACGCCCTACGGCTTCGGCCGTGACCTCTGTGAGATGCTGCTCGGCAATATAGGCCGTCACGTCATGCCCCTTCTGTCCCCATGCGAAACCATAGAGAGCCGTACACAGCGCCGCCGATGCAAATACGGCGCGCCTGATAACACATCCAATCATAAATCCTTATTTTTATTCGTTGCGATGCAAAGATAACTTTTTTTGTGCAATTCAGAAAAAAGTATTACCTTTGTGCGCTCATTCAACAGGGCGTCCGCTCGTGCCGGATGCCGCTGCATGAAGCCTTCGGGGTGTAGCACAGTTGGTTAGCGCGCCACGTTCGGGACGTGGAGGTCGGAAGTTCGAGTCTTCTCACCCCGACCCTTTAAGGGTCAGCAGTCTGTAAATATCCGAATTTGCAGACTGCTCTTGTTTTTTATATACGCATGGAACCACACTTCATCTATTTCATCTACGGGCTGTGCTGTATGTTCTATGCCCTTATGGCATGGTTCTTCTGGCGCAAACGGGGCGAGAGACTTTCAAGGCTCGTTATGGCGCTGATGATTCTTATAGGCATACAGTGCATCAAAGACGTATTCTTCCTTTCGCATGCGGTATATAGCTCGGAGAAATCGTGGGCAATCATGACCTCCACCGATATGGTCTCCGTCCCGTTCTACGCCTTCATACTGACCGAACTATGCTGCCCCGGGAAACTCACCGGCAGGTCGGCCCTGCTCCAACTCGCCCCTTTCGTGGCGCTGCCGACACTATTCATAACCCTGGATAATGAGATATTCTATGACATAGAGGTAGTCTGGACCGCTGTCTACGGCGGCAGTTATGCCGTATGGACCATATTCGCGATAAAGCGCTACAACCGCCGGCTGAAACAGCGATTCTCTTACGAGGACAACATCAACCTCGACTGGCTAAAATCCATCCTTGTATTTTTCTTCGCCCTCCTGAGCATCTGGATCGCCGACTGCCTGTATATCAACCTTGAAGCAGTCTATCTGCTTGTATCAATGGCAATGTGGATGTTCCTATGCTATTTCATCTACAGGCATGAATCTGTGATAAGCGAGCTGGTTGTCACATTCCCCGACAAGGATTCCTCACAGGAGGAAGAATCAATCCTGTCGGTAAAAATAAGACGGCTCTTTGACGAAGAAGAGGTGTTCCTTAACCCTAATCTCAAATTGTCGGACATAGCGGCCATGACCGGGAGCAACCGCACGTATATCAGCCGTTTCTTCAACAACCAGCAGAACACTACGTTTTTCGACTTCGTAAACGGCTACCGCGTTAATTACGCCAAAACACTGCTGGCAGAATCGGACGAGAAGATGTATGTGATTGCCGAAAAGGCCGGATTCAACTCGCGCCAGTCCTTCCACCGGGTGTTTTCAAAAATATCAGGCATGACACCCGAGCAATTCCGAACCTCAAAGCCAAAAGACTGAAAATCAACCATCCGGATTTTCTGTTACACTATTTTTACGCAATGTGACTACCACGTTTATCCATTGCGACACACTATCTAGCGTTTGTTAACGCACCGACCGGGGAATTATATCATTTTTGCGCCGAGGCAACATAGTGCCGCGCCTCATACGCCACGGGCAGCAACTTTAACCTTTAATAAATAATATCCCCTACATGAAAACTATTTTCAAAATGGTGGCTCTCATAGCCATCCTCCTACCGATCCTTACCGGATGTTCAGGCAAATCTGAAAGCAATTCGGCAGACAACGCATCCCCCGGAAAATCAGAAACCGTAGCCAAGTCGCTCGAGATGGAGCGTATCAAATCCTATACCGAAAGTGACGGCTCGGATCTGACATCGGCCGATTACGACTTCCTTCTGGGGCAACTCGAAATTCTCGTTGACAAGACCAAGGACATGACACCCGAGCAGCGCAAAGACTGGGCCGCCAACCTCACGCAGGACGAACAAGGCGCCCTTATAGTCATAGGCTTCGCCCTGGCCGGAGCCGAGAAGCAGGGTAAGCTGTCGGAAAAACAGACAAGATTCTTCAAGGAACTTGAACAACGGAGCAAAGAGACAAAATGAAAATCACACGACTACTTATGTCGGCAGCATCCGCCATGGTGCTGTCGGCTTTCATCATACCCCTCCAAGCTGACGCCCAGTTCCTCAAAAAGCTCTCCAAGGAGCTTAAAAAAGTAAACGACGGCATAGAGAAAGTAGACCAACTGAAGAAAGACGCCAAGAAAAAACTGGGTCTTGACAAATCCACGGAGGAGAACACCCCGAAACAAGCGGGCAATGCACCGGCATCCGGTTCCTCCGATGCGGTGGCCGGCGAAAGCAAGACGCCTCGGAAGAAAGCATCATACAACTGGCGCGACAAGGTTCCAACCCCATATCTCACACCGCAGACCCGCTTCCTCCACAAGAAGGTAAACTACGACCACCTCCCACAGGTCAGCGAGGGGATATTCTACATCCAGGAATATAACCGCAGCATAGGTTATGCGGCGTACTTCGGATTCTGGACCGTTGACGGCCGGTGTCTGTTCCCGGCCATATACGAGTCTTTCACAAAGGAATACCCACGGTTCGACTCAGGGGCATGCGTGGTCAAGGCCACCGGCACGAAACGTCACTCCCCGGTGATTCTCTACGCCGATGGCACCACACGGTCGCTCTCGCACGAGTGGGCCGATATGACCCAGTTCCACAACGGGGTGGCCATGGTGCGGGAGACAAGGGATATGCGCACGAACAACCTCTTCTACATCAACACCAAGGGAGAGAAAATCTGGCCGCACCTGGCCGAGAACAATACCCGATCGGGAATCGTGGTAGTGATGCGCCCACTGAGTGACGGCCTGCGTGCCTACTACAGCAACCCCGACCGCGCCTGGGGCTACCTGAACCCGGACGGGTCGATAGCCATCCCCCCGCAGTTCGCCGAGGTACGCGACTTTGCAAACGGCTACGCCCTTGTGTTCATAAAGACCTCCTCGGGTACCAAGCCGGTCTTTATCGACAAACAGGGTAAGACGGTGGTAGAGGTACCTGCCAACCTCACCACCATGCAGTATGCCTCGCACGTGAGCGATATTTCCGACGGATATTTCCTAATCAACGCACGGGGCGATAACCCCGCCACATTCTACAACCTCCAGGGCGAGGCCGTCAAGAGCTATCCCGCAGCCTCGGGATTCGCCGATGGCACTGCCTTCGTGCTGAATGAAAAATACGGCGAACAGGTATATACCATAAACCGCGATTTCGACATCGTGGGATGGTGGCCTTTCAAGACAACCCACGCCGGATTCCCCGGCGATGAGATTAAATTCAACACCGTACCCTACTATACCTACGACCTGGCCATCACAATAAACACCGCCGGAGACCCGGTGATGTATGTGCCTCACGGCGTCTTCTCCAACGACCGCCTCGGCCAGTTCTCCCCGGACGGCTACGCCTCGGCCCAGTCAGAGTTCGCCGACCCGGCCGACCCTGACCGTAAACTCCTCTATAAAGGATATGTCGACACCGAAGGGCGCTACCGCGTGGTATTTTCAGATGAACCTGAAGCCGGAGGGCCGTTCGACGGCAACCTGCCAGGCCCCTGGCCGATAAATCCCCCTCTCCCCCCGGGGCCGCTGCCTCCCTTTCCGCTGCCCCCGGTCGACACCATACCCATCGGCCCCACAGGGGGAGGTGAGGCATCGGTGTGTTACCGCGTGAACGTCACGGCCTCCCCGGCAGAAGGCGGCTCGGTATTCGGCTCGGGAGAATATGCCTACGGCGACACCGTGCGCGTCACCGGCACACCAGCCGAGGGCTACCGCATCTCCTACATAGAGTGCAGCCGTCCGTGGTCTGTCACCGACACTTTCAATAAGTTCACGGTACGCGGCGACATGGATATAACCTGCTATTTCACGAAGAAAGACACCACCGAGACCATCGGCAACGGCATCATGGAGGGGAAATTGCCGGAATACGGACTCCCTGTCTACCTGCAACTCGGCGCCTCTTCGGAGAACAAATATGCCGAGCCTACCCAGGGCTTTCTCGCGATAATGGTCGACGATGCCACTCCGTTCACAGCCTCATCAGACAAAGCCTCGGCGTCCATAAACATATTCTTCGTGCCGATGAATGTGCGCGGCCTGCAACATGAAGGCAACAAGCGGTACATGCGCCTTGACGGAGGTATCATGAAATATTCAAACTTCTCTTTCAGCGATGATACAGGCTGGGGGATAATCAACAATCCGCTGCTGTCGCTGATGATAGCCTTCGATGGCGCCGACCAGGGAGAGCTTATGCCCGGTTCGTATCGCGTGGAGATAGCAGAAGGGAGCCCTGAGGAAGGACATATGAAACTCGGCTCCATGCAGCGCTTCTCGGCCAAGCATGGATGGATCAGCGCAGATGACGCCTCTTTCCAACAACCGCTGGGTGGCTTCTTCATAAAACGTGTCGACAAAGGGCTCGGAGCAGATTTTCTCAAAGGCCTGGAACTGAAAAACGCCGGCAAACGAGCCATACAATGGGAACCCGGCGAACAGTTCTACGGAGGCAATCCCTCATCGATGGCCAAGTTCGCCGCCGCCCTCGGCGAGATGTTCCGGAAGGCGGTGGCCGGCACACCGCTGAGCGACTACGACATGCAGCAGTTCTCATCCGACCTTGACAACCATCTCTTTAAAATGAAGCCCTGACAAAATGAAGCCCTGAACCTCGTTCTATCTCACGTTAATGGCAGTGTGTCAAAATTCATCTTTTTGACACACTGCTTCTGTTATATAACACTTTTGGCAATGGTAACTTTATAGTGGCGCCGGATAATGTTTTCCGTTGGAAGATTGGTGTCTCAGAATTTTGACACATTTACATCAACACATACACGCGAATCCATTGTGGCATTTTTCCAATACAGCGAAACAAAAACACGCAAAAAGTTGGATATTACCCACACTTTACATACTTTTGCAAAACAATGGATTTATTAACGCCTAACACGAAACTATGAAACATCGTTTTACACCCGCGCTGTTAATCGGAGCCGCCCTAATGGCAGCAATGCCTGCAACGGCCTCCATCCCGTCCAGTTACCAGATAACACCCGGAGAGGGAGCGGAAGTAGCCGAACTCAAGACTATAGAAATCTACATGCCTACCGAGGAGGACGTGTTCTCCTATCCAACGCCCGACATAAAGGTTAACGGTGAGCCTGTGGCGGTGACACACGCCACATCGGGAGATTCCAGCGATCGCCTTACCTACACTCTTACACAACCGATTACCGAAGCCGGAGACTACGCTATAGTTATCGGCGCGGAATCGTTCTACTACGGATGGTACGAGATTGACAACTCCGAGATTTCATGGAACATAAAGGTAAAATCATCCGGGCCTGTAACTCCAACGATTCCCGACAAACCCTACGACAACCCGGGCGTGATGATGGAGCCGGCACAAGGGGAGGTGACGAGCCTCGACCAGTTCAATATCGACTTCGAGAACGTGTTCATGGTGGATTTCAACCCCTCAAAGAAATCCACGCTGATAGACAATGCAACGGGTGAGACAGTGGCCCTCGGCACCGGCAGTGACGGCGCAGGGACATCGGGCATGCTAATAACCCTTGACAAGACAATAACCACCCCCGGCTCATACACTCTCATAGTCCCCGAAGGAGCCTTCTACGACTATATGACCGACGATGACCTTCCCGAATGTAAGTTCCTATATACCATAAAGGAAAGCGAGCAACCGCCTGTTGAAGAGCCGGAGAATGTTACCGCCGTGCCGGCAGACGGCACCACCGTCACCGAACTCACCGAGGTAACCGTCACTTACGATGATTTCGATGTGATATACCTCCGCTCCACCCCTCAGATTGATGTCACCGATGCCTCCGGCGCAGTGGTAGCCTCCGGCACACTCGACCGTGCCACCCTCCAGGCCAATGCCGTAAAGGTGGTGTTCGACAACGCCGTGACTGCAAACGGAGAATATACCGTCACCATACCCAAGAACGTGGTACTCCTCGGAGAGGACGACCAGCGCTTTGCCCGCACCGTGACACTGAAATACACCGTCAAAGGCATAGAAATTCCCCCTCTGTTCGAGAACAAGGGCGTTATTATAGACCCCGAGCAGGGTCTGGCCTCCTACCTCGAATCATTCACCCTCACTTTCACCGAGGTACAGCTTCCCGACATAAACTACACCAAGAAAATCGAACTTATCGACCAGGCTACCAATACGGTTGTGGCTACCGGCAAGGCCTCCACCGGAGCGGTGATAAACCAGCTTCTGATCGACCTTGACCATCCTGTTACAGACGCAGGCACCTACGTGCTTACCTGCCCCGAAGGCACCTTCTACAACGGAGGCTCATGGGAAGAGGAAGACCTGCCCGAATTCAAATTCCTCTACGTGCTCGACGGCAAGGGTGACAAACCCATAGAGCATCCCGATAACGTGTATGCCAGCCCCGAACCCGGCGAAGTGGCCGGCCCTCTGTCGGTGGTAACACTGATATTCCCCGATGTGAACGCCGTGTACAAACACGATGACGAAGGGATAAAACTCACCGATGCCCAGGGACAGGAAGTTGCCACAGGCTCGCTGTCGTTAGGAGAATATGCCAACGAAATGGACATCCGCCTGCGTCCCGAGATAAACCAGGCAGGTGAATTTACCCTCACCATCCCGGCACGTGCCATGATTCTCGGCGACATGAAGGATGCCGTATTCTCCTCTTCCCTGGAGATAAAATATACCATCACCCCCACCGGCGTAACCCTTATCGAGGTTGACGGCGACACAACGGGCACCATCTACGACCTGCGTGGCATCCCGGCCGACAAATCCAACCTCGTCCCCGGCAACGTCTACATCGTCAACGGCAAGAAAGTGCTTGTGAAATAATCCACAGCCTCACCGGCAGCCGTCCGGGTAGCCCCTCTTCACCCTCCGCCACAACGGCGCCCCGCCTTTTTGAGGCGAGGCGCCGTTGTCCCATAGTCCTACCCGTCCCTCCCCACTCTAATCACTTTTGTTGAATTTTCTATAAATTTTAGTTAATTGCTTTGTTTTTAATGAAATTTGTCGTAGATTCGTAGTCAAAATACAACCCTTGATTTTTTATTACTGTAACAGGCCGGTGCTTTGCCGATACTTTATCACGACCCGCACCGCCCACATCCTTTTGAATTAAATCTTAATTTTATACCTGTCAATGAGTTACCTTAAATTTGACAAGAACTTGCTGATAAACCTGGAGCAATCGCTTCCCAAAGAGATTCTCCGAACCAATCAGGCAGGCGCTTATCACTGTACTTCCATTGTAGGATGCAACACCCGCAAACAGCACGGCTTACTCGTAGTCCCCATCGGGGATGAGGAATACAAGCCCCATGTGCTGCTGTCATCGCTCGATGAGACGGTGATACAGCACGGAGCCTCATTCAACCTGGGGATACATCGCTACCAGGGTGGCGTCTACAGCCCCAACGGACACAAATATATCCGTGAATTCGACTGCGAGTCAGTGCCCCGCACAACCTACCGCGTAGGGGGAGTAATCCTCACCAAGGAGAAAATATTCATCCAGCATGAGAACCGCATCCTCATCCGCTACACACTGGTGGAGGCACATTCACCGACAACCCTCCAGTTCCGCCCGTTCCTCGCCTTCCGCGACGTCCACGCCCTCTGCATCGCCAACGACCGGCTCAACACAGAGTGCCGCCCGGTTGCCAACGGCGTGGCCTGCTGCCTCTACGAGGGGTACCCCACCCTGTTCATGCAACTCACCAAGAAACCGGAGTTCGTGTTCGACCCCCACTGGTACAACAACATCGAATATGTCAAAGACCTGGATCGCGGCGTACCCTACTGCGAAGACCTGTGGGTGCCGGGATATTTCGAGGTGAAGATAAAGAAAGGGGAGACCATAATCTTCTCCGCAGGTCTTTCGGAAGTCAGCACACGCTCCCTGCCGAAGATGTACGAGGCGGAGATCGCATCGCGCACATGCCGCACATCGTTCTACAACTGCCTCAAGAACGCCGCCAAGCAACTCTACCTCAAAAAGGGGGAGAAGGAATACATGCTCTCGGGCTATCCATGGGGCAAGGTGCTGGCGCGAAATACGTTCATGTCGCTTCCCGGCAACACCATAGCAATAAACCACCGCGAGGATTTCGAACGCATAATGGGCACCGCCATCGCGTCACTGACACGGTATATGGACACCCTGCACGACTCACGCTCGATCCACGGCATAGACCAGCCCGACATCCCCGTATGGGCCATATGGGCAATCCAGCAATATGCCAAGGCATACGGCATGCCTAATGCCGCCGAACGCTACTCACAGATTGTCGCCGACCTTATCGACTTCATACTCCGGGGGACACATCCGAGACTCAGACTGGCCGAGAACGGCCTCCTGGCAACGGACGGCTCCCTGTCACCCGCATCATGGATGAACGCGGTATGGGACGGTCGTCCCGTGATACACCGCACGGGATTCCTCGTAGAGCTTAACGCCCTGTGGTATAACGCCCTGATGTTCGCAGCCGAACTTACCAAGGACAACTCTTCTCTCGAAGAGCGCCGCAGCCGGTGGCTCGACACCGCAGCCAAGGCCGGAGAGGCCTTCGTGCCCGTATTCCTCAACGAATACGGCTATCTCTACGACTGGGTAGACGGCAATTATTCCGACCCCTCGGTACGCCCCAATATGGCGATAGCAATCGGACTTGACTACACTCCTTTGGACCGCCGCCAACGCAAAGGCGTCCTTGACGTGGTGACCCGCGAACTGCTCACCCCCAAGGGGCTGCGCACACTCTCTCCGAAGAGCTACGGCTACCGTCCATTCTACCTCGGCTCCCCACAGGAGCGCGAACAGGCCCTGCACAACGGCCCTGCACGTCCCTGGCTCATCGGATTCTATGCCGATGCATACCTGAAGGTGTTCGGCCTGAGCGGCGTAAGCTACATCGACCGTATGCTCATAGGCTTCGAAGAGGAGATGTCGCAGGGATGCATAGGCTCGCTGTCGCAGCTTTACGACGGCAACCCTCCCTTCTCGGGACGCGGAGCCATATCACACGCCACGAACATAGCCGAGGTGCTACGCACCATACGTACCCTCAAGAAATACGACTCCTGAAACATTCCTCCCTGGCATAAAACACTCACACAATGAAAGCATTAATGTTCGGGTGGGAATTCCCGCCCCATATCCTCGGCGGACTCGGCACCGCATCCTTCGGCCTGACCAAAGGTATGTGGGAGTGCGGCGACATGGATATAACCTTTGTAATACCAAAGCCATTCGGCGATGAAGACCGCGAGTTCGCACACATAATAGGCGCCTCCCAGACCCCCGTGGCCTGGCGAGACGTAAGCCGCGACTACGTGGAAAGCCGCATAGGAAAGGTAATGGATCCCGACCTCTACTTCCGCCTGCGCGACCACATATATGCCGACTTCAACTATATGCGCACCAACGACCTGGGATGCATCGAATTCTCAGGCCGCTACCCCGACAACCTGCTGGAGGAAATCAACAACTACTCCATCGTGGCCGGCGTGATAGCCCGTACGGTAGACTTCGACATAATCCATTCCCACGACTGGCTCACTTACCCGGCCGGAATACATGCCAAACAGGTAACAGGCAAACCGCTGGTAATCCACGTACACGCCACTGACTACGACCGCTCGCGCGGCAACGTAAACCCCACGGTGTTCTCAATAGAGAAGGACGGCATGACACAGGCCGACCATATAATCACCGTCTCCGACCTCACGCGCCGCACCGTTATCGAGAAATACGGCATAGACCCCGCAAAGGTTACGACGGTACATAACGCGGTGACACCCCTGTCGGAAGAATACCTGAACGTGGAGGTGACCAAGCCCAAGGACAAGATTGTGACTTTCCTCGGACGTATCACCATGCAGAAGGGTCCGGAATACTTCGTGGAGACCGCCGCACGGGTGCTGAAGAACAACCGCAACGTGCGCTTCGTCATGGCCGGTTCGGGCGATATGATGAACAAGATGATAAACCTCGCAGCCGAGCGCGGCATTGCCGACCGCTTCCACTTCCCCGGATTCCAGAAAGGGAAGCAGGTCTACGAGATGCTCAAAGCATCGGACGTCTATGTAATGCCCTCGGTTTCGGAGCCATTCGGCATCTCCCCGCTCGAAGCGATGCAGATGGGAGTCCCCTCAATCATCTCGAAACAAAGCGGATGTGCCGAAATCCTGTCAAACGTTATCAAGACCGATTATTGGGACGTTGACGCCATGGCCGATGCAATCTATTCAATCATCTCATATCCGGCCATGTACAAACAACTGCGCGAGGACGGCCTGCACGAAGTCAACCAGATTACCTGGGACAAGGCCGGGAAGAAGGTAATCGACATATACCACAAAGTCCTCGGCTACTAACCCCGAGAATCCACACTAACCCCAAAATAAACTCCAGCAAAAATAGATATGAAAGCTATCTGCTTCTATTTCCAGATACACCAGCCGTTCCGCCTGAAACGCTACCGCTTCTTCAACATAGGCAACGACCATTATTATTATGACGACTTCGCCAACGACGACATCATAACCCGCATAGCCCACCGCTCATATATCCCCGCCGCAGAGAGCCTGCTGCGCATGATAGAGGACACCAAGGGAGCCTTCCGCTGCGCCATATCAATCTCCGGCGTGGCCCTGGAGCAGTGCGAGCAGTATGTGCCCGAGTTCGTTGACCTCCTGCGCAAACTCGCCAAGACGGGCAGGTGCGAGTTCCTGGCCGAGACCTACGACCATTCGCTGGCATCGCTGTCCGACCCCGAGGAATTCCGTGTGCAGGTCGACCTCCATCGCGAAAAAATCAAAAGCCTCTTAGGTGTTACCCCCAAAGTGTTCCGTAATACCGAGCTTATCTACGCCGACGAACTCGCCCCGCAGATCTACGCCATGGGCTTCAAGGGATGTATCACAGAAGGGGCGAAGCACATCCTCGGTTGGAAGTCGCCCAACTACCTCTACAGCGCCGCCTCACAGCCCAAGCTGAAACTGCTGCTTAAGAACGACAAGCTTTCGGAGGACATCACAAACCGTTTCTCCAACACCTCCTGGAACGAATACCCCCTCACCGCCGACAAATACATCGGCTGGATTGCCGACACCCCGCAGGAGGAACAGATTTTCAACCTGTTCATGAACTTGGAGACCTTCGGCGAGTTCCAGCAGCGCGAAAGCGGCATCTTCCAGTTCCTTGAGGCGCTTCCCCGCTTCGCGGCAGAACGCGGCGTGGAATTCCTCACACCCACCGAGGCCGTGAAACTGCTCAAACCCGTGGCCGAACTCTCCATCGTACACCCCATATCGTGGGCCGACGAGGCCCGTGACACCACGGCATGGCTCGGCAACCGACTGCAGAACGAGGCGTTCGCCAAGCTCTACTCCGTGGCCGAGCGTGTGCGCCTGTGCGACAACCGTATGCTCAAACAGGACTGGGGACGCCTCCAGGCATCGGACCATCTGTTCTACATGTCGACCAAACATTTCTCCGATGGCGCCGCGCATGCCAACTTCTCACCCTACGAGACTCCCTACGAGGCGTTCACCAACTACATGAACGTGCTGTCCGACTTCATCGTGCGCGTGGAAGAGCAATATCCCATGTCGGTAGACAACGAGGAACTCAACGGCCTCCTCACCACAATCCGCAACCAGGCCGCCGAAATCGACACCCTCAAGAAAGAGGTTTCATCCTACCGCACCGATCTCGAACACCTTGATGAGGAACACCTCCTGCGCCGCCCCGATCCCAAGCCTGAAAAAGAGGCTAAACCCGCCAAACCGGCAAAGGCAGAGAAAGCCCCCAAGGCTCCCCGCAAGGCATGTGTCCGCAAAACCACGGCCAAAAAGTCCGAAACCAAGGAATGAAGCCCCTGCCTGCTGTCAGATAGAACCTGACACCGGCAGTCTCTATTAACCATTATAAATTTAGGGGATATGTCTGATCAGACATATCCCCTAAATTTATAATGGCGCTAAAAACTATTACAAGCTATGGTCAGCGTACAACTACTTTGGCAACGCAGCTACCGAAACGCACTATGTAAAGGCCCGGTGCTACAGTGATGATGGCAGAACCATTGCAGTCAACTGACGAGACTTTGATACCTGCTGTATCGTAGACATCTACCCGGCCGGTTCCCTTAATATTAATCGCTCCCTTGGAACCTGTGGCTGAGAAACCATTAGTCCCCGTAACCCGGTCTATACCTGCAAATCCGAGTGCGGAGCCTGAGATCCTCACCTCGGCGGTGATTGTCAAGTGTTCCAAATCAAAGAGATATGTACCGGCTGCGGGGATTTCCACGTCAAAGAGACCGAATCCTTCATCAGTCTTGTCTGCCACGGTGGTGTAAAGCGGCGTGGCCCAATCGTTGCCGGAATAAAGGGATGCTCCGATATATACCTCAGGCGATACAATACTCAACGTACCCGGCAGCAAGTCTATTGAATACCACCGAGAGAAATCATTATAGCCAATATAATCCATGGTATATATCATGGGGTCTGAAGTCACTTCTATCGCTACAGGAGCCTGCGGAAGTTCTCCGGGACGCGGCGCACGCATCGAAAGTGTGGCAGTGAACTCATTGATAGCCTGGTTAATCTGAAGGATATAGTTCCCCTTATCCTTGACCGGAATCTGCCGGAAGCCGTATAGATTTTCGTTGTCATAAACCCATGTCGTGCTTCGTGCCATCTCTTTTTGCAGATCGTCATCGGCAAACATCAACATTGTCAATTCCTGTTTGGCCTGGAGTGTGAAAATCCCCGGGTCGAGTTCGATGGAGTAGAACAACGGATCATCAAGAGGATAGACGGGTTTTGTAAAATCATAATCCATCGGATTGGTCGAGAAATCAATCACTATCGGATTCTGCGGAGTCTCACCTGGAATGTCAGAAGGAAGCACCTCTATTGAGAGAGAGGCATCGGACTGCTCTTCTGCCATTTCAACGCACACATATATTTTTTCATCCTTGCGGACTTTGGCGTGGAACGGCACAAACTTCAAATCAGAGAAATCGCCGTTAGTAGCCATGAGATTACGGTTGGATTCGATAGGTTCACCGAGATAGATGTAGACCTTATTCTTGAAGTTATATTTTACATTGGTAGCGACTTCAAGATTGCCAAAAGAGGGGCAGGTGAACTCATACCAGCGTACGCCGGGGTTGGAGGGCATCATTGTCTCACCCTCTTGGACTGCTATCGGGTTTGAGTGATGTTCACCGGGTTCATAGTCCTGGCCGGTGAGCGTAAAGGTTGAAGGCGTGGCCACGTTTAGGAATACTATGTTGTAAGCCGTTCCGGCAACACCTTCAAATCTCCAGCCATTGTCGTTGGGATACAGAGTAACGTTTCCATATCCGTCGGCTCCCGATGTCACAGCCGGGACATTGGCCTTGTCGGCCGGAGCCACTTCATACCAACGGTCGTTCTCGGGTGTATATCGGTAATATACCGAGCGCCATGCCGGCAGGTCATTGCTACCGAGTTCAGCATCTAACGGGTCGGCAAGGGTCTCTCCTTTCTTAACCTCGTTAAACGACGGGATAAATGCCAGCCCCGTGCGTGTGGCCGGGAGTGTTATCCGGAGTATATACGTCTTTGAATTTGCGGCGAGGTAATGAATTGCCGGACTACCTTTGGCAAGAGTTGTGAGGTCGTTGTCAGAGGAATATAGCTCAATCTCGGTTCCTGCCGGATAATCACCTTGGGGATCTATGTCGAGAAACCAGCTGCCGGTGGCCGGGGATTCGATTTTGTAGTAATATGTACCACCGAAAGCAGGCGTTGTCGTTTCGATACCGGCGGCCACAGAGGGAGCCGTTGAAAAGGCATCGTAGAGTTGAAAAGGCTCAAAAGAAAGGTCAAAAGCCTCATCATCAACGGTGCCATCAGCCTTGACGAACTCAAGGACACGGGAGTCATCGGCGACAATAGGGAAACGCATAACCGGAATCTCGCTGGTCTGCGAATTGACCGAGGCACAACTATGGCGCACGATGAGTTGGGCGGCGGATTCAGAGGTCACCATTGCAAACATCTTATCCGGCGAAGAGGGTGACTCCATACTATACCACCATGAACCGGCCTCCGCAGGGATATTGTTCGCCCCGATGGCGGCCTCAAATGGGAATTCGCAGGAGGTTCCCTCTTTGATGCTTCCCAATGTGAACGTAGCCATGGTGGGGGTTGTGGCCTCAAATTTCACCAGATAGTCGGTGCCGGCTATAGCATCTACAGTATAGGTATTACCGTCGCTGCCGCTGATCGGGGCAAGAGTAGTGAATGTATCGGCACAGTCAGTACCGTATGAAACCGTGCCGAAATAAGCCGGGGTCTTGATAGTAAGTTGGTCGGAGGTTGTTGCCGAGAACCTTACATAGGCAGGGAGTTTCTTTGCCGACATACCCCACCCCTGCTGGAAACAAGGCACAAAAATCTCCATACCGTTTTCGGCAACTATGGGGTCGGCGCATGAGGTTCCGGGGTTGTAGGGCATTGACTTGGCAGTCATGGTGAAGCGTATCGGCATTGCCAAGGCAAAATATTCTATGTCATAGACCTTTCCCGCCTGCGCCGCGAATACCGTTATTTCCGGATCATAGGCTGAATATGCCGGAATTTCCTCCCCATCGACCGTAGGGGTACAACGGAGGCCCTCAAGCGTTACCAGGCAATCTTCTGACGGGGTGTAGCGGTAGAATACGGACTGGTAGACAGCGCCGTCGGTGTACAAGTTTTCTCCCGGCACAATTATTAGCGGGGAGTCCTTTGTCTGCGCACCGGCTGCAAATGCCATGAGCATGCCGAATACAAAAATTAGGAGTCTGTTCATGTGACTTAATGAAGGTTTTATAAATTGATTTTAGTAACTGCAAAAGAAAAGGCAGACCCCGTTTAGCTCCATAGGGGCGATTTTGATTCCAATACAAAGATAACTCATTATCTCCATAAAACCACAACATTAACGTCATAAATATTTTACGGGGATATAATTCGGGACAGCATACTACTTAGAATTATTTCAAAATCACGGATTGACACCCCTACAGCCGTATGCCGAACTTCACGATACGCTCGTCCATCATGGCGCGGGGCATGAATTTAAGGAGGGTGTCTGTGACGGAGTCAAGCATGCGCTGACGTATGAAATCCTCCTTTATATACAGCGACACGCGCCGCTGCGAAAGATAATCTCCGTCAATACGCCTCACGTTGCGGCGCTGCTGCTCGGTGAGCATAGGCAGGTGCATTTCCGGGATGATGGTGAAACCGCCGTTTAGGTCAACGATGCGGATAAGGGTCTCTATGCTCCCGGCCTCATACACGCGGCGCCCCTTCGTCCTGGCCTTGCAGAAGCTGAAAGCGCTGTCACGCAGGCACTGGGCCTCCCTCATTATCCACATATTCTCATGCTCCAACATCTCGGGGCGGAAGGCGGGGAGCTTACGCCAGCAATCCTCCGAGAGATACACCATGAAACGCTCCGTGTAGAGCGGAATCTCCAGCAGCCCTTCCCGGGAGTTGCCGCTTATCCCTATGGCTACATCAACAACACCCTGCAACAGGGCCTCCGCCATCTGGCGCGACTTCATCTCCTGCACCGAAAGTTCCACCTGCGGATAATCCTCCATATAGTGTCTTATAAATCGCGGCAAAAGATACGGGGCGACCGTCGGGCCCACCGATATTGTCAGCGGGCCGGATACCTCCCCCTTGGTTTCGGCCACGAGGGCCGCCACGTTATCGGCTTCGGCCACGGCCTTCCGCGCCTGGCGTATTATATCCCTGCCCACCGTGGTGGGTGCCACGGCCCGGTTATTCCTTTCGAAGATGCGCACGTCCAGTTCCTCCTCCAGCTTTACGAGCATGGCGCTGAGGGTGGGCTGCGATATGCCGAGCGATTCAGCCGCCCGGGCGAAACTACGATGGTCGTCTATGGCTATTATATACCTTAATTGCTGTAGTGTCATGATAGATTTTATCAATGCAAAGATAGCTACAATCATTTGTCCGGCAATGAACGGAGCCTTAACTTTGCATCATAAAAACAACCAAACCCCGAAAGACATGGCTACAAAGCGATTCCACCGACACCATCCCACAAAAGGCCTGCCGCTCTACTGGCTGCTGCTTGCCTATCTCGTAATAGGATTCTTCTACCCCGTGATAGGCTTGATAGCCCTCATCTGCATGATTGCCCCGGTGGCTTTCGCGGTGCGTCGCGGACGCTGGTGGTGCGGCAACGCATGCCCGCGCGGCAGCCTCTACGACCGCATACTCTCGAAATACTCCCCCCACCGGCCCATCCCGGCCTTCGTGCGCAGTTTCGGCTTCAGGCTGTTCATGGTGTTGTTCATCTTCACCATGTTCGGCATACAGATGTACTTCGCATGGGGCGACTGGAACGCCATGGGACGCGTGTTCTGGAACATCATCACAGCCACCACCATCGTAGGCGTCATCCTGTCGTTCATCTACGCCCCCAGGACATGGTGCTCATTCTGCCCCATGGGAACCCTCTCCTCGTGGGTCGCCCCCAAAGGGGCGGAACTCCCGGCAGGCTACCGCAACATCCACGTATCATCGAAGTGCCAGATGAAATGTAAAAGCTGTGCCCGCGTATGCCCCATGCAGCTCACCCCCTATGACAGCCGCGGACAGGAAGAGGGCTACCTCCACCCCGACTGCATAAAATGCGGGAAATGCATCTCGGGCTGCCCCATAAAGATAATGTCAATGGCCTCGGCCTAACCCATTAAGATATAAACAGACACAACCCATCAAACCCAACCGAAATGGCAAACATAAACGATTTCAAACAATACCTGCGCGGTTACGACTACACCGGCAACACACCCGTAATCATAGACTTCTACGCCGAATGGTGCGGCCCGTGCCGCATGCTGGCCCCGGAGATAGAGCGGCTGGCAGATGAATACCAGGGACGCGTGAAAGTGCTCAAAGTCGATGTAGACAAGAACACACCCCTGGCCGCAGCCGCCTCTATCCGTTCCATCCCCACCCTCTTTTTCATCTCCATCGATGGAGAGATAGAACGCCACACCGGCCTCCTGCCCTACGCCGAACTCTCAAAGAAGGCCGATGCCCTCATCTCCGGCGCATCCAATCCCCGATAAAGCACCGCCTGCTCCCATAAAACCTCATTATCCGACAGTAACTTTTATAGTGGCGCCGGACCTCCGGGACGGCAGGCCACCCGAAGAGACATAGCCG
>CAJUBM010000026.1 GCA_910584735.1 uncultured Muribaculaceae bacterium
TGGAATCAGCCCTAATTTTTCGATGTCTCAAAAAGTTTTATCGGACAGCAATAATTTTTTTATACTTTTTTAGAGAGACTGGCAGGAAAAGCATTATATTTGCGATGTATTAATGACAGGTCACAGCTGACCGTGGATTAATTGTCGGTTATGTTTGGATTGTTCGGACGTAGGAAGAATGTTGAGGCGCCGCTGATTGTTGTGGCCCCTGACAAGTTCAAGGGGACGATGTCGGCTCGTGACGTGTGTGCCATTGTGGGGCGGGCTATTCGTGAGATTATGCCTCAGGCAACAGTTCGGTTGTGTCCTATGGCCGACGGAGGGGAGGGGACATCGGATATTCTCGGCAATCGTCTGGGGCTGTCCCGACAAAGCGAATATGTGGATGATGCTTTGGGAAGGTCCCGGCCATCGGTCTATTTCTCAAATAACGAGACAGTGGCGCTTGATTCGGCCGCTGTGATAGGATTGTGGAAGATAGAGGAGGGGGAACGATGTCCTTTGTCCTCTTCCTCCTACTCCTTGGGATGGCTTGTGGGGCGTCTTATCGGGGATGGTGCGAAAAGGATTAATCTTGGTATCGGAGGTACTGCAACTGTTGATTGCGGAGCCGGTTTCCTACAGGCTCTCGGAGCAAGGTATTTCATGGTAGACGGTACGGAGATAGCTGCGCCGATAACGGCAGACAGGTTGGGCGATGTGTTCTCCATCGATTTTTCAGGACTGAATCGCCATAGGCTTAGAGGGATTCTGCGCGGGTTGGCTGATGTGGATGTGCCCTTGGCGGGGATGTTGGATTATGCGCCTCAGAAAGGCGTGGCATCACACGATATGGATTTTTTGAGAACCGGGGTGGAAAATTTCAGACGTGCGGTAGACGAGGCTCTGATGCCGGCCTCGGTGGAAACTCCTTTTGCCGGAGCTGGCGGTGGCTTAGGCTATGCGCTTGGCCGGGTGCTCGGATGCAGTGTAGAGCCGGGTGCCGAGCATATACTGGGACTGTATGGTATTTTCAGCGCTGAGGAGAAACCCCGCTTGATTGTGACAGGTGAGGGATGTCTTGATTCGCAGACTCTCTCAGGAAAAGCGTTGTGGACTGTGTATCGCGAAGCTGCGCGTCATAATATTCCTGTGCTTGGTCTTGTGGGATGTAACCGTCTGGCGGAACTCCCTGAAGGGTTGGATGTCGTGGAGACAGAGCCGTTCCTCAGGGGACAGACTTTGAACCGCAACCGTGCGTTGCAGACCCTTGATGTGGCTGCACGGCAGTCGCTGGCCGCTATTTGCGCCAGAATGTGGGGGTGAGTAATACCAGCACGGTGAATATTTCCAGACGGCCTGTAAGCATCAATGCCGACAGTATCCATTTGCCCGGATCTGAAACAGAGGCGAATGAACCTGACGCATCAGCACTTACCGTGCCTAACCCGGTGTTGCTCACGCATGAAAATGCCGAGAAGAAGGAGTCGTTTACCGGAAGGCCGGTAGTTGTGAGTATCACTCCTCCCGCAATAATTACCAGCACATACAGGCATAGGAACACGCCGACTTTGTTTACAAGCTCGGGCGACATAGTACGACCGTTGTTATTTACCGACAGCACATGGTTGGGATAGATGCAGCGGTAGAGCTCGTTGCGAGAGTTCTTCCATAGAAGCAGTGCGCGGTCAATCTTGGCACCCCCGGATGTGGATCCTGCACATGCGCCGAAGAACATCAACAGAAGGGTGACGGCGAATATTGTGTTTCCCCATTGCTCCGACCCGCTGATGACGTAGCCGGTGGAGGACATCATGGATACAATCTGGAATAACGGGTCTATTGTCAGCCCCTCCCAGGTGTCGGGTATGGCCGGATTCAACAGCAGTGAGAGGTCGAATATTGCGAAAATTACCAATATGAGCCTTATATAGAGGCGGAATGTCTCGTTCTTCCATGCGGAAGAAATCTGCCCGGTGGATATTTTGAATATGAGTGCGAAATTTACCCCTCCGATGAACATGAATATTGTAGTCACTATCTTTATGTATAGCGAATTCCATGCTCCTATTGATTCTGCCTGGGTGGAGAATCCGCCGGTCGACATCGTAGACAGGGCGTGGCATATGCTGTCGAATCCGTCCATGGGGCCAAGCCAGTATAACACGCAGAGAATTATGGTAAGGAGGGTATAGACGAGCCATAGCCTCTTTGCCGTCGAGCTTACCCGTGGGCGTAGTTTCTCATGCGTTATGCCTGTGACCTCGGCGTTGAACATCTGCATACCTCCCGAGGAGTTCAGCATGGGTAGTACGGCCAGGGTGAAAAGTATTATCCCCATTCCTCCTATCCATTGCATAAGTGAACGCCACATATGCACGGCATGGCTGAGGTTGCACGAAGTGCCGTCAATAACTGATGCTCCCGTAGTGGTAAAGCCCGACATGGCTTCGAAGAAGGCGTCTGAAACTCCGAGGCGGAGACTGCTCAATATGAAAGGGAGCATGCCGAATGATGAGAATACTACCCATACCAAGGCTGTGAGAAGGAATCCCTCGCGTTTACCCATGTCGAAACGGCGCGGGCGGACACAGGTGGTGGCCGCTATGCCGCATCCCATTGTCACAGCTATAGTCCAAAGAAAGGCGTAGATGTCCTCCTCATCGTAGACAATAGCCGTGGCCACAGGGACGGCCATGAATATCCCCTCTATGAGGAGGAGCCATCCCATAACGCGGATAAGCATCCGCCAGTTTATTGTAGAAAACTTATGAGACAAGTGCGTGTGAGGATTAAGTGACTACTGGGGGGATAACTATTTATGAAAAGAGTTTTTCGACTTTATGTATCGTGCCTGACAGGCAGAACACCAGCACGTGGTCACCCGGCAGTATCCTGTCGCGGCCACCGACAAGCATCCCCCGGCCGTCGCGTATAAGTCCGGCTATGGTCATGTCGTGGCTAAGGCGTAACTCCATAACCGGGGCGCGGGTGATTTTCGAACCGGGACGAGCCTCAAGTTCGGCAACCTCGGCATCTGCCAGAGCCATGAACCGCGATGATGTCTCGTCTGCATCAAGTAGTAGTTGGAAGATTTTGCTTGAGGCCAGTAGTTTCTTGTTCACTATTGTCCCGATATTCAGCATCTCGGCTTCTGAGATGAACTGTATGTTCTCGACTTCGGCGATTGTCTTGTTCACTCCGAGTTCCTTTGCCGAAAGGCAGGCAAGGATATTCGTCTCTGACGATTCTGTGAGGGCGACGAAGGCGTCCATCCCCTCGATTCCTTCTTCGCGGAGTGTGTCGTTATTGCGCGCGTCGCCGTGGATAATCCTTACATCGCACCCGGAGCATTTTTCCGGGAGGCGGCGGCAGATTTCGGCATCATTCTCTATGATGGTGAGATCCCATATGTCCGATGCCATATGGGCAAGCCGCACGGCTATGCGGCCGCCTCCCATCACCATTACTTTGTGGATCTTATACTCGCGTTTGCCGCATATGTTCCGTATCTCGTCCACATATTCCTTTGTGGTGGTAAAGTAGAGTATATCGTCGGGCTGTATTATGTCATCGCCGCGCGGGATGATGGTGTCGTGGCGCCGTTTTATCGCCGCCACATGGTAGTTGTGCTGGGTGTAGGTTATATCGCGCAGCCGCTGTCCTACCAGGGAGGCATTGCTTCGGACTTTTACTCCGATGAGAAGGAGTTGGCCGTCATGCAGTTCAAACCAATTGCGAACCCACGGCCTGCGCAGGGCTGTGCATATCTCCTGTGCGGCAAGATATTCAGGATAGATGAGATGGTCTACCCCTATCGAAGAGAAGAAGTGGCGGTGAATCTGGTCGCGGAATTCAAAATTGTCGATGCGGGCTACGGTCTTCCTCGCTCCGAGGCTTTTTGCTATAGCGCAAGAGGTGATGTTGGTATTCTCGTACGGGGTTACGGCTATGAAGAGGTCGCACCGTGTATCAACCCCTGCCGCGCTGAGTGTTCGGAAGGAAGTGGGGCTTCCGACATATGTCATAAGGTTGTAGTTGGCATCAAGACGGTCAAGTTTCTCGCTGTCACGGTCAATCATCACGATGTCCTGTTCCTCGCGTGACAGTAGCTTGCCCAGATGCGAACCTACTTCGCCTGCTCCGGCGATTACAATCTTCATGCGGTGACAGTTTTACGTTTTGAACGTGCAATCATCTCTCTGACTGTGATGGCTATCGCGTCTGTATTTATGCCGCAGTATGCCTTTAGCTCGGCCACGGTGCCCTGCGCGATGAAGTTGTCGGGTATTCCCAGGCATGTGATTTCGGCGCCTATTCCCTCCGATCTGAAAAAGTCTGTGATTGCAGAGCCGGCTCCTCCGTTGACCGCGCCGTCTTCCACGGTAACAATCGGCATACCGGAGCGGCCTATGCTTCGTAGCATGTCCGTATCAAGCGGCTTTATGAACCCTAAATCATAGTGTGCGGTTGAAATCCCTTCACCCTCAAGGATATAGACTGCCTTTGCGGCATCCTCGGCGCTTGTGCCTATGGATATTATTACAGCATCAGAACCATCGCGGAGCTTTTCTCCACGTCCTATTTCTACGGACTCAAGGGGATTAGATATGTCAGGCAGGTTTGAACTTCCTCTGGGATAGCGTATGGCGAAAGGCCCGTCTTCATGCAGCAGGGCTGTATACATGAGGTTTCTAAGGGCGCGGTAGTCGCGGGGGGCGGCAAGTACCATGCCCGGTATGGCTCTCAGGTAGGCCATATCGAATACGCCATGATGGGTTGCACCGTCCTCGCCTACCAGACCGGCACGGTCGATACAGAATGTCACCGGAAGGCGTTGCAGGGCTATATCGTTTATAATCTGGTCGTAGGAGCGTTGTAGGAAAGAGGAATATATGGCCACGAACGGACGTAGCCCCTCTTTTGCCAACCCTCCGGCGAACGTTACGGCATGTTCCTCGGAGATGCCCACATCGAACATGCGTTCCGGCATAGTGTCACCGAGAATATTGGCGGAGGTGCCGGTTGGCATGGCGGCTGTTATGCCTACAACGCGGCGGTCGGCACGAGCAAGGTTGAGCAGTGTCTCACCGAAAACGTCCTGGAATTTCAGTTTTTTCTTGCCGGCAGGTGGCACAGGGCGTTTGCCTGTCGCCGGATCGAACTTTCCGGGGGCATGCCAGGTGGCGGGATCCTCTTCGGCCGGGGCGTAGCCTTTCCCTTTTACTGTCTTGATGTGGAGTATGCGGGGCCCCGTCATGTCTTTTATGTCGTTGAGCGTACGCACGAGTAGCCCGACATCATGTCCGTCTACCGGGCCGAAATACCTCACGTTCAATCCTTCGAAGATATTTTGCTGGCGCGAAATCAGAGATTTGAGCGAATTGTTGAACCGCATGATTATCCCTTTCCCACGGTCGGTTACGATATGCATGCGTTTCAGCAGGCGAAACGCTTTGAAACGTAGGGTGTTGTATCCTTTTGACGATGTTATCCTTGCCAGATAGCGATGCAGAGAACCTACGTTGGCGTCAATCGACATGTCGTTGTCGTTGAGGATAATCAGCAGGTTGTTGGGGGTGTTGGCTGCATTGTTTATGCCTTCGAAAGCAAGACCTCCGCCGATAGAGGCGTCTCCGATTACCGCTACAATGTTGCGCCGTGGGGAGTCGTTGTTCATCTGGGAAGCTACCGCCATCCCTAAGGCTGCGGATATTGAATTTGAAGCATGTCCGGCTGAGAATGTGTCGTATTCGCTCTCATCAGGATTTGGAAAGCCGCTCAGACCTCCGAATTTGCGGTTGGTGGAGAAGCGTTCACGTCTCCCTGTAAGCAGTTTATGGCCGTAGGCTTGGTGGCCGACATCCCACACGATGCGGTCGTAGGGAGTGTTGAAGACGTAATGCAGAGCCACAGTTATTTCTACCGCCCCCATGCTGGAGGCGAAGTGTCCCGGATTCTGTGCCAGTGAGTTTATAAGGAATCCCCGTATGTCGCTACACACTCCCGGCAAATCGCCCAAAGGAAGTTTGCGCAGGTCGGCGGGGGAGTCGATTTTCCCGAGAAACGGGTAGGCTGTGTGGCTATTATTGTCTGCCATTTCGGACATATTTCTTATATAATGGGACGAAGATGATTACGCCGGACGCGGCGATAGGGAAAAGATTCATCAGAGTTAGCTCAATGCCGGAGGCTATCATTCTATTAACCATATAGATACACGCTCCGAGCCATAATGCTCCGATTATCACGAAACGTAATATAACGCTTAGTTTCATCTTCATACCGAAATAAAAGGTATAACCGGCGGAGAAGTCGCTTTTGTGAGTACTGTCTTTGCCGGTTGGCAAATTTACGAAAACTTTCCGATTCCTTTATGAAAAACCTGTATATCCGCCGCGTTGCAGATGTTAAATCTGTATGCGCCGGGTTATTTAAGTGGGGGATAAGCCGCCCGATGAACGTTTGCGGCTGAGGATTGTCTGGATTTTGGCAGCTTCCTCATACTCTTCCTTTTCGATATGCATGGTAAGACGCCGCTCCAGTTCGGCCAGGGGAAGTTCCTCGGGATTTATAGGCCGGGATTCGGAGTTGGTTACTTCCTTATCCGCAATGCCGTCTTTTGCCGGTTCCTTAATCTCCATGATAAATCCTGTTTCGGCGAGAATGGCACGTGTGGTGAATATTGGTGTGGCTGTGCGCATTGCTATCGCTATGGCGTCGGAAGTACGGGCATCAAGTACGACCTGGCGCCCGTTAGGGTCTTCGAAAGTCAGTTCTGACGAGAAAATGCCATCCTCGAACTTGTGGATGAATACTTCGCGAAGCACGACTCCGTAAGCCTGCGCCAGCGATGCAAAAAGGTCGTGGGTCATAGGGCGCGGGGGGATGACACCCTCCATCTTTATGGCTATAGACTGGGCTTCGGCAGCACCTACCACGACGGGGATACGGTATGGCCCGTTTTCCTGCGCGAGAATCAGGGCGTATGCGCCGGATTGAATTTGGCTATATGATATGCCGAGTACATGCAGACGTACCCGGTCGCTATATTCGGTATTATCTTTTCTTGATTGGTTCTCCATTTACGGTAACAATAATATAGGCTTCTAATCTTTAACGTGGATTAGGGGCCATTTATTTTGTCACTCCTCCTCTGGATTTAGTCTTAAATAGAATTCTGTTGCTTCCGTATGTGTACGGAAGGCTTTGTCCGGCACCATGAGTGTTTCTTTTTCGCCATATTTCAGGACGGTATAATGATTCCAATATCGGCATGTGGTCACGGCATCGCGGGGTATGTATAATGTGGCCGGGGCCTCCTTCCCGGGAACTTTGTCATCGGGGGTGAGAGGTGAGTAAGTTACGGTTATATTGCCTTGAGGGTCAATTGTTACCTTTTGCGGGAACATCGACCTTATAGCGCTTGGCGAAGTCAGCACCATGTTGAAAGCCACCATGGCAAAGGTGGGGAAGAGTATGAAGATTACGCAGGCCGTTACGACCATGTATCTCCAGTCGAACCATATTCCGTAGATCGCGAGGGCGGCGATGGGGGCCGCTACGATGAACCAGAAACGTCCGGCCCAATGTGCGAGTGCTTCACGTGCATGTGGCGTTGACCCCAAGCGGAATTCCTCGGTGGATATAATGCCTTTTGTGTTACTGTCAGCTTCTTTAATCATAATGTGGATGATATGAATTGGTTACGGGTGCGGCTTCACCAATTCTTGATTCGTGTTGCCGCACCCGTGAAAGGTAGGCATGGCGCTGACTTATATTCAGATGCGGTCCGTGCTATTCTGAAAGTTGTTTTGCCAGTTCGGGCGTCATGCGATACATGGGTGTAAATCCTTTTGTGGGTTTGTAGTCTTTTATGGCATTTCCTATCAGTATTTTACGGGCGTTTGCGATGTCAAGTTTCATTATCGGCGCTCCGGGATAGAGGTCGAATTCGCGGAGATTGGTCCATACCGTACCCGGACTGCTGGTCATGCGGAAGTAATATGTGCGTTCCCGCTGGTCGGCCACGCTTCTCCACTGGGTGGTGGAAATCTCGGGCTGCCCCGGGATGGATATGCCTGTCGGTACCGCGCAGTTGCCTATTATTCCGAATACTCCGGCCATTGCTGTAGCATGGGATGAGTTTTTCGGTATCATGGTTACGTAGAACGATGCGCGGGTGAAGCGGTCCTGGCTGCGGTTGGTGCCGGGAAGCATGTTCAAGCCACCTACTGTCTTCCAATAGTCGGAGATTGCTTTCTGTTGGTCATAGGGTGGCGCGTTTGTGAGGACCTGGTATTCATGCCCTTCCAGAATCTGGAGTTTGCCATCGATATATTCTACGATTGCCGAGTTGCCGGTGGCATCGGAGATGGCCATGTGTAGTGTAGTGGCTTCCCCGCCGGGCATAGCCGGGGCGTTGATTTGAAACACGTCCTTACGCAGTTGCTCAACGGCTTCGGAAGTTGTGGCAAAATTATCAAGTACGTATGCGGCCCATAATGATGTCGACATGTACGGGCGCGGATCATCGGCTTCTGCGTAGAATGTACCCGGTAGGTAGAGGAGATTGACAACCAGTCCCTCCTCGTTCATCCCTTCGGTAACTCCCACATCATATCCCACGGAGCATACCGTGCCATATTTGGAAGTCCATTTGATGGAATTTTCAGAGTCGTAGCTTGCGCGTTTTTGTCCGCGTGGGAACACATAGAGGTTTGTGGGAATCGGGGTCTTCCAATCAAGTGTGCGCCCTGTTATTACGATGGCGCTGTCGCCCACGAAAGTAACCCTCGTGCACCCCTCGGTCGGCTGCATCGAACCTGTTGCCACAGCGGCAGTCAAAGCCGCTACGGTGGCGAGTTTGCTGAAAACGTTCATTTATTTTAGGTGTTGGAACAGAATTTGTTTTTTCTATAGCAACAAATAACGTTCCCGGCGTGTTCACATGGCATAAGCCGGATGCAAAATTACAAAATAATCTCATTACGCCGATGAAAGCGAGGTATATCCGTCTGTAAATCAAATATTGTCCAATCGGGTTTTGAGGTGATGATGGCGAATTTTTAATTCTAATTTGGTGGTACCGCTATATGTTTTGTAACTTTGTCGGCTGAAAAGGTTTATATATTTATGCAATTTAAAACCTGTCTTAAAATGCCTATTGTCTCAAAACGGGGAGATGAAATGCCGGCATCCCCGATACGCCGGCTCGTGCCGCTGGCCTATGCTGCCAGGCAGCGCGGAGTGAAGGTATATGCCCTTAATATCGGACAGCCCGATATTCCAACGCCTAAGGAAGGTCTTGAGGTACTCAAACATATTGACAGACGTGTGCTTGAATACAGCCCGTCGGAAGGGCTGCTGTCGTTGCGTCAGAAACTGAGAGAGTATTATGAGCGTTACAACATCAGTTTGGACGTTGATGATATAATAGTTACCTGCGGCGGATCGGAGGCGGTGTTGTTCGCTTTTATGGCGGCGCTGGATCCGGGTGACGAGATTATTGTGCCTGAGCCTGCATATGCCAACTATATGGCGTTCGCAATCTCGGCAGGCGCTAAGATTGTCACCATTCCCTCGAGTATCGAGGATGGATTCGCCCTGCCGCCGATGGAAAAGTTCGAGGCGCTGATAACGCCTCGCACGAAAGGGATACTGATTTGCAATCCGAACAATCCTACGGGCTATCTCTATTCGATGAAGGAGATGCTGCAGTTGCGTGACATAGTGAAAAAGCACGACCTCTTTCTGTTTTCCGATGAGGTTTACCGCGAATTCTGTTATACCGGGGCGCCTTATATTTCGGCGTTCCATCTGCCCGGAATCGAGGAGCAGGTCGTGCTTATCGACTCTGTTTCCAAACGTTATAATGAATGTGGCATCCGCATAGGTGCGCTGATAACCAAGCATAAACATTTACGCGGCAATGTTATGAAATTCTGTCAGGCCCGGCTTAGCCCTCCTTTGTTGGGACAGATTGTGGCGGAGGCATCTGTCGATTCATCTCGGCAATACATGCTTGATACATACAATGAGTATGTGGAACGTAGGAATTTCCTTATTGATGAGATTAACAAGATTCCCGGATGCTATTCCCCAATACCTATGGGTGCCTTTTATACAGTGGCGCGTCTGCCGGTGGAAGATGCAGATGACTTCTGTCGGTGGTGTCTGGAGGAATTCGAATATGAGGGACAGACCATTTTCATGGCACCGGCTTCAGGGTTCTATACCACCCGGGGGATGGGGCGTGACGAAGTGCGTATAGCCTATGTGTTGAACAAAGATGAGCTTCGTAAGGCTATGGTTGTGCTGCGGCATGCTTTGGAGGCATATAATTCGCGTACATCCTGATTCCCTAAGACCGGGTTAAGGTTACCCGTATCGTGAGGGGTATAAAACGTAAAAATTAACCATTTTGCCACTTTATGTTTTAAAACATAAAGTGGCTTTTTATCATATGCTGTTTGCAAGATGTTAAGGAGCATAAGAGTGGGAGACGTTTTTGCAATGTTCGTGCTGTCAGATAGTTATGCGGTTGTGGCGGTTCGGAACGGTGTTTTAAGGACGTAACTTAAATGTCTGTTATGGATAAAAATTTTTAATTTTGAGGTGTTCGTGGCAGGTTTGCGATTTTTATACAGGTCAATTTATCATATAATAATTTGTATGTTTATAAATAATTATAGCTATCTTTGTGGCAGACAACAAGGGAATATTAAACTAAACTTAACATTATGCCTCGTTTACAAATTGACAAACTCGACACCAAGATTCTCCAGATGCTTGTTGACAATGGTCGAAAACCGTTTCTGGAAATCGCACGTGAATGTGGCGTGAGCGGCGCCGCCATCCACCAGCGCATTGCCAAACTACAGGCTACGAACATTCTGGAAGGTTCGCGGGCTTTGATTAAACCGACAACTCTGGGGTATGATACCTGTGCCTTTGTAGGAGTGTTTTTAAAGGATCCTGAGAAATTCGGAGATATTATCGAAAAGTTAAAGACAGTGCCCGAGGTAGTGGAGTGCCATTATACCACTGGCCAGTATGATATGCTGGTTAAGATTTATGCACGAGACAACGAACACCTTCTCCATCTTATCCATGATAAACTCCAGCCGATGGGGATGTTACGCACCGAGACGCTGGTGTCTTTCCGAGAAGTTTTCTCACGCGCTCTTCCTGTAGGCAAGAACAACGAATAACAGACCCTGACTCCGGGACTGCAAACATTAAAAACCGCCGTGGTTCGTCTGTGAGGACGGATTACGGCGGTTATGTGTTATATGAGGGATATGTCCGAAAGGGGAGGGGGTGAAAAACATCATTTGAAGTTGAAAAAAATCAGAAAATGCTTGCGGGGTGTTATGTTATTTTTCTAACTTTGCGTCACATAAGAGGCTTTCTCTTTATTGTTTTGAATATAACAGACTTAAAAATATGATTTTCAATTTCCGTATAGTTTCCGACGAGGTTGACAACTTCAAACGCGAGATACAGATTGATGCAGAGTCCACCTTCCTGGACCTTAAGAACGCCATATGCGAGGCTGTGGCTTTTGACAAGAACCAGATGTGTTCGTTCTTCATATGCGATGACCGCTGGGAGAAAGAGAAGGAGATTACCTTGGAAGATATGGGCTCGGATTCGTCTCAGGATATCTATCTGATGGAGGATTCGGTGCTGTCAGATTTTATCGATGATGAGGGGCAACGGCTTATGTTCACGTTTGACTATATCACGGACCGCTCGTTCTATCTGGAAATGAAGGAGATGATAACCGGGAAGAAGCTAAAGGACCCGGTGTGCTCCCTGTCTATAGGTAAGGCACCGGCCCAGAATGTGGATTTGGATGAGTTTGATGCGAAGACCGATGCGAAAGCTGCCGCAGCAGCCGCAGCAGCGGCTGAAGATATGGACGAGGATTTCTTCGGTTCCGACCAATATAACGATGATGAGTTTGACGCTGCCGGTTTCGATGAGATGACCTTCAATTGAGGAACTTGGCAATAAGTAACTGTTCAAAATTATTTTATACTGACGGGGCTGATTATTTCAAAAATTTTCTTCTGACAAACATTAAAATAATTTCGACCAGTTCTTACTCCTTAAAATATAAATAATATAAATCCTAATACATACAGACTATGGCCGACTTGCATACAGACGCGCCGGGCAGTGAACGAGAACTGCGTGAGCATGAGTACTCCGGGATGGCGATTCCGGGATTCGCGATGATATTCTTCACATTCATACTGATACCCGGATTGCTGGTGGCGGTGATGACGCTGTTCGGAGAAACTCTCCCGGCATTAGCCTACCCGGTGGCCGCAGTATTAGGCCTTCTTTTTATCCTCGGATGTGTTGGCTATTTTGTACAGGAACCTAATGAGGCCCGTGTAATGATATTCTTCGGGAAATATGTGGGTACATGCAAGAAGGTCGGCTTTTTCTGGGTAAATCCGTTTATTACAAGGCGTAAGCTGTCGTTGCGTGTGCGCAACATGGATATAAACCCCATCAAGGTTAATGACAAATGCGGTAATCCGGTGATGATAGGTATGGTGCTCGTCTGGAAGATTCGTGACACGTACAGGGCCGTGTTTGATATTGATACGGGTTCTTCGGCCGGTGGCAGTTTCAACTCACGTGCGTTGGAGTCGTTTGTCGGAATCCAGAGCGATGCTGCCCTGCGAGAGGTGGCGAGCCATTATGCTTATGATGCTCCCGACAGCGCCCACGACAATGGCGAACTGACCCTTCGTGGTGGAGGTAAAGAGATTAATGACCTGCTTGAGCATAAAATCAACGAACGTCTCGGCATCGCCGGAATGGAGGTGGTAGAGGCTCGAATCAACAACCTGTCCTATGCTCCCGAGATTGCCGCCGTGATGTTGCGGCGCCAACAGGCTTCGGCAATTATATCGGCGCGTGAGAAGATTGTAGAGGGGGCTGTGGGAATGGTTCGTATGGCCCTTGTGGAGATTGATAACGAGCGTCTGGCGAATTTCTCAGACACGCAACGTGCCGCCATGGTGAGCAATCTGTTAGTGGTGCTTTGTTCGGATGAGCCGGCTACCCCGGTGCTTAACGCATCGTCAAACGCCTGATTGCTGATAAAATAAACCAACGCGTGGTATGAATGTTATTTTTCCACATTCATACCACGCGTTGGTTTATTCATAGGCAGGTATAGCCGTGATGTCAACGGGTGTTTTGTGCTATGCGTTAATCGGGCGGCCGGTTATTATGCCCGAACCGAGGCAGAGACGGTTGTCAGGGGTATAGATTACTGCGAACTGCCCCGGGGCGATTCCCTGTATGGGTTCGGACGACTCAATGACGTACTCGCCCGGTTCTATGCGGGTAAGTTTTGCCCGGGTGAATACAGGGGTGTGACGGTTTTTGAACGCAATGGCCTGCGAGCTACACTCCTCAGGCCAGGGATTGCCGGAGATGAATTGTGTTTCGGTGATATGCAGCAGGTTCCCATATTGTTTGTCGGTGTCGTAGCCCCGCGACACGTATATGGCATTGTCGTGTATGTTCTTTTTTACCACGTACCATGGGCCACCGCTGAGCCCCAGCCCTTTGCGTTGTCCGATGGTGTGAAACCAATATCCCTTATGGGTACCGATTTTCTTGCCGGACTCTATTTCGATTATCGGGCCGGGACGTTCGCCGAGATGACGCTTTATGAAATCGTTGTAGTTTATCTTACCTAAGAAGCATATTCCCTGGCTGTCCTTGCGGTAGGCGTTCGGCATACGTGTCTCCATGGCGATTTCGCGTACCCGACTTTTGGGGATATCCCCAAGTGGGAATATCAGGTGCTCCAACTGGCTATATGAAATCCGGGCAAGGAAATCAGTCTGGTCCTTTACAGGGTCTACAGCCGTGGCGAGATATTTTTTCCCGTCCGACATGACGGTAGAGGCATAGTGTCCTGTGGCGGTCAGGTCGAACTCACGTCCCCATCTTTCTTCAAAATAACCGAACTTTATCATTTTGTTGCACATGATGTCGGGATTCGGGGTGAGGCCTTCCTTTACGGTTCGCAACGCATACTCCATTACGTTGTCCCAATATTCCTTGTGGAGTGATACGACATCGAACGGCAGATTGAAACGGTCGGCGATGAAGCTGCACATCTCGATATCTTCTTCTGCCGAGCAGTCGCCCTCATCGTTGTCCATACCTATGCGGATATAGAAAAGATGAAGGTCGTGTCCTTGTTCCAGCAGGCGGTATGCGGCCACGGCACTATCAACGCCGCCGGAGATAAGCATAGCTATTTTCACTTGTTGTGATTTGCTTTTCGGTATATTTTTAATGTATTGTTAGTTTGTGAAAGGGTGGATTATTCCGTTTCGGATTTGCGGCTATTCACTTGCCGGAAAGCCTCGATGAGATTATCAATTACGAGCGACTTTGACAATATCTTGTGATGACCGTTCAGATAGTAGAATACGGGCGGGTTGCGCAGGTCATAATATTCATCTACTTCGGGGGCGGCTCCTATAATCCATCTTTGGGAATAGCCGGAAGCACGGGCGGCCCAGTCGGGGTCGAATTCTCCGGGATAGATACTCATTACTTTGATTAGCCCCTTGTCGATAAGTGAATTAAGATTTATATCGGCGGCCAGACGTACACGCGCGAGTTCACATTCGTCACAGTCCGGGTCGTTTATAAACAGCAATATATAAGGGCCGTCCGGAATATCCGACAGCTTTCCCTGGGTGCCATCGGGAGCAGTATATGTGAAGTCGGGAGCCTTCATGCCGACTTGCGCTCCTGCCAGGACCTTGGCCTGGTACTCGAAGCGGGCTTTCTCTGCTTTTGAGATTTTTCGGTTTGAAGCCACGGCTTTGGCGAAAGGCAGGTAACATTCATCGCATCTTACGGTTGCCGAGTCGCTGTATAGGGCTGCTTCTGCCATATGTGCCAGGGCCAGTAGGTTGCGCGGGTTTTTAGACACTTCTTTTAAAAGAGCCTCAACCGATGCTTTCACGGCCTCGCCGGAAGCGTATGGCATTATATCTACGTAATCGTTGAAAGCACCTTCCATCTTTTTAAGGGAGGAAAATGCCGATTTTATATTGCATCTGTCCCAAAAATGCTCCATCAGATAGTTTGAGCGAGGAGTGAGACCTTCGATGCTTTCCGGTACTACGGGGTATGGGAAATATGTCGATGTCTGGGCGCTTGCAGCAAACGAGGCGGCGAGCAGGCCGGCAGACAATAGAATCTTCTGGATTTTAAGCATTTGATGAAAAATATCGGTTGGTTTGCAAAGGTAATGAAAAAAAGTGGATTTCTGCTATTGAGATAGTGTGTGGAATTATGCGCGACAGCAAAGCATGAGGTTAAAATATGCTTCATGGATGAAATTTAACATCGTTGGTATGCAAAAAATATTAATTATGGCTGTAATGAGTGGTGATAATATGCTATTGGATTGTTGTATGGTATATGTGTTTTTATTCGCTAAATGTGATTTTTGCGGACAAAGTTTGCATAAAAATAAAAATTTTTCATAACTTTGCGGCCTGATAGGAACAATTTGAATAATTTATGAAGATTGACCCCATTGATCTTGATATGATTTTCGAGACGAGTTGGGAGGTTTGTAACAAAATCGGGGGTATTTACACCGTTTTGTCAACCAAAGCGCTCACTTTGCAAAATCTATATAAGGACAAGACTATTTTCATAGGTCCTGATGTATGGGATGAGAAAAATCCTTGTCCGTATTTCACCGAGGTCCCCTCTATTTTAATGCCGTGGAAAAAGAAAGCTGAGCTTCCTTATGGTATAGAGGTGCGTACCGGGCGTTGGAACATACCCGGTAAGCCTATAGTGGTATTGGTGAAATTCTCAGGTGTCTACCAGATAAAGGATTTCTTTTACGGAGAGATGTGGCAGCGCTACGGAGTAGATTCGCTCCACGCCTACGGTGACTATGACGAGGCATGTTGTTTCGCATTGGCTGCCGGGATGGTGATAGAGAGTATATGTAATTTCAAACGTTGCCGCCATAAAAACGTCCTGGCGCATTTTGATGAATGGACTACCGGGATGGGGCTTCTCTATACCAATTGGAAGCTACCTTTCGTAGGCACGATATTCACTACGCATGCTACATCGATAGGCCGTTCGATATGTGGAAACGGCAAGCCGCTGTATGACTATCTGCCCGGATATAACGGCGATCAGATGGCCATGGAGCTTAACATGCAGTCGAAACACTCCTTGGAGAAGGCTGCCGCACATACGGCTGACTGTTTTACGGCTGTCTCGGATGTGACGGCAGCGGAATGTGAACAGTTGCTTGACATCAGGCCGCAGGTGGTCACCCCCAACGGATTCCAAGGAGAGTTCGTTCCGACCAAGGGCAAGGCCAAGAAAATACGTGAGACTGCACGTAAAGCCATGCTGTCCGTAGGGTCTGCACTGGCCGGCCATCCGTTGCCTGAAGACACCTTCATCATAGCCACTTCCGGACGTTGCGAGTATCGCAATAAGGGCATTGATGTTTTCCTTGACGCAGCCAAGACTATGGAGCAGTCGAATCCCGGAAGGAAGTTGCTGCTATATATATTGGTGCCGGCATGGAGCAGGGAGGCGCGCACGGATCTTAAGGAAGCGGTTGATGCCGCCTCCGCCGGGAACGCGCCACATTCTATGCTGCATGACCCCGTGATTACCCACTATCTGAATAATCCGGGTGAGGATCCGATTATCAACCGCATACATGCGCTCGGTTTCGGACAGAACCCTGACAGTGATGTGCAGGTAGTCTATGTGCCATGCTACCTTAACGGGAATGACGGCATTTTCGATCTCACATATTACGATATGCTTGCCGGAATGGACGCCACAGCTTTCCCGTCCTATTATGAGCCGTGGGGATATACCCCCTTGGAAAGTGTGGCTTTCGGAGTGCCTACCGTCACGACCTCTCTGTCCGGCTTCGGTCAATGGATTCTGTCGGATTGCAAAAGCGGTTTTGAGCAGAGCGGTGTAGTGGTTGTGCCACGTAATGATTCTGATTACGCCGATGTGGTCAACGGATTGGCCGACGCCCTTCTTAAACTTGCCTCGGCATCGGATGATTACCGTATGATTGTTTCCAAGGCGGCACGTGCCACGGCTTCAAAGGCAGAATGGGACTATTTTGTCACCTATTATATCGAAGCCTTCCGATATGCCTTGAACGCCGTAGACCGCAGGCGCGAGAACAATGACATATAATTGACAAATAAACAACTTCAAAATAATATCTTACTCACAAGAAATGAAACTTCAAGTAAGCAACACGAACGCACCCACATGGCGCGACATAACTGTTAAGTCAGATCTTCCCTCGAAGCTCAAACCGCTCGAAGAACTGGCAAAGAACCTTTGGTGGGTGTGGAATTCCGAAGCCAAGGCTCTGTTCCGCGACCTGAATCCTGACCTGTGGCGTTCCACAGGGGAGAATCCCGTGATGGTTCTGCAACAGCTTTCGTCGGAACGTCTTGAAGCAGTCCTTGCTGACAAGGAACTTATGGCCCGTATAGACCATGTTTACGGCATGTTCAAGGAGTACATGGCCAAACCGATGCGTACGGACATCCCCTCCGTTTCGTATTTCTCGATGGAGTACGGCCTGTGCAACGCACTGAAAATATATTCCGGCGGTCTTGGCGTACTTGCCGGCGACTATATAAAGGAGGCATCCGATTCTTGTGTGCCTATGACCGCTGTCGGCTTCCTCTATCGTTATGGCTATTTCACCCAGACCCTTTCGGTTGACGGACAGCAGATCGCGAATTATGAAGCCCAGAACTTCAACCAGTTGCCTATCGAACAGGTGATGGATGCCAACGGCCATCCTATGATTGTAGAGGTGCCTTATCCCGGACGTACAATCTATTCACATGTATGGCGTGTGAACGTGGGCCGTATGAAGCTCTATCTGATGGATACCGATTTCGAGATGAACTCGGAGTTTGACCGTCCTATAACACACCAGCTTTACGGCGGTGACTGGGAGAACCGTATCAAACAGGAGTATCTGCTCGGTATCGGCGGTATAATCATGCTTAAGAAGCTGGGTATAAATTCCGAACTGTATCACTGTAACGAGGGACATGCCGCGCTGCTCAACCTCCAGCGTCTTGTTGACTATGTGCAGGAGAAGCATCTTGATTTCCAGGTGGCTCTCGAACTGGTTCGTGCATCGTCACTTTATACCGTCCATACTCCCGTGCCTGCCGGCCATGACTATTTCGATGAGGGGCTCTTCGGCAAATACATGGGTGAATACCCTGCCAAACTCGGTATTTCGTGGAACGACCTGATGAATATGGGACGCGAGAATCCCAACACGAACGAACGTTTCTCGATGAGTGTGTTCGCCCTGAATACCTGCCAGGAAGCCAACGGCGTCAGCTGGCTGCACGGAGAAGTCTCCAAGAAGATGTTCGCCGGTATCTGGAAGGGGTATAACTGGAAGGAAAGCCACGTTGGTTATGTGACCAACGGTGTGCACATGCCTACCTGGGCCGCTTCGGAATGGAAGGAATTCTATGGCGAGAAACTGGGTCAGGGTGTGTTCGAGCATCAGGAGAATCCTGAAAGCTGGAAAGGTATCCTCAAATGCAGCGACCAGGAAATCTGGAATATGCGAATGACGATGAAGAATAAGTTCATCAACTTCGTAAAACGTGATTTCAAGGCTAAATGGCTTGCTAACCAGGGAGATCCTACCCAGGTTATGCAGGTTGTTGACAAAATCAACCCGAACGCGCTGATAATAGGTTTCGCACGCCGTTTCGCCACATACAAGCGCGCCCACTTGCTCTTCACCGACCTTGACCGTCTGTCAAAGATTGTGAACAACGAGCAGTTCCCCGTGCAGTTTGTTTTCTCCGGGAAGGCTCATCCCGCCGATGGTGCCGGACAGGGGCTTATCAAGCGCATTATGGAGATTTCGCGCATGCCCCAGTTCCTCGGCAAGATCATCTTCCTTGAAGATTACAACATGATTGTTGCCAAACGTCTGGTGACCGGTGTGGATATATGGCTTAATACTCCCACGCGTCCTCTCGAGGCCTCCGGTACATCAGGAGAGAAGGCCGAGATGAACGGTGTACTCAACTTCTCCGTACTTGATGGCTGGTGGTACGAAGGGTATCGTTTTGATGAGAAAGCCGGATGGGCTCTTACCGATAAGCGTACCTATACCGACCAGTCACAGCAGGATAAACTCGATGCCGCAACCATCTACTCCATGTTGGAGAATGAGATTATACCTCTCTACTACGCCAAGAACTCTAAGGGCTACTCGCCCGAGTGGGTGCAGTATATCAAGCGCTCTATAGCCAACATCGCGCCTCATTTCACCATGAAGCGTATGATTGAGGACTACATCCATCGTTTCTACACCAAGGAGGCTGCCCGCACAGAGAAACTTCAGGCCAAGGACTATGCTCTTGCCAAGGAAATCGTAGCATGGAAAGAGAAAGTAGCTGCCGCCTGGGATGGCATCAAGGTATTTGATGTAGAGGCATCCGATCTTTCTAACTCCGTTACGGGTACGGACTTCTCTGTTCGCGCCATCATCGATACCAACGGTCTTGGTAAAGACCTTGGTCTGGAACTTGTGATTTACAAGAAGGAGGGCAACGAGGAGACATTCGTAGGTACCCAGCAGTTCGATGTAATCAAGGAGGAAGGTAATGTACTCACCTATCAGCTTAATGCCAAGCTGAAGGATGCAGGCGTGTTCCGTTACGGTTACCGCCTCTATCCCAAGAACACCGAGCTTCCCCACCGTATGGATTTCGCATACACCCGTTGGATTTAATACACCTTGATTAGATTCATCTGAGTCTTACTAACACCCGCGCTTCATTTTATATATGAGGCGCGGGTGTTGTGTAAATTTACCAATTAATATTCAAAAAAGATTAATTGGGAGTGTGTTTTGGGGATGGGATGGGAAAATAGTGGTAACTTTGTGTCTCCAGTTCGATAGATGATGTCAAATCAGGTTTCAGATAAATTATTTCATTCAATATCGCGGCAGAACAATATGAATGCTGTCAGGTATTATCTGGCTATATGCATACTCACCAGCCATTTCTCATACCTGGCCCAATCTGACATCTTTGCCCTGCCGAGGATATTCGGCGGTGCAGGAAGTTTCTTTGCCTTAAGTGGATTCCTTATGTTCCCGTCGTTTGAAAAACGCCCGGATATAAAACGTTTCTATAAACGTCGGGCCCAAAGGATTTTCCCGCCATATTTCTTAGTGGTACTTGTGGCAGCCATTGGCTGCGGACTGATAAGTAGTATGCCACTGTATGAGTATTTTACAAATGCGGGCTTTTGGAAATATCTTGTCGCGAATCTCGGGTTTATGAATTTCCTTTGTCCTGACCTTCCGGGTGTATTTGAAGAAGGAACCAATTTTGCCCCATTCGTCAACGGGGCATTATGGACTATGAAGGGGGAGATTCTATGCTACCTGAGTGTGCCGTTTGTATATCGCTGGATTACACGAAGTAAGTATTCGTGTACGCGCATACTCACATTTATCGTAATCGGGTGTGGATTGCTATACTTCGGCTGTAATGAGCTTTCCGGCATTATAGGGCGTAATCTGTATGTGATTCAGAAACAATTTTGTGTGTTCATGCTCTTTTATATGGGGGCGCTTATAAATCGAAAGTTGCCGGTTTTCTTGAAATATAAATGGTATTTCTTTGTTGTTGACGGTGTGCTTTTGATGGCCGATTATTTTTCGCTTTTGGATTTCACATCTACCTCAGGTTGGTTTTATGAGTTTGCAATCAGTCCGTTTGTAACAGGCACAATGGTTATTGTGTGTTGCCTTACAGGAACCTGGGGTAGGGCGCTTGCAAATCATGATGCCCTGTCTTATGACATATATCTTTTCCACTGGCCTGTTATCCAGGTGCTGGTATATTTCGGGCTTGTCGGGCGTATCGGGGCTTATCCAACGTTGTTGTTGGCAATATGTGTCGTAGTGGCATTGGCCTATCTCTCTTGGCGTTATATCGGGAGACGTTTCCTTTCCGCAACCTCAGGACCTCTTACACTAACATCCACATCGTTAGAGGTTCGGGAGTAGCGTGGTTTACGAGGTAAAAGAGATTTTGCGGTAGATTAGCATGTCGGTTTATCCAGTCAGTTTTTTTTCGTAATTTTGCAATATGGAATTCCTTTTGCAAGCTACGGCACAGGGCTCTGATGCCCGTGCCGGATTGATTACGACAGACCATGGATTGATAGAGACCCCGATTTTTATGCCCGTGGGTACGTGCGGCGCTATCAAGGGCGTACTTATGCCACAGATGCGCGATGATGTTCATGCACAGATTATTTTAGGTAACACCTATCATCTTTATCTGCGTCCGGGTACAGATTTGTTGCAAAAGGCCGGCGGACTACATAAGTTCAACGGATGGGACCGCCCGATACTGACAGATTCGGGTGGCTTCCAGGTCTTTTCTCTGTCTGAGAATCGGAAACTCACAGAGGAAGGTGCCCATTTCCGCAGCCATATCGACGGGTCAAAGCATCTTTTTACCCCGGAGAAGACTGTGGACATACAACGTGCCATCGGTTCTGACATAATGATGGCCCTTGACGAGTGTCCCCCCGGCATGTCGGATTATTCCTATGCCAGTCGGTCGCTCGACCTTACTTTGCGATGGCTGAAGCGTGGCTGGGCGCGGTTTAATGAGACAGAGCCTCTTTATGGCCATAGCCAGGCGTTTTTCCCTATTGTCCAAGGATGTCGTTATGCAGATTTGCGCCGCAAGTCGGCATCTGAGGTAGCTTCCCTGGACGCTGCCGGAAATGCAATCGGTGGGCTGGCTGTGGGGGAACCTGCGGAGATTATGTATGAGATGATAGAAGTGGTGAATGAGATCCTTCCCACGGATCGTCCCCGCTACCTTATGGGGGTCGGTACGCCCGAGAATATCTTGGAGGCTATTGATCGCGGCGTGGATATGATGGATTGTGTTATGCCAACGCGTAATGGCCGTAACGGTATGTTGTTCACCCGCAACGGTATAATGAATATGCGCAATAAGAAATGGGCCGATGATTTCACTCCCATTGACCCGGAAAGCGACCTTTGGGCCGACCGTGAGATTTCACGTGCCTACCTGCGCCATTTGTTCGTAGCCAAGGAACTGGTTGCCATGGAAATCGCATCGCTCCATAACCTGCATTTCTACCTTTGGCTTGTAGGTGAGGCGCGCCGACATATCCTGGCCGGGGACTTCGCAACATGGAAGCCTGAGATGGTAAGGCGCGTGACTTCAAGGATGTAAACAACGTTAGCATTAATCGCGATGGATAGTTCTACGGAAGAGAAAAAGACGCCTATAGAAGCTAATGCTGTTGAAAAAGGGAAGGCCGGGCGTAAATTGTCGGTGCGGTTTCGAAAAATCGTGGGAACCTTACACCGCACAGCCAAGAGCGGTCGTAAAAGATTGTTTCCATCGGCAAATCTGGCTATAGGAGGGAAACCTCTTGTGTCAACCCTTGACCTATACATTATACGGAAATTTCTCGGGACATATATTTTTGCCATCATCCTGATTCTTGCAATCACCGTGATGTTCGATGTCAATGAGAAACTTGATGCGTTTCTTCATGCTCCGCTGAAGGCTACGGTTTTCGAATATTTCATGAACTTTCTGCCATATTTCGCAAATCAGTTCAGTCCCCTTTTCGTTTTCATTGCCGTAATATTCTTTACATCGAAACTGGCCGACAATTCCGAGATTATCGCCATGCTATCTTCCGGCATGAGCTTCCGACGTTTGTTGAGGCCCTACATGATTTCGGCTGCAGTCATAGCTGTGGCCACCTTCCTGTTGGGGGCATATATAATACCCCCTGCGAATGTAAAACGTATAGCGTTTACCAACACCTATGTGAAGAACCGCAGGGTGGACTACGGCGATAATATTATGCTCCAGGTCGCACCGGGTGAGATCGCCTATATGTCGCGCTTTGATAATACCACCAAGACGGGCTATCGGTTCTCGCTTGAGAAATTCGGTAAGGATGGCCTGGAGTCACGCCTTACGGCTATGTCGGTGAAATGGGATACCCTCTATCAATGGCAGGTACGTGATTATATGATACGCGACTTCCATGCCGACCGCGAGGTGCTGCGTTCGGGAAATGTGTTAGACACGGTGATTCCTTTCGAACCGCGCGATTTCTTGATTTCACGTAACGACCAAGAGACGCTTACCTCTCCGCAGTTGAAGCAGTATATCGAACGGCAGCGTTCTCGCGGAGTTGCAAATATCCAGGCATTTGAGATTGAATACCATAAGCGTTATGCGATGTGTGCCGCCGCTTTTATCTTGACGGTGATAGGTATGTCGCTCTCTTCTAAGAAAGTAAAAGGAGGTATGGGGCTTAATATCGGTCTTGGATTAGTTCTCAGCTTCTCATACATACTGTTTATGACGGTTACCAGTTCGTTTGCAGTGTCGGGGCTTACCTCCCCCTTGGTGGCTATGTGGATTCCTAATATCATATATGCCGTGATAGCGGTGATATTATATCGCAAGGCTTCCCGTTAAGGTCGCTCATAGGCCGATATTTCAAGGTCTAAGAACTATGCGGACATTTAAGGTGTTTTAACAGAAAACATTTCTTCGGTTATGCCTCGATATGAATACATGGATCCGCGCGGAGACGCATATGCATCGCTATCACTGCCCCGGAATGTATATGTTCTCGGAGTGGCCTTGGTTATAGGGCTTATGGTAGGCACCGGTGCGCAGGCTTTGAAGGATTTGGTCGGTATTATATCGAGGATTGTTACTTCACATGCAGATACGGACGGTATAAACTGGATATTCCTGTTGCTGCCTGTGGTCGGGATTGTCCTTGCCGTGCTTTATCAGCGCTATGTCATCAGGCAGAAGATTGCCCACGGAGTGGAGCGGATGAAGGCGCTACTTGATAATAATCGACCTGATATGCCTGTGACAGAGATATGGAGCCCGGTGATAGCCTCCGGTCTGACACTCGGATTCGGAGGGTCGGCAGGAACGGAGGGGCCTATTGCTACAGCCGGAGGGGCTTTGGGATGCAATATGGCTCGATGGTGCGGGATGCCTTTCCCTCTTGTAAGAGCAATGTTGGCGATAGGTGCCGGGGCAGGAATCGCCGGAATATTCAAAGCACCGGTGGGAGGGATGTTGTTCGCCATAGAGGTTCTTGGCATCGGGATGACGGCACTCCAGCTTATGGCGCTTGCAACGGCGTGTACGGCTGCTGCCCTGTCCGCCTATGTGCTCTCCGGCCTTACTACCGATGTCGTATTCCCTGACTTTACCCCTGTTAACCTTATGTATGTACCCTGGGCAGTGATTGTGGGGGTGTTCTGTGGGGCGTATTCCGCCTATTATTCGCGTCTTGCGGCATGGACTCGCGGTAGGCTTTCCTCCATTCCCAATTCGTGGTTTAAGAATCTGGCTGCCGGTTTGTCAATCGGAGTTCTGATATTGATTTTTCCTAAATTGTATGGTGAGGGGTACAGTTTTGTGACCGATATACTTTCAGGACGATGGGAGGTTATGGGAAGTTTCGGGCCGTTCGCGAAAGAACATCTCGGAGTTGCCGGACTTATTCTGATTTCTTTGGGTATGCTGCTGGTTAAAGGTATCGCCGTTGCATGTACCACCTCCGGAGGAGGCGTGGCCGGCGATTTTGCACCTGCAATTTTTGCCGGATGTATGGCCGGTTATTTCTTTGCGATGAGTGTGAACGCTATCTTTGAAACCTCGTTGCCGGTGGCTGATTTTGCTTTTTTCGGTATGGCGGCGGTACTTGCCGGAACGGTAAAGGCTCCACTTATGGCTATGTTCCTCGTCACGGAGATGGTGCAGCTTTTTTCTCTACTCCTCCCTGTGGCTGTTGCCTCCGGGATGGCATATATGGTGGTATGCCTTATAGAATATCGTGGACGGAATGGTTTGCATGATAACGGGAATTAATTTATCTTTGTTTTATTTTTGATAAATCCTTATAGACCGTATGTCAGATATAGTTATAAGCGCTTTGTCTTTGGCTGCCGCCTCACTCTTGGGGTCGGCGTTTGGTTTTATTTTCAAGCGTATTCCTCATAAGCTCAATGATATTTTCCTCGGCTTCTGTGCCGGCATGATGCTTGGCGCGGCTGTTGTGTGCCTTATTCTGGAGGGGATAGAGATGGCCGGGGCTGCCGGATGCTGGGAGGTGATCATCGGTGTTGCGGCAGGCGTGGCGCTGATAAGCAGCATTGATTTTCTTACACCCCACTTGCACAATCTTACCGGGCTGGGCGAGATGGAACATCATCCCGATGCCAATCGGTCGGTTGGCCGGATATTGCTTTTTGTCCTGGCGATAGCTATTCATAAGTTCCCGGAGGGAATGGCTACGGGAATAACATTTGACGGACATAATGTTGATAATGCCTGGGCTGTAACTATTTCGATTGCCTTGCAGAATGTGCCTGAGGGATTGGTCGTGGTCACGCCATTGTTGCTTATCGGAGTCAGCCGTCTGCGCACCTTGTTGGTTGCATTTGCAATTGCCGTAATAGAGCTTTTAGGGGTATTTGTAGGGTATTTCCTCGGCGGGTTGTCTGTCGTGTTGCTCCCTGCGTTGCTTGGAGGTGCAGGAGGTGCTATGCTATATTTGCTGTCAGACGAAATGATTCCGGAAACTCACGCACACGGATTTCAAAAGCAGGCTACATATGCATTGGTAGCCGGGGTTATGGTGCTTTTGATTGTTACCCGGATGGAGTTTTAGTATTGACTGATGGATTTTAAATAATATGTAGGTTTAGAGTATAGTTATGGTTGAAGTAGTTTCTTCTCTTGAACATCCGGGAGTGAGTCCATATGCATCACTTACAGAAGGGGCGCTGCGTATATGTGGCGAATCCGGGATGTTTATAGCTGAAAGCCCGAAAGTAATACGTGTGGCCCTTGATGCGGGTTATCAGCCGGTGTCGTTGCTCTGTGAAGAAAAGCATATAGTTGGAGATGCGGCGGATATAGTGGCACGATGTGGCGATATTCCTGTTTATACGGGGGCGCCGGAACTCTTGGAACAACTCACCGGCTACAGGTTGACTCGCGGCGTACTGTGTGCCATGCACCGCCCGGCTTTGCCTGCTGTGGAGTCTGTGTGCGCCGATGCCCGGTTGGTGGCGGTACTTGACGCGGTTTGCGATACCACCAATATAGGCGCTATATTCCGTTCTGCAGCCGCATTGGGTGTAGATGCCGTGCTGCTCACACAGGGCACATGCGACCCGCTTAACCGCAGGGCTGTGCGTGTGTCGATGGGCACTGTGTTCCTTGTGCCATGGACATATCTCCCTTCCGGCGACTGGCAGGCGCTTCTGCGTGAGCAGGGGTTCCGTACGGCTGCGATGGCATTGACCGACAAATCTATCTCTATTGATAATCCGGCATTAGACAAGGAGCCGAGACTTGCCGTGATAATGGGGACAGAGGGTGACGGTCTCTCTTCGCAGATTATAACATCGGCAGATTACACGGTAAGGATTCCGATGTTCCACGGCGTTGACTCGTTGAATGTTGCCGCTGCCTCGGCTGTGGCTTTTTGGCAGTTACGGCGGAGATAATTCCTTCGTTCGGACTTTAGCGGAATAAGCGCGGGAGGAACTTCGTCAGGTAGATACGCCAGTTGCGCCATATATGGCCGTCGGTATTTTCGTAATATTCATAGGGGTATGTGGCTGCATCAAGCTTCTTTCGAAAATCAACGTTGGTCTGGTATAGAAAATCGTCTTTACCGATAGCAATCCAGTATAGGCGTGGATGTTTGGCGAACTGGGTGGCAAGTTTTCTGTCAAAGTCACGATATATCGGAGAATCCTTTATCTCCAGCGGCACGACTGATGCGGAGAAGAGTCCTACGTAGTCAAACATATCGGGATATTCCTTGGAAATCTGCATTGAATGGAACCCACCCATAGATAATCCGGCAATAGCACGATGTGATTTTTCAGGTATTGTGCGGTATGTGCTGTCAACGAACTCCACAATGTCGGGGAAATGGGTTTCAAACATGCCGTTCCATGTACTTGGCAGCTGTATAGTCGGTGCCTGGAAGCCGAGTGATGTTTCGCCGGGGGCACCCTGCATATCGACATTGCCGTTAGGCATAACCACAATCATAGGCTGCACTTCGCCTGAAGCAATCATGTTGTCTAAAATCTGGGCTGCACGACCAAGCTCGCTCCATGAGTTT
>CAJUBM010000027.1 GCA_910584735.1 uncultured Muribaculaceae bacterium
AGTTAGTGGGGGATTTTCGGCTGCGCCTCTCCGGGTGGCCTGCCGTCCCGGAGGTCCGGCGCCACTATTAAGTTGCCAAAGATGACGAGCTTTCGGTAGGTGCCTTTCTGAATTTTGATACGGCGCCTCACATTTTTATATTATCTGATAAGTCGTGGCCTATTTGTTTTGCGGAGGATTGTTGCGGGGTTTGCTGTTGCGAGGGCGGAAGTTGCGCTTTGGTTTGCCTACATGTTTTGGCTTTCTATCGCGATTCCCCTCCGGGCGCCTCCCTCGCTGGGTGCGGGTGCCGTTGTTGCCACCACGGCGTTCGGGACGGTATTGTGGCGTTTCGCCGAATTCGGCAGGGACTTCCTCTTTCTTCACCTCGTAACCGAGGAATTTCTCAATGCCGCCGAACTTCTGCTGCTCTCGCGGACTGATGAATGTCACGGCCTCACCTCCGGCTCCGGCGCGGGCAGTGCGTCCGATGCGGTGAACATAGTCTTCGGCCTCATGCGGTACATCGTAGTTGACTACCATCGAGATGTCGTCAATGTCTATGCCTCGGGCGAGGATGTCTGTAGCCACAAGTATGTCAAGCCTGTTGGCGCGGAATTTGAGCATAACCTCGTCACGTTGTTTCTGGTCAAGGTCGGAATGAATCTCGGCAGCCTTCAGCCCGGCACGTCTGAGTGTGCGTGTCAGGTCTTTGACGTTCAGCTTGGAGGACGCGAATATGATTACCCTGCTGGCGTGTCGTGTTTTCAGTATGTGGCGTATGAGTGCGGCTTTTTGCGGTTCGTAGACCACGAATGCTGACTGCTGTATTTTTTCCGTAGGTCGCGACACGGCTATTTTCACCTCTGCCGGATTGTCCAATATAGCCTTGGCAAGCTGCTGTATGCGCGGGGGCATAGTGGCCGAGAACATCAGTGTCTGCCGCGATGCGGGCATCTGTTTCACGATTGACATTATATCATCGTAGAAACCCATGTCAAGCATACGGTCGGCTTCGTCAAGAATGAGGTAGGATACCTTTGAGAGGTCCACGTACCCCATCTGCATATGTGCCAACAGGCGTCCCGGAGTGGCAATCACCACATCTGCGCCCAGCTTGAGCGCTTTCTGTTGTTGTGCGAAAGTGGCGCCGTCGGTCCCGCCGTAGATAGCTACAGATGTAAGTGGCAGATAGTAGGAGAAACCTTCCATCTGGCGGTCAATCTGCTGGGCGAGTTCGCGGGTGGGAGCCATTACGATGCAGTTTACCGATTCTTCAGGCTCCGGTAGGCGGTAAAGCCGGTCGATTACAGGAAGGAGGTAGGCGGCTGTTTTCCCGGTGCCGGTCTGTGCCACCGCGATAAGGTCGCGCCCTTCAAGCACATGCGGTATGGCCTGTTCCTGTACCGGCGTACATTCGTCGAAACGCATCACATCAAGTGCGTCAAGTATATCGTCGCTGAGGTCTAATTCGTCAAATCTCATTAAAAAAATCGATGTAATTCATCCGGGTGTAGGCATGTGATGCCCCTATACATCCCTTTCAATGGCACAAAATTACAAAAAAATCCTCAATACGTTGTATAAGGTGTGAAAAGCCGGGAAAAATTCGTAACTTTGCAGCTTGATAAAAGGGGCGCGACACATCCTGCCGCCATTTTTCTCTCCTCCCCGTGCAACTGAAAACTTATCACTACCAATGACCGACATTAAGGAAATCAAAACCGCCCTTGTATCAGTTTTCCACAAGGATGGCCTCGACGAAATCCTCAAACTTCTCCATAGCCACGGCGTGAGCTTCCTCTCCACCGGGGGCACCCAGTCCTTTATCGAAAGCCTCGGCTATCCGTGCCAGGCGGTAGAAGACCTCACCGGCTATCCTTCGATTCTCGGGGGTAGGGTGAAAACGCTCCATCCAAAGGTGTTCGGCGGCATACTCAGCCGTCGTGACAACGAGGGTGACCGCCAACAGGTCTCCGAATTCCAGATTCCTGATATAGACTTGGTTATTGTAGACCTCTATCCATTCACCGAGACAGTTGCGTCCGGCGCCTCCCAGGCAGATATAATTGAAAAAATCGATATAGGCGGCATATCGCTCATACGTGCGGCTGCCAAGAATTTCGCCGATGTGGTCATTGCCGCTTCCAAACACCAGTATGAGCCTCTTCGCAGGATGCTGGAGCGCAACGGGGCAAAATCAACACTTGCCGATCGTACGTTCTTTGCAAAAGAGGCCTTCGGGGTATCCTCGGCGTATGATTCGGCTATTTTCAACTATTTCGATTCTTTAGGGGAGCATCCTACGGCTCTGCGTATAGCCGTTGACGGTGAGAAGACCATGCGTTATGGTGAGAATCCTCATCAGAAAGGATATTTCTTCGGGAATCTTGAGAAGATGTTCACCCAGCTTCACGGCAAGGAAATATCATATAACAACCTCCTTGACATCGATGCCGCAACGGCGTTGATGGCCGAGTTCCCTGACGATGAGCCGACATTCGCCGTGCTAAAGCATAACAATCCGTGCGGCGTGGCCACACGCGTTTCCGTGCTGGAGGCGTGGAAGGATGCTCTGGCAGGTGACCCCGTGTCGGCGTTCGGTGGTGTGCTGGTGTGCAACTCGCTGATTGATGTGGCGACAGCAGAGGAGATTAACAAAATTTTCTTCGAAGTGCTGATTGCCCCGGCATATTCCGATGAGGCTTTAGCCGTGCTGCAACAGAAGAAGAATCGCATAATACTGGTTCAGAACGAAAAGAACCGTGGCTCGCACCAGTTCCGCTCATGCCTTAACGGCGCACTTATGCAGGAACGCGACCTTAAGGCCGAGACCCCGGAGGATTTGCGCACTGTAACGTCTACCCCTGTTAACCCTGCGGTGGTTGACGACCTGCTGTTTGCAAACCGGCTCGTGAAACATTGCAAGAGCAACGCCATAGTGCTTGCCAAGAACCGTCAGCTATACGCCGCCGGGGTAGGGCAGACTTCCCGTGTGGACTCCTTGCGCCAGGCAATCGATAAAGCCCGGAATTTCGGCTTCGACCTTAATGGCGCCGTGATGGCATCGGATGCCTTCTTCCCCTTTGCCGACTGTGTGGAGATAGCCCATAACGCCGGGATTGACGCCGTGGTGCAGCCCGGAGGCTCCATCCGAGATAATGATTCCATAAAATACTGTGACGAAAACGGTGTGGCTATGGCAATGACCGGCTTCCGCCATTTCCGTCACTGATACTTTTTTATATTCAATATTTCCAGTTAAGTGGCCGGTAGAAATAACTATCCCGGTCAGTAGAATAATTTGAACAATTATTTAAAAGATGAGATTGTTTTCTCTCACTAAAGAGATTGCCATAGACCTTGGCACTGCCAACACGGTCATTATCCATAACGATAAAATCGTAATTGATGAGCCTTCAATCGTGGCTCTCGACAATCGCACCGACAAGCTGATAGCTGTCGGCAAGGAAGCCTACCTTATGGAGGGTAAGGAACCTGCGGGCATACGCACAGTGCGTCCGCTCCGCAAAGGTGTTATCGCCGACTTCAATGCCGCCGAACTCATGATTCGCGGCCTTGTGAAGAAGGCTTCCTCGAAGAGCAACTGGTTCTCACCCTCGTTGCGTATGGTGGTGGGCATCCCTTCAGGTTCTACAGAGGTGGAGATACGTGCCGTGCGTGACTCCTCTGAGCATGCCGGAGGACGCGATGTCTATATGATATATGAGCCTATGGCGGCCGCACTCGGTATCGGTCTTGATGTCGAGGCTCCTGAAGGCAACATGATTGTTGATATAGGTGGTGGTACTACCGAGATTGCGGTTATATCGCTCGGAGGTATCGTCAGCAACAAGTCCATACAGATTGCCGGCGATGACCTTACGGAGGATATAATGAACCATATGCGCCGCGCACATAACGTCCGTGTCGGAGTCCGTACAGCCGAACAGATAAAGATGCACGTAGGGTCGGCACTTACCGAACTGGAGAATCCCCCTGAGGATTTCGTGGTACACGGCCCCAACCAGATGACGGCCCTCCCTATGGAGATTCCCGTTTCATACCAGGAGGTTTCGCACTGCATAGAGAAGACCATATCGAAGATAGAGACCGCCGTACTCGGCGCCCTGGAGCAGACCCCTCCCGAGCTTTATGCCGATATCGTGCACAACGGTATCTGGCTGGCAGGTGGCGGAGCATTGCTTCGCGGGCTTGACAAGCGCCTTACCGATAAGATCGGAATCCAGTTCCATGTGGCTGAAGATCCTCTGCTGGCTGTTGCCAAAGGTACGGGAGTGGCATTGAAAAATGTGGAGAATTTCTCATTCCTCATACGCTGACGCCTACACAGGCTTTTGCATTAGGAGATGCGGAATCTGTTAAATTTCATTCTCAGGTTCAGTTCGTGGTTCGTGTTCGCCTTCTTCGTGGTGGTGAGCTGTCTGCTGTTGTTCAGCCGTAATCCTTATCAGCATCATGTATGGCTTACCTCGGCTGGAGCCGTGTCGGGAGGGGTATATGATGCCGCCAACAACGTCACGGGGTATTTTAATCTCAGAGAGATTAACGAAGACCTTCAGCGGCGTACGGCCTCGCTTGAAGTGGAGGTGGTTGCACTGCGCGGACAGCTTAACCGTTACCGGCAGGCGGCCATACAGGATTCGTTGGCGGTTGATTCGGTAGCAAGCCGGTTTAAGTTTATAATAGCGACGGCTATAAATAATTCCGTATCAAAGCCATACAACTATGTGACTATCGACAAGGGTTCTGCCGACGGTATCCGCCCTGAGATGGGCGTTATGGACCAGAACGGTATAGTCGGTGTAGTGAACGTTGTCTCGCCACATTATGCAAGGGTAATATCGCTGCTGAATCCTAATTTCCGTCTTTCATGTAAGATACATGGCGGCGAGGCTTTCGGTTCGTTGGTCTGGGACGGTAAGAATTCACGCGAGGCACTGTTGGAGGAGTTGCCAAAACATACCCGCTTCCGCAAGGGGGACACAATCGTTACATCGGGTTATTCCGCCGTTTTCCCGGAGGGGATTCCCGTGGGTATCGTTATGGGTAACGCCCGTGGAAGCGATGACAACTTCTTCACTCTGCGTGTGCGGCTGCTTACCGACTTTACGGCCCTCTCCACAGTCAAGATTATCTCAAACACGGATATAGAGGAGATAAAGCAGGTGGAGGCCGATACGCGTCAGAACGAGGGTACATAGTCCGGGATTTGAAATGACAAAGGAATTTCTCAAATATCTTTTGATGTTCGTCATCTTAGTGGTGGCCCAGGTTGTCGTGTTCAACCATCTATGCCTGTGGAATGTGGCTATCCCGTTGGTGTTCATCTATTTTATTATAAAACTCCCGGTTACGCTTGCTCCGTCCTGGGTGATAACACTTTCATTTCTGCTGGGTCTGTCGGTTGATGTCTTTTCCAATACTCCCGGCATGAACTCCTTGTCCTGCACGGTTTTGAGTGTGTTCCGTCTTCCTGTACTCCGTCTCTATTATCCCCGCGAGGAGGATATGACCGTGCCCGAGCCGTCAGTGCGGACTCTCGGGTGGGGTGTTTTTATGAAATATGTGCTTACACTGACCTTCCTTTATTGCGTAATGTTCTTCGTGATAGAGGCTTTTGCTTTCTACGACTGGGCTTTAATGCTTGGACGCGCGGCAGCTTCCACTTTACTTACTTTTATTATAATTCTCGCTATTGATTCCTTTACGGCGAAGCATCGTTGAGACGGTTCCGCCTGAGGATTTCTCCCTCCATGGCTTATGCGTAAAGATTATAGATTAGAGAAGCGTAAATATGTTGTCGGCGGCTTTTTGGTTGTGGTAGCCATTATATATATCTTCCGGCTTTTCTCTTTGCAGATTTCGGAAGATAAGTATAAGGACTATGCCGACAACAATGCCTTCCTTAAAAAAACAGTCTATCCCTCACGCGGACTGATATACGACCGTAACGACTCGCTGGTGGTGTTCAACCAGCCGGCTTACGATGTGATGATGATTCCGCGCGATGTGCATGATTTCGATACCATAGATTTCTGTAACACCCTCCAGATTACCCCCGAAATCCTGCGTGACCGACTGGCTGCAATGCGGGCTTCTGCCAGTTATTCGGCATATACTCCGCAGACCCTTATCTCACACCTGTCGGCACGTGATTACGGGCGTCTTCAGGAAAAACTTTACCGCTATCCCGGATTCTTTATCCAAAAAAGAGTTCTGCGCCAGTATAACTATAGCGGCGCTGGAAACCTGCTTGGGAATATACGCGAAGTGTCGCAGGCCGATATTAAAAAGGATCCGTATTTTGAACCGGGTGATTATTGCGGAGACCTCGGTGTGGAGAAGAGCTACGATATCTTTCTGAGAGGAGTAAAAGGGAAGGAGATACTCATACGTGATGCCAGAGGACGCATACGGGGGCGGTATGAGGATGGAGCCCGCGACATAGCGCCTATATCGGGACATAATCTGCGGCTGAGCATTGATATGGGACTGCAGCAGTATGCCGAGAGCCTGATGGTGAATAAAATCGGCGCCGTAGTCGCAATTGAGCCGCAGACAGGTGAGATACTATGCATGGTCTCATCTCCTACCTACGACCCGTCGTGCCTTATCGGACGTGCGCGTGGAAAGAATTACGCCGCTCTTGTAGACGATCCGCAGAAACCGTTGTTCGACCGGGCATTGCAGGGAGCCTATCCGCCGGGTTCCACGTTTAAGCCCACACAGGGACTTATCCTCCTTCAGGAGGGAATCGTCACGCTTGGCACCTCTTACCCCTGTTATCGCGGATTCGTAAACGGAGGGTTGCGTGTGGGGTGCCACGGGCATGGTTCCCCTATTGCTTTAAAGCCTGCTCTCCAGACATCATGCAATGCATATTTCTGCTGGGGCTTCAAAGCCATGGTAGACCGAAGGTCGAAATATGGCTCGTCAGATAAGGCTTTTGAAGTATGGAAAAAGCATCTGGTATCAATGGGATATGGCTATAAACTCGGTGTTGACCTTCCTCATGAGGGACGCGGCTTCATTCCCAATGCCAAATTCTATAACAAGGTTTATGGCGAAGGACGTTGGAGCGCGAATACTATTATATCCGTGTCAATCGGACAGGGGGAGATTCTTGCCACGCCGTTGCAGATTGCCAATCTGTGTGCCACCATAGCCAACCGAGGATGGTTTATAACGCCGCATGTTGTTAAAGAGATTTCCGATACCGTCATTGATGAGCAATATCGCACGAAGCGGAGACCTACCATTGACGCGCATTGGTATGACGAGGTGGCCCAGGGTATGCGTATGGCCGTTACGGGCGGTACTTGCCGGAAGGCCAACATCCCCGGGGTGGAGGTGGCCGGGAAAACCGGTACGGCCCAAAATCCCCATGGCCGCGACCATTCCTCGTTCATAGGGTTCGCGCCATACGAGAATCCACGTATCGCGGTATGCGTCTATGTGGAGAACGGAGGCTGGGGTGCGTCTTTCGGCGTACCGATAGGGGCGCTGGTGATGGAGAGGTATCTTAACGGACATATTGCGCCTGAAAGGAAGCATATGGAGACCCAGATGCTTGAGTCGAACACAATTATATATAGCGGCGTCAGGAAGCATTGACGCAAGTGGAAACAGATTTCTAAAGACGTATTAAAAAGGAAAGATACGATGGCAGGTTCTTATGGTAATTCACCTCGCGACGGGCAGGGGATTCTACGCCACCTCGACTGGCTTACCGTGATTCTGTATCTGTTGCTGGTAACGGCAGGTGTGGTGAGCATCTATGCAGCCAGTTATGATTTCGACAACGCTTCAATATTTTCGTTCGAGGAATTCTCCGGGAAGCAGATTACGTGGATAGGTTTTTCGTTGTTACTTGGGCTTGTACTGCTGGTTATTGACAGTCGAATGTATGAGACATACGCATATCCGATATATTTTGCGTTGATATGTCTGCTTATTCTGACTATATTTATCGCCCCCGATATAAAAGGTTCCCGCTCCTGGCTTAAGCTCGGGCCTATGAGCCTGCAACCTGCCGAGTTTGCAAAGTTTGCCACCGCCCTGGCCCTGGCAAAACTTTTCAGCACATATAATTTTAATCTGAACGCCTCGGTGGGAAATTACCTTAAGGCTCTGATGATAATATTCCTCCCGGTGGTGCTGATTCTCGCGCAGAAAGAAACCGGCTCGGCCCTTGTCTATATGGCACTTTTCTTTGTGCTTTACCGGGAAGGGATGAGCGGCCTCATATTGGGCGCCGCGCTACTGGCTGTTGTGATATTCGTTGTGGCCATAAAATATACGGAGACCTCCGTTATCGGCATGCCGGCAGGTGAGTTTGCCATCATGTGTCTGATAATGGCTATGATGGTCGGTATGCTTGCCGCCTATGTGAAGAATGTGATAATAGCCCGCAATGTATTGTTGTTGTTCGCAGGTACGGCTTTGGTAGAATGGATTCTTTCGATATGGGACTGGCACCTTACCGGTTATGCCTATTTCGGCTCCGTTATGGGAATCGCTATGGCATATTGCCTGTTTGAGATGCTTAGGGTAAAGGCCTCGAAATTGATAGTCACAGTGGGTGCCGTGGTGGTATCCGTTGCCTTTCTTATGTCGGTAGGTATGGTATTCAACCATATGATGCCTCACCAACAGAAACGAATCAAGGTGGCTCTGAGCATAGAGGATGACCCCCGTGATGCGGGTTACAACGTAAACCAGTCGAAAATCGCCATAGGGTCGGGGGGCGCCACAGGGAAAGGATTCCTTAAAGGGACACAGACAAAGTTGAAATATGTGCCTGAGCAGCACACCGACTTCATATTCTGTACGATCGGAGAAGAGGAGGGGTTCGTAGGCACTACAGCCGTAATACTGCTATTCCTTATGCTCATATTGCGTGTTATCGCCATCGCGGAGCGTCAGCCCACGGTCTTTGGCCGGGTGTATGCCTATTGTGTGGCATCCTATCTGATATTCCATTTCTGTATAAACATAGGGATGGTGATAGGGCTGTGTCCCGTTATCGGCATCCCTTTGCCGTTTTTCAGTTATGGCGGGTCTTCGCTGTGGGGATTCACGTTCCTCCTCTTTATACTCTTGCGCATAGACGCATCGCGGGCTTCGAGGTTGACGCGGTGATTTAGAGTTTGTCAAGGTCGGCCGGTACGTGACGTGTCAGGAATGCGAATAGGAGTACGATGGCTGCCAATGCCGTATAGACCAGCGCCGAGCTATGCAGGATGTCGCCCATGCCGACCAGTGGTGATACAACGGCACCGAATATGTAGCCGAACACTCCCAATAGTCCTGAGGCACTTCCGGCATTGCTACGTCCCTCGTTCATGGCCAGTGTGTTACCCACTGTGAATATCATACCCAGAGAGAAAAGCATCGGTAGCAGAAGCAATTCATAACACCAGAAATTGTTTATGAGGAACATCCCTGCTGCCTCAATAACGGTCGTGGCGAATAGCATACATCCTCCGATAAATCCGGCCCTTTTCAGGAGTTTGAACCGTAGAGCCAGCATCGAACCTGCCCCCATGCATATGGCGTTCAGCCCCATAAACAGTCCGAACTGAGTCGGGGTGTAGCCGTAATGGGTCTGGATTATGAACGGGGCGGACGAAATATATGCAAAAAGTAGTCCGAGTCCGGCTCCTTTTAGCATTACATGTATCATGAAATGTCTGTTGGCAAGTAGTGTCCTGTAACTACCGAAGGACTTCCATAGATTCCCTTTTAAGCGTCGTGCCGGAGGAAGAGATTCCTTCAATCTGCCGCAGAACGCCAACAATATTAACGCTATTCCCGCCAATGTAAGGAATATGCCTTTCCATCCTACCGAATCGGTCATGAATCCGCCCAATACCGGCGCGGCAGCCGGCGCCAAGCCGTTTATCGCCCCTATAATCGCCATGAATTTTGCCAGTTGGCGGCCACCATATATATCGGCTGGAATAGTGCGGGCAAGGAAATATCCGGCGGAGCCTCCGAGACCTTGTACGAGACGACAGAATAGGAAAAAATGGATTGTGCGGGAGAATATGCTCACTGCGGCGGCGACACAAAAAAGAATCAACGCTATAACCAGCACCGGCTTACGGCCCCATTTGTCACTGACCGGTCCGAATATTATCTCGCCGGCTCCGAGACCTATCATGCCCATGGTAAGACTCAACTGGGTCATGGACACAGAGCATCCGAATACTTTTACAAGATTCGGCAGGCATGGCAGGTACATGTCGTTCACAAATGATCCGAAGGCGCTGAGACCCGCCATGTATATTATGAGGAAGATGTAGTAGCCGTGCGATGGAGCGGGGGCTTTCCCAGCCTGTGCCGGATTGGATGTCTGGTTGGTATTCATACATAAAAATAACCCGCAGCACAGGCTGCGGGTTCATATCATAGTGCTTTTCCGTAGGGACGTGGTTTATACATATCCGCGCACGATGCCACGCTTGGAATTACGGATAAATTCGATTATCATGTCGCGTTCGGGCGTGGCCGGGAGTTCGGCCTCGATACGGTCTACGGCATCCGATACATTCAGACGCGATAGATAGAGGTAGCGGTAGATTTCCTGTATGTCGCGAATCTGGTCGTTAGTGAAGTTGCGGCGACGCAGACCTATGGAGTTGATGCCGGTGTAGGCTATAGGGTCGCGTCCGGCTTTCACGAAGGGGGGGATGTCCTTATTGATGTGTGCGCCACCTTGGATCATGACATGTTCTCCAAGATGGCAGAACTGGTGGATTAGCGTTCCGCCGCCTATTACGGCGTGGTTGTCAATCACTACCTCTCCGGCCACCTGGGTGGCGTTCGAGATAATCACGTTGTTGCCCACCACGCAGTCATGCGCTATGTGGGAGTACGCCATAATCAGGCAGTTGGAGCCTACCACGGTTTTACCTTTGGCGGCGGTGCCTCGGTTTACGGTGACACATTCGCGGATAGTGGTGTTGTCGCCTATAATTGCCACGGTGTCCTCACCGTTGAATTTCAAATCCTGTGGTATTCCAGAGATTACAGCGCCGGGGAAGATGTTGCAATGGCGTCCTATGCGGGCCCCTTCCATTATGGTGACGTTGGAGCCGATATGTGTGCCCTCACCAATCTCCACATTCTGGTCGATGGTCACGAACGGGTCGATAACCACTGACGGATGGATTTTGGCGGCAGGATGGATGTATGCGAAAGGTTGCTTCATCGTTTATTTGTTTTTCACAATCTGTGCCATAAACTCACACTCGCACACAATTTTGTCGCCAACGAAGGCTACGCCTTTCATCAAGGCACACCCACGGCGCAGAGGTGAGAGGAACGATACGTGGAACAGGAGGGTATCGCCCGGAACTACTTTCTGACGGAATTTCACGTTGTCAATCTTCATGAAGTAGGTTGAGTACTTCTCGGGATCTTCGAGCGTACCCAGCACTAAAAGTCCGCCGGTCTGGGCCATTGCCTCTACCAGCAGTACACCGGGCATTACGGGTTCCTGGGGGAAATGCCCTAAAAAGAAAGGTTCGTTGACGGTGACGTTCTTTACACCTACGATATACGATTCGCCGCGTTCTATAATCTTGTCTACCAGCAGCATCGGGTAGCGGTGGGGCAGATGTTCGCGTATGTCGTTTATGTCCATCAGCGGGGCCAGGGACGGGTTATAGAACGGTGCCTGTAGTTCTTGGCGTTTGATTTCCTGACGTATCTGTTTGGCGAAACGTGTGTTGATTGTATGCCCCGGACGTGAGGCTATGATGCGTCCTTTCAGGGGACGCCCTATCAGGGCTATGTCTCCCATTATGTCGAGCAGCTTGTGTCGGGCCGGCTCGTTGTCAAATTTCAGCGGGGTGTTTGATATGCAGCCGAACTGTGTTACCTGCAGGTGGGGGAGACCCATGAGGTCCGAGATGTGGTCAAGATGCTCTTGCGACATCTCCCGGTCGTATATCACGATGGCATTGTCAAGGTCGCCACCTTTTATAAGGTTTGCCTGTAGGAGAGGTTCTATTTCGCGTACGAATACAAAGGTGCGTGAGGCTGATATGCCGTCAGCGAAATCTTTCATGTTCTCCAGACGTGCGAACTGGTTGGAAAGCACAGGGGAGTCGTATGAAATCATAACATCGATCGAGAAGTCGTTGTCGGGCAATACCGTAAGGTGGGCGCCGGTCTTTTCGTCACGTACTTCGATTTTACGCTTCACCACGTAGAAGTTCTTATCGGCGGCTTGCTCCTCCAGACCTGCCGCAGCGATATGTTCGCAATATACGTGTGCCGAGCCGTCAAGGATAGGAAGCTCGGGGGCGTTGACCTGTATCAGGCAGTTGTCTACTCCGGCGGCATAAAGCGCGGCAAGGGCGTGTTCTACCGTTGATACACGCACTTCGCCACGTTCCAGAACGGTGCCTCTGTCAGTCTGGGTTACGTTCTCGGCCAGGGCATCGATTACGGGTTGTCCGGGGAGATCCATGCGCTGGATTTTGTAACCATGGTTTTCGGGAGCGGGAAGGAACCGGGCCTCTATTTCCAGGCCGGTATGCAAGCCTTTACCTTTTACGGTAAAGTCGCCTTTAAGAGTGAGTTGGTTCATTATCTTTTGAGTTCTTTTTATTCGATTTTTCAAGATTCCTCACGCGGGTGTACAAATCCCCGAGGTTCTTAAGGTGGATTGTCGTTCGTGCGAAGGTCGGATAGTCTACGGCCGGATAACCCATAACCTTGGCGTTGTCGGGAACATCGGCCGGTATGCCCGACTGGGCGCCTATCTGCACATTGTCTCCGACTTTTATATGCCCTGCAAAGCCTACCTGGCCGCCAATCATGCAACTTGAGCCGATGTGGGTGGAACCGGCCACGCCGGCTTGGGCTGCCATTACCGTATCGGAGCCGACCGAGCAGTTATGGGCAATCTGTATTAGGTTGTCAAGTTTGGTGCCGCGCCCTATGCGGGTTGACCCCATCACGGCACGGTCAACGGTGGTATTGGCGCCTATTTCCACATCATCGGCAATCTCTACGTTGCCGAGTTGCGGGATTTTGTGATAGTGGCCGTCATGGGGGGCGAAGCCGAACCCGTCACCTCCGATAACAACACCGGAATGTAGCACACACCGTGCGCCAATCTTGCATCCGTGGTAGACTTTAACTCCGGGCTTAAGGACTGTTCCGTCGCCGATTTCGGAGTTTTCACCCACATATGTCTGTGGGTAGAGCTTTACCCCTTTGCCGAGCCTTACGCCTTTCCCTATATAGGCAAAAGCGCCTATGTAGGCGTCTTCGGGAATTTCTACGCCTTCAGCTATAAAGCAAGGCTGCTCTATTCCGATAGGTGACGGCTCTACTATCTTTGCTACCATCTCCAACAGTGACGCTACGGTGGAATACGGATCGTCCACGCGTATGAGGGTAGTTTCCAAAGGATGCTCCGGCTTGAAGTCCCGGCTCACCAACACGGCTGTAGAGCCGGTGGTATATATGTGATGGGTATATTTCTCGTTTGCGAGGAAAGATATTGCTCCCGGGTGTCCTTCTTCGATTTTGGCGAAGGCGGATACCATAGCCTCGGGATTTCCCTCTATGGAACCGCCTACCATGGCGGCAATCTGGGCTACTGTAAATTGCATCTGTGTATTACATTGCTCCGAGCGAATTACACACTCTTTGTCTCGGAGTGCAAAGTTGGCGATTTTTTTTTGAATTTCATTAATTTTGAGATGAAAAAGCAACAATATGTGATGTCCGGGGCTCTTTTTCAGATGCAGATAGCGCATTTAACAGCCTAATAGAGTTTATTAATCTGAAAAAGACGTAACTTTGCATTTCTAAAATTAAGACACTATGAGAAAAGCATTGGCCGTGCTGATGGTGATGGCCGTTTTCGGTTTTTTTGCTTCCGCCCGCAGTCTTTCCGATTGCAATGTGGCTCTTCTTGGTGATTCCATGACATGGATTGGCGGGGACAGTTGCGATGTGGAACGCGGGTGGAGCTGCCATTTCAAACGTATGGCCTCTCCGAAGAGCATATCGGTATTTGCCCGGAGCGGCGCTACATGGACTAACACCACTTCTACTAAGATTGATGCGGAGGCTTTCTCCGATGTACTTGATGATGACAATGTCGTGTATAACCAGGTGGTGCGTCTTTGCCGGGCTGCTGCTTCCGGGGAAGCTCCTGTACCTGATGTGATAGTGGTCTACGCGGGCGCCAACGATGCCTGGTTTGCCTCACGCCGCAATGGTATATTCGATGAGACTGCCGAGGCGGTGGTGTCGGCTCCGCCGTTTGACATGTCGGTGCCTCCTTCAGAGGTGGTCTCATTGGCGGGAAGCGTACGGCTATCGTGTGATATGCTGTCGCGGAACTTCCCGACTGCACGTATTGTGCTTGTGACGCCTACAGAGATGGTGCAGGCTCCGTTGGAACGTGTAAGACGCGTAAGTGATATTATAGAAGGGGTTGCCAAAGGATTGCATGCGGAGGTGATACGTGCTGACAAGGAGGTGGAAATAAGGCGCGATGTTGAGGGCGCCGGTAGACATCGCTATACTTCCGATGGGATACATACCAATCCGGCCGGCGCACGTCTGCTCGGAGGCTTTTTGGCTGAGAGACTGGGTGCTATAGTGGCTGCCATCCCGCCCGTGAGATGAAATTTTCGTAAAGAAGACTTGTTTTGTTCGGATAGTCCGATATTTATTTGAAATGGTTTTTTCAGATTTATTGTTCATTTTCGTTTTCATTCCCTTATTTGTCCTGAGCTATCTGGCCGGTGGATGGATTGATAAACGCCGTATCTCGGCCGGAGATGCTCTGAGACGCCCGTTGCTTGCCCGTAACATAGCCCTGGTGATTTTCTCACTCTTGTTCTATGCGTGGGGAGAGCCGATTTATGTTGTGCTGATGCTTGTCAGCGTACTGGTAAATTTTATATGCGGGCGTTTGATGGGGGCATGGGACAAAAAGCTGTGGCGGAAGGTATGGCTTTTCATCGGTGTGGCTCTTGACCTGGGGATACTCGGGAGTTTCAAGTATCTCGGATTTTTTGCCGGAGCGCTTGCCGAATTCGGTATCTCGGTAGATGTGCCGCAGATAGCCCTGCCGATTGGTATAAGTTTCTATATTTTCCAATCGATCTCGTATTTGGTCGATGTTTATCGCAGGGAATCCCCCGTACAGCGCAATTTCCTTGACTTGCTGCTTTACATAGCGATGTTCCCACAGTTGATTGCAGGCCCGATAGTCCGTTACGGCACGGTAGCCGCCGAGATAAACAACCGTACGGTCTCTTTGTCCGACATAACCGATGGCTCTTACAGGTTTTTCATCGGGCTTGGCAAGAAGGTGGTTTTCGCCAATATCATGGGAGAGGTGGCCACGCGTCTTATAGGAGGTGACCTCACGCATCTTTCCACAGCCGGGGCATGGATTGGCATCGTAGCTTTCACCATACAGATATATTTCGATTTTTCCGGGTATTCGGATATGGCCATCGGGCTTGGCCGGTGTGTCGGATTCCACTTCCCTGAGAATTTCAACCATCCATACACGTGTACCTCGATGACCGATTTCTGGCGCCGCTGGCACATGAGCCTGGGTTCCTTCTTCCGCGACTATGTGTATATACCCATGGGTGGAAACCGTAGGCACCAGGCTCTCAATATCCTCACGGTATGGTTCCTTACCGGCATGTGGCACGGCGCGAGTTGGAACTTCATCATATGGGGTCTGTATTTCGGCCTGATAATAATGTTGGAGAAATATACGCTGTTGCGTTGGCGTGTACCGCGTCCGTTGCTTCATCTTTATAGCATATTGCTGATTATCATAGGTTGGGGGATGTTCTATTTCGAGGATTTCAGCCGTATGACACAGTTTTATAGGGCATTTTTCTTTGGTGGAGAAGGAAGCGGGATTCCTTTCGATGTGCAGTCGGCCGTGATGGACAATCTGTGGCTGTGGATTGCCGCGCTGCTGTTATGCCTGCCTGTGCGCTCCGTGGCCGCACGTATGGCTGACCGCCTTGTAGATGTGTCTCCCTCTGCCGGGGGGCATCTGGTGCTTTTTACAAGGGCCGTGATAGCGGTCTCTATTCTTGTGGCGAGTGTGGCGCTTCTTGTCGGAGCCACGAATAATGCTTTCATCTATACCCGGTTCTAAGTATGATGTCACATGCGGTTAAAATAATGAAAGCTGTCTGTATGGCACTGGTGTTGCTTATCGTTGTGCCTGATGCCATGGCTTTTCCCGACCCTGCGGCGGTGGCAGCCCAGGCATCCCGCAAGAAGAAGTCCCGCAAGAAAAGGGCTTCGGCGTCAAAGAAGAAAAGAAAGAGTAAACGCAGGTCAGGGAGGCGCAGGCGTAGGCGCGGCACACGGCGGGCGCCGGTAATACAGACACTTTGGATGAGTCCCGACAGTTCCTCTTGGGTTCGCAAAGGGCGCCGGGGTATAATCGTTTATCGCGATACTACGGGGTGTGTCCGCGCGATGCAGCCTTGTTCCCTCTCGCCCGGGGCAGGATATGCCTATGCCTCGGCCATTAACGAGTATGCCCGCACCCTTGCCAAAGACGGGGTAAAGGTATATATGCTTATGGCGCCGTCACAGGGGGAATATTATATGCCTGAGGGATACGGGGTGCCGGGTGCCGAGCAGCGCTGTATCCTTGCCACGGCATCAGCTTTGGATACGATGGTAACGCCGGTGTTTGTCAATGATACGCTGCGTAACCATATTGATGAGGAGATATATAACCGCACTGACCACCATTGGGCGCCGTTGGGCGCCTATTATGCCGGTAGTGCCTTTGCCGAGGCGGCAGGGGTGGGTTATCGGCCGCTAAAGGAGTACACGCCGCAGGTGGTACGCGGCTATGTAGGCACGATGCACAAATTTTCAGGCGACCCGGAGGTGAAGAAAGCCCCGGAGGATTTCATATACTTCATGCCTCCTACAGGGTATAAGGCTGAGTTTGTGAATTATTCCCTGTCCGGCGGCAGGACTGTCGGTGAGACTCCTTTGCATGAGGAGATATTCTTCAAACATTATCCCGATGGCAGCGGGGCGGCGTATCTTACATTCATGGGTGGAGATACGCGCACGGTGAAGGTCTCACAGACCGGGGGGACGCCCGGACGGCGCCTGTTGATTGTAAAGGATAGCTTTGGAAACGCCATGGCCTCGAATCTTTTCGGATCGTTCGAGGAGGTACATGTAGTGGATTTCCGTTACTTTCCGCATAATCTGGCTGATTATGTCAGGAGGCACGGTGTCACTGATATGGTGTTCGTGAACTGTGTGGCTCTTGCTGTAAATCCGAAAACAGCGGCACGGTTGCGCACGATGCTTTTGCAGGGGTTTGAGGATGATAGCGTCTCCGGGCCAATGGGCGATGACGATTTTGAGCCTGTTGATAATGCCGGAGATGAATCTGATGCAGATTCAGAGGTGGACGATGACAATGATAATGAGGAGGAGACCATTGATGGAGACGAAGAATAACAGCATTTCGGGGAAAGGTATGCCGGATGCAAAACGTAAGAAACTTCGTGGAGCTACCGGGGCGGCTCATAAACTATATATAGTGTTGGTTGCTGCCGTTTTCGTGGCTCTCACGGCGGTGTTTCTGTTTATGCCGCGCACAACATACTCTGAACTTGAAAAGAGAGAATTGGCAACATTTCCCGACATGGGAAAGCTGCTCTCGGCGCCGGCTGAACTTACGGCGGAGATTTCTCATTGGTTCAGCGACAGCGAGCCTTTCCGTGACGATTTCATGACGTTGAGTATGAATATACGTAATGCGTTCAGATACACTTACGGTTCGCCGGAGGAGGTGGTAACCTTCCGTCCGTCTGAGACGCCTGTAGCAGACGCATCCGTCACTGAACCGGGTGACGGGGAGCCTCAGGAATATACGAATAATCTTACGGCGGATGAAAACGCGAAGATAGCTAATTCGGGTATAATAATAGTAGGCACGGGCGATAATGTACGCGCACTGATGGCCTACGGGGGTAGCCCTAACGGCGGACAGGGTTATATAGATGCGGTCAACGCGTATGCGGAGACATTCCCCGGCGTTAATGTATATGCGATGCCTATACCTACGGCAACGGAGTTCTATCTCCCTGAAAAGGCGGCTAAATGCAGCAAGCCGCAACGTCCCACCATAGTGAACATCCATAACAAGCTTTCTTCGAAGGCAAGGTTCGTTGATGCATACTCGGCTTTGGCAGAGCATGTGGATGAGGACATATATCTTCGTACCGACCACCATTGGGCGCCGCTCGGTGGATATTATGCGGCCAGGCAGCTGGCGCATGTTGCCGGAGTGCCGTTCCGCGACCTTTCTTCCTACGAGCGCCATGTAGTCCATGGATATGTTGGAAGTATGTATGGCTATTCGAAAGATATATCTGTCAAGAACGCACCTGAGGATTTCGTTTATTATACTCCCAAAGGAATTGATTATACCACTACGTTCGTAACGTATAATACAAACAAAGAATATAAGGTGACCGGGGAGTCAAAACCTTACAAGGGCACGTTCTTCAAACATTATAAGGATGGAAGCGGAGGTGCTTATTGTACCTTTATGGGGGGCGACCAGTTGTTGGTTAAAGTGGAGACAGGCACTCCCGGTTCGCGCCGTCTCCTTATTATAAAGGACAGCTATGGAAATACGCTGCCGGGCTACATGTTCTATTCCTTCAACGAGGTCCATGTTGTCGACTTCCGATATTTCACCCGTAACATGAAGAAATATGTAGCCGATAATAAGATTACCGATATCGTTGTGGCCTTCAATATATTCAACGCCTACGGTTCTGCCGCTCCGGCCAAGATAAAGCGGTTCCTCTCGCAGGCCGGCGGTACATATGCCGCTCCCGATAAGGAAGAACCCCGCCATAAGGAGGATTCAGCCGCGCAGAATGTGCCATCGAAGCAGGCAGAACAACCTGTTGCTTTACCGGAAGCCGTTGTTAATGATGAAGGGGTTGGAAATCAGACTGGTGAAGATGCTGATAGGGAGACTGATAATTCCGGCGCCATTGAAAGTTTTTTGTAAAATATAGTCGGTGTGTCAAAATCATTCTGACACACCGACTTTGTTAATATGAAGTTTTTTAACGATAGTAACTGCTTTTTAGTGGAACCGGATGGTAGTGGCGCCGGACCTCCGGGACGGCAGGCCACCCGAAGAGTAAGAGCATTATAACATATACATATCAGGTGACTTTTTAAGAAAAAGCGGATTATATTATCCTAATAGCAGTTATGCCTCGCCTCTTCGGGTGGCCTGCCGTCCCGGAGGTCCGGCGCCACTATAAGTTACCTCGGATAATGTTGGAAGGCGTCTATATGAATTTTGACGCATCTCCTTAAATTTATCCCTCTCATATAACGTATCTTTGTACTGTATGTATTGTTTACTTCGTACGCTCTTTTATTAGGCCGTGACGGTAGGCGTAGAGAAGTTCGGTGAGTTCGTTGATTTGGGCCTGTAGTTCGGATCCCTTGTCGGTGTCGCGCACACGCTGCCGCTGGTTGCTTAGTTCTACAAGCTGTGTGGTAGAGCGTATGTCAGTACCTTGGGTAACGGCCTCTTCCGTGGATGAGAACGGTTCGTGTTGCACAAGCTGGAGGCCGCGACTATGGTAGATAAGTGTATATCCTGCAATACCAGTGGTGTTGTGGTATGCTTTGGCGAAACCGCCGTCGATAACCATAAGCAGGCCGCCGGCACGTACGGGGCTTTCGCCTTTGATAGTGCGAACAGGCACGTGGCCGTTTATTATGTGGCGGTGTTCCCCCTTAACAGAGAATTCGTCAAGAATCATATTGCATATGTCGGGATTGTCGCGGAGGGTATAATAATGCCCTTTGTCCTCTTTGTGCGTGGCTTTGTCGGCTATAAAGTAGCGTTCGAAGGTGGTCATCTTTGCCTTATCGAAGAGCGGGGAGTCTGTGCCGCACCATAGATACCAATAGAAATCTATAGCGAAATCGCGTACATCGGCGGGGGTATCGGTGTTGAAGGCCGCCCTCATCATCATGCCTACGCGGTGCAGCAGTTCGCGGCCGTGGAATTTCTCCCCGTTTATGTCGACATCCATCATAGTGCCATCGGCATTTAGAGGCATCGAGGCGTGGAAGAGCAGGTTGCCGTTCGTTATGGCATACATGCAGCCATGGGAGAAGAGGCAGTTTATGTGTTTGCGTAGCTTGTCGCTGACGAGGAATGAATGGCGCAGGCGCTCCACAAGCCGTTCCTCTTCGCATGTAAGGGCATACGGATCGGTAGTATCTACGGTCGGGAAGTTCGTGTCGAGCATCGGGTGTTCCGTGCCATATATAAGAACTGTACCCTTTTCGCGGTCAATCAGGTGTAGGAGGTTACGGTGGGCCATTTTCCATTCAGGCCGTTTTGCAATCATCTGACCTTCGAGCTTGAACTGTATTATCGCTATAGCCTTGTGCATTTTTGCCATCAGCATCTGGGTCTTCTCGTCAGGGATTCCGGCCGCATCGGTTGTGTCGGACAGTTTCGGGAGGAACTGGCGGCAGTCATCATCACCGTATACATCCATGGCGAAAGTGGCCAGTGGAAGAAGGTTTATGCCGTAGCCGTCCTCAAGGGTGGTCATATTGCCGTAGCGGAGCGACACCCTCAGAACGTTGGCTATGCAGCAGGTATTCCCGGCTCCGGCCCCCATCCATAGTGCGTCATGGTTGCCCCACTGTATATCGAACCTGTCGTAGTGGCAGAGCATATCCATTATCAGGTGCGCGCCCGGCCCACGGTCGAACACATCGCCGAGAATGTGCAGTTGGTCGATACTCAGCCGTTGTATCACATTGCATATGGCGACGATAAAGGCATCGGCCTGTCCCGTGGAGATTATTGTCTCTATGATGCGTGAGAAATATGCCTGTTTGTCATAATCGGTATGCTCTTCGTGAAGAAGCTCCTCTATTATATAGGCGAATTCTTTCGGGAGAGCCTTGCGGACTTTGGAGCGGGTGTATTTCGATGATACCGACCTGCACACCTTTACAAGGCGATGGAGGGTTATGTTGTAGAAATTTCCCAAATCGGCCTCTTCCTCCTTTATGAGTTCGAGTTTCCGTTCGGGATAATATATCAGTGTACACAGGGCGCGTATGTCTTCCTCGCGCATGGATGTGGAATAAATCTCGTTTACTTTTCGGCGGATATTGCCTGAGGCATTTCGCAGGATATGGCTGAAAGCCTCATCCTCGCCGTGTATGTCGGCCACGAAATGTTCCGTACCTTTGGGCAGATTGAGTATGGCCTCGAGATTTATAATCTCGGTGGACGCCGAACTCACAGTAGGGAAAGACTGTGACAGGAGTTCGAGAACTCTTCGGTCGTTGTCAAATTTTTCAATCATGTTTATCGGTTTTTTGATTTAAGGTAGTATTCCAAGAAGCAGTGATATGGCGGCTTCGGTAGCTTGATTTATAATCTCGCTACGTGTGCCGGAAAAATGAAAGCATCGCGATTCTTCGCGATAGGGTGTGCGTACGGCAATCCACACGGTGCCGACCGGTTTCGACGGTGTGCCTCCTCCGGGGCCCGCGATGCCGGAAGTCGCCATGGCGCAGTCTGTGCCTATTGCCCGGCATACTCCGGCAGCCATAGCCGTAACCGTGTTCTGAGACACGGCTCCATAGAGCCGCAGCGTCTCCTCAGGCACACCGAGCAGCGATGATTTGACCTGGTTCGTATAGCTCACCACCGAGCCGGAATAGGCTTCGGAGGCTCCGGGAACGAGGGTCAGCCGATGGGCTATATTCCCCCCGGTACAGCTTTCTGCTGTTGATACCGTAAGTCCGAGTTGCTGCAGGCGTGCGAGAAGACGTTGTGTTATCATGGTGGGTATTTTATAAATTGGCTGGTATCTTAGGAGGGGCGGTTGCTGCCTACTGTCACCCGGGCGAACGGCGCCCGGTCATAAGGGCAGAAATCATGTTCGAGATATTTGAAATATCCGGCTATAGCCACCATGGCGGCGTTGTCGGTTGTAAATGCACGTTCGGGAATGAAAGCTTTGAGGTTATGGCGCCGGCAATAGTCGGCCACTGCGGCGCGTACGCCGGAATTTGCCGATACGCCCCCTCCGATTGCTATGGTGCGTACGCCGGTCTGTTTTGCCGCGCGGTCGAGTTTGTCTATGAGTATCTCGATTATAGTGCGTTGGAGTGAGGCTGCCAGATGTGGCATGTTCTCCTTCACGAAGTCGGGGTTGGTTTTGGATTCATCGCGCAGGGTATATAGGAAGGAGGTCTTAAGGCCGCTGAAGCTGTAATCCAGTCCCGGTATATGTGGTTTGGCGAACTTGAATCTTGAGGGATCTCCTTCGGCGGCAAGCCGGTCGATATGCGGCCCTCCGGGGTAGGGTAGCCCCATCACTTTGGCACATTTGTCGAACGCCTCTCCGGCGGCATCATCGATGGTCTGTCCGAGAATCTCCATATCGGACGGGGATTTTACCAATATAATCTGAGAGTTGCCACCCGAAACGAGCAGGCACAGGAATGGGAAATCGGGAACCTCGTCCTCAGGCTTACGGCGTACGAAATGGCTCAACACGTGCCCGTGAAGATGGTTTACGTCCATTATCGGGATTCGAAGTCCCAACGACATCCCTTTGGCAAACGAGGTGCCTACAAGTAACGACCCCAACAGTCCCGGCCCGCGTGTGAAGGCTATGGCAGAAAGATCGGACTTTGAGATGCCGGCGCGTTTTATCGCGGCATCGACCACGGGTACTATGTTCTGCTGATGGGCGCGTGAGGCGAGTTCAGGAACGACTCCGCCGTATTCCTCATGTACGCTTTGCGATGCTATGACGTTCGAGAGCAGCAGTCCGTCGCTTATCACGGCTGCCGATGTGTCATCGCAGGATGATTCTATGCCGAGGATGATAATGCTCATATCCGTTGGATTTGCTAAACACAATGATTGCTGCCGGTTTCTCCGGCTTCGTGCAAAGATACATTTTTTTTATGAGTTAAGTCTGTTTTTATAAAAACTTATTCCATTTGAATGATGTTATAATATCGAACGAATAAAAAAGCCGGATGAAAACTTTGCACGGCTTTGACTTACACACTGTGTCCTCGGGAGAACGGCGGTATCTGAAAGTCCGTCTTCAACGGGGACGGGAATAATATAGGAGAATGTATGTATTCGCGACATATGTGTAGGCCAAAATTCAAATCAGATAACTAATCAACTAATAATTTCAAGGAGGAATTTAAAACTATGAATTGTGCCCCTCTTCAAGGAATCAAGGTCGTTGACTTTACAAATGTGCAGTCAGGTCCTTCATGTACACAGATGCTTGCATGGCTTGGTGCCGATGTCGTTAAGATAGAGCGTCCGGGAACCGGCGATGCAACACGTAACGAATTGCAGTTCGACCCTAAGCTGCCGAGCTATTACTTCCTGCAGCTTAACTCGGATAAGAAATCCCTGACTCTTGACGCCGCGACTCCAGATGGTAAGGAGATACTTACGAAACTGATAAAGGAGGCCGATATATTTGTGGAGAATCTTCATCCCGGAGCTATGGACAAGCTCGGCTTTAGCTGGGAAGAAGTGCACAAACTCAATCCCAGATGTATCTACGGCACTATCAAGGGCTTCCCTCCGACATCGAAGTATAAAGACCTGAAAGCTTACGAGCCTATAGCACAGGTTACCGCTGCCGCTGCAACGACAACCGGCTGGTATGAAGGTGAATATAATATCCCTACACAGTCAGGCGCCGCACTGGGCGATTCCAACACGGGTATGCATATGCTCATCGGATTGTTGGCAGCCCTCCAGCAGCGTACGCATACCGGCGAAGGGTGCTACGTATATCAGTCGATGCACAATGCATGCCTGAACCTTTGCCGTATCAAGACCCGCGACCAGCTTACGCTTGATAAGATTGGTTACCTGACGCAGTACATGCAGTATCCTAACCAGAAATTCCCGGACTATGTTCCCCGTTCGGGCAATACGGAGGGTTCCGGCGTTCTCGGCTGGACGTACAAGTGTAAAGGATGGGAGACCGACCCCAACGACTACGCATATATCATCTTCCAGCGTGGCGCCAAGGATTTCGAGAAGGCTTGTCAGGCCTTCGGTTTCGAAGACTGGCTTACCAACCCCGATTTCAACACGGCTGATGCGCGTGACCGCCACAAGGATGAACTGATTGCCCGTGTACAGCAGTGGGCTCTCCAGTATACCAAGTATGAGATTGTTGAAAAACTGGCTCCGTTCGGCGTTCCTTGCGCCCCGGTACTCAATACCAAGGAGATAATGGAGGATGAAAGCCTCTATGACGGAAACACACTGGTTAAGATTAACCAGCCCGGGCCTGTAGGCGAGTTTGTTACTGTAGGCTGTCCGTTCACCATGTCAAACTACCAGCCTACCTATGGTCCATGTCCCGAGCTCGGCGGCAATACTAAGGAGGTCCTCTCGGGTCTTGGCTATACCGATGACCAGATTGAGGAGTTTGCCAAGAACGGTACAACGGCTCCGCTTCCCGATGGCAAGATGTAATCATGCTGTTTGAGAGCATATAAATGTTTCAACTTCCAAATTCGTTTTACGAATGAATATAGAATAGAAATTCATAGTTTTTAGTTGTTAGTGGGTTTTTAGTTGCCGAAAGCTCTATGCTGATGGCATACAGAACTCCGGCAACTAAAAACTTTTTTCTAATTCTTACTTTTAACAATAAAAAATTAACAACTATGTCAGACACGACAACTAAAAATACAACACAGTCCGCCCCTCATTTCCCGGAACAGGTTACGGGTATGTATATCCTGGCAAGGGCGCTGAAAAACTTGGGTGTTACCGATGTCTACGGGCTTGTGGGAATCCCCATCACTGAGGCCGCGTATATTATACAGGGGCAGGGAATCCGTTTCGTAGGATTCCGCCATGAACAACAGGCCGGTATGGCAGCCGCAACCCACGGATATGTGTCGGGTAAGCCGGGTGTGCTTATGACCGTATCATCGCTGGGATTCCTTAACGGCCTTACAGCCACAGCCAATGCCACGGTGAACTGTTATCCTATGGTGCAGATTTCGGGTTCCTCCGTACGTGAGCCTATAGATCTTGAACAAGGCACATATGAAGGACTTGACCAGCTTAACATTGCAAAACCTCTGGTAAAGGCAGCCTACCGTGTGAACCGCGCGGAGGATATACCTACCGGCGTGGTACGCGCCTTCCGTGCCGCTATGTCGGGACGTCCCGGAGGTGTCTATCTGGATATTACAACACCGGCCTTGGGGCAGGTTATGGATCATGCCGCAGCTGAGGCTCTGTTAAACACCCCGGTGGATTTGCAGCCTGCCATGTTGCCTGCCCCGGAAGCCGTGGAGCGTGCCGTGAATCTGCTGGCAAACGCCAGGAAACCGGCCATCCTTCTTGGCAAGGGTGCGGCTTTCGCACGTGTGGAAGACCTTGTAAAGGAACTGGTAGAGCGCACCGGTGTGCCTTATTACCCTATGTCTATGGCCAAGGGTATTCTGCCTGACAATCATCCGTTGAGCGCCTTGTCTGTGCGGTCTACTATTATGGAGCAGGCGGATGTCGTTATGCTTGTCGGTGCGCGGCTGAACTGGTTACTTTCACGCGGGCATGGCAAGTGGAATCCCGCAGGGAAGTTTATCCAGCTTGATATCGATCCTACCGAAATTGATTGCAACCGGCATATCGATGCCCCCGTGATAGGCGATCTCCGCAGTTCGCTGGAGGCTATCCTTGCCAAACTTCCGGCAAAGATGGGTATGGATCCGCAGTGGGTTCCCGGCATACAGGCTGAGAGCAAGGCCAAGAACGCCAAATTCCTTGAGCGTCTTGCCCCGCAGACAGTGCCTATGACCCATTGGAGCGCGTTGTCCGCAGCCAAGAAGGTTCTGGAGGCTAATCCTGACGTGATACTTGTGAACGAGGGTGCGAATACTCTTGATGATTGCCGCGATACTATAGACATGTCGCTGCCGCGCCACCGTATAGATTGCGCCACATGGGCCATTATGGGCATGGGTATGGGTTCTGCTATAGGTGCTGCGGTTGCCACGGGTAAGAGCGTGGTGGCTATCGAAGGTGATTCGGCCTTTGGCTTCTCGGGGATGGATTTCTCTACGATATGCCGTTTCAAACTTCCGGTTACGGTTTGCGTGTTCAACAACGGCGGTATCTATAACGGTATAGGGAAACCGCTTGACAATACTACCGACCCTGCTCCCACCACTCTTGATATAAATGCCAGGTATGACAAACTCGGTGATGCTTTTGGTGCCAAGACATACCTCGTTACTACTCCTGCCGAATTCGAGGCCGCGCTTTCCGAGGCTGTGGCTTCCAAAGCTCCGGCATTGATTGATGTGCAGCTTGCCGCAGACTCAGGCAAGGAAAGCGGCCATATCGGCTATCTGAATCCCACTCCTTTAATGGACATCACCGTCTGACAATCGGTTACCGCTCCCCTCGTTGCGGCAGTGAATATGTCTCATTGCCGCCCGGGAGCGGGTTCTCATTCCCAAATTTCAACTATTACTTTTAATCCCCCTTTACTACTGGTGCGATAAAATCGCGTTAGTTTAGAAATCATCAAATAAAGAGA